>NZ_CP045333.1:1737500-2040000 GCF_009363335.1 Labrenzia sp. THAF191a
AGCACCGCGGCCCCCAGTTGCAAGCCGCCGCCGCAGGCAATGCAGATGGCCGAGATTTCGGTGACGCCATGGATCGACAGCCAGCCGACGAGATCTAGACCCAGGCCCCGGTCGACGTGAAGGGCGAGGAAGGCACCCAGCGACAGGCCGTTATAGAACGTCAGCAAGACGGCAGGGGCGCAGGCGAAGACACCAAGACCGAAAACAAAGATCGCGATGCGGGTGTTGTGGGAAAACAGATAGGTCGCGAAGGCACCGAGCCCGCTTGCCTGGTCGGTGCCGTAGATGACCGAGCGCAGGGATTCCGTGGTCGCGTCCGGCCCACGGTTGCCGGCAAGTTCGGCCGGCATCATCACGTAGAACCAGTCGTTGTTCTCGAAATAGAGCAGATAACCCGTGAGGGCGCCAAGCGCCATGCACAGGAATCCGATCAGAATGTAGAACCAGGACCGGCGCATCGCCCGTGGCGCACCCTCCCTCAGGAAGTGCTCCAGCAGGCCCCCAAGCCGTTCCTGCGGGGCGTAGACGCACAGATATGCACGGGCCGTGAGCGCTTCCAGATAGCCGAGCAGGGCCTTGTCGAGCGAGATTTCGCGCGCAATCGCCAGCGAGGTCGTAGCCTGCCGGTAGAGAGAGGCAAGGTCGCGGGTCTCCGAGAATTCCATATGCTGAAGGCCCTGGCCTTCGGCCTTGCGAACCAGGGTTTCCAGCCTTTGCCAGTCGGCTTCCCGTTCCTTCCGGAACCGGGCGGAGCGCATCAGATCCTGTGTGTCCATCAGATCAGCTCCCGTGCCTTGATTTCAAGATAGGCGGAAATCAGCCGCGCGGTCACGGCATTCGGTTTGGCGTCGACGATGGTGACGCCCATTCGGGACAGTTTTTCGAACACCAGGCGGCGTTCATTGAGTGCCTGGTTGGCGGCAACAAGCGTGGCCGCGCCATCGAGATCTCCCGGTGGCGTTTCCACCAGCTTCTCAAGGTCGGGATCGCGGATTGCGACGAAGATCAGCAGGTGCCGCTTGGCCAGGATGCCGATGTTCTCCACCAGCAATTCGGCCGATGTGGTGTCGACGAAATCAGTGAAGATGATCAGCAGGCTGCGTTTGGGCGTCCGGGCGTTCAACTCGGTGAGCGCGAGGGTGTGGTTGGTTTCGCGGCTGACATAGGAAAGCTCCGCCGTCCAGCTGCGCAGCCGTGCAAACGCCGTCCTGCCCGGAGCGGGTGCGGAAAAGGTGCGCGGTTTGACGTCGTAGGAATAATAGCCGACCAGATCGCCGCCAATGGCAGCCGCCCAGGCGGTCGCCAGCGCTGCGGTCACGGCGTGGTCGATCTTCGGCAGGCCGCCGATCTCCTCGCGCATCAGATAGCCGTTGTCGAGTGCGACAATGACATGGTGATTTCGCTCGGCGCGCAATTCCTTGGCGACAAGGGAACGCCGTCGGGCCGACCGCTTCCAGTCGATCGTCTTGATGTCCATGCCCTGGACGAAATCCCGCAGTTGCTGGAATTCCGATCCTTCACCGACAGCGCGGTTTTCCTTCACGCCGTAAAGCGTCGACAGAACGGTGGTGGTGATCTGCCCGGACTGGACCATGCGGATGTTCGGGACCACGCGGATTTCTGCCCCGACGGCCAGTTTCGGCACGAACTCCAGCAATTTGAGGCGCGAGTGCCAGGATAGCCAGAGATGGTCCACGCGCCAGACGCCGCGCCGGATCGCCCGGCAGGCAACCTCCGCCCGCGAGCTGCCGTCCGCCGCAGGGGCAAACGCGAATTCCGCGTCGCCGCCGAGGCCTTCCGGCCAGTCCAGTTTCGCTCGCAGGGCCAAGGGCGCCTGGGCAAGTTCCAGTTGAAGCTTTGCCGTCTCGCCGACAAATACCTCCGCCGGAGCCTCGAACGTCAGGTTTTGCGGTCGCCGGAGTGACATGGCCATGTCGATGACGACCAGAAGCACGAGCACGATCCAGGGAACCGCGCCGATTTCACGCGCAGCACCCCCGGTGACAACCGTGATCACCGAGATGGCCAGAGCCAATGCGCCAAAGGCGAGCAGTCGTTTGGACGGCCGGATCAGCGGGGGGCCTCGATCTGGTTGAGGATGTTTTCCAGGACCTGCGCCGGGCTGCGGCCTTCGATTTCCGCCGCCGGGCCGAGAACGATCCTGTGGCGGAGGGCCGGCACGAAAAGACGCTTGACGTCGTCGGGAATGGCGTAATCGCGTCCGTTGAGCGCTGCCGTTGCCCGTGCCGCACTTGCCAGCGCGTCGGCCGCGCGGGTCGAGGCACCGAAGGCGATCTCGGAACTTTGGCGGGTCGCGCGGATCAGGCGCAGGATATAGGCGAGGATGTCATCCTTCAGGATGATGCTGTCGACCAGCGCCCTTGTTTCTTCAAGGGTGGTTGAATCGAGCACCTTGGACAGCGTGGCGGTTTCCATGCCGGCTTCCAGCGGCTTGTCCGCGTGCTGGCGCAGGATCGCCATTTCGATGTCTTCGGGCGGGAAGTCGATCACCAGCTTGAACAGGAACCGGTCGAGCTGGGCTTCCGGCAGGGGATAGGTGCCCTGCTGCTCGATGGGGTTCTGCGTTGCCACGACAATGAATTCCCGTCCGAGGGAATGATCCGTGCCGTCAATGCTGACCATGCGTTCGCTCATGGCCTGCAGCAGGGCGGCCTGGGTCTTGGGCGGGGCGCGGTTGATTTCGTCGGCCAGCAGCACCTGCGAGAATACGGGTCCCTTGGTCAGCACGAAGGCGTTGGTGCGGAAATCGAAGATCGAGGTGCCGAGCACGTCGCCGGGCATCAGGTCCGGCGTGAACTGGATACGGCCGAAATCGAGTGCCAGAGCCGCCGAGAAACTGCGGGCAAGCAGCGTCTTGGCGGTGCCGGGAGGGCCTTCCAGCAGCACGTGGCCGCGGGCAAACAAGGCGATCAGCAACAGGTCGATGATGTCGTCCTGACCGAGTACGGTTCGGCCGATCTCCGTCCGCAAGGCATCGGTCCGTTCGCGCAGCGCTTCAAGCGTCATGGGTTATTTGCTCCAATACCTGTTCCAATTGGTCGATTTGCTGGATGGCTTCCGTGGCCGGAAGCCGGGCAGGCAGTTTTCGTATGTCGGCCAGGATCGCGCGCAGGCGCGGTGCAAGGGCCGGATGCCGGCGTTCGGTGTAGGTCAGGAAGGCGTCTTCCCCGGCATAGTGGCGGGCATGGGCCGGACCGAACAGGGCAGAGGCCGTCGCCGAAATACGGGCGGTCGCATATTCGCGAATGAGAGCGCCATCCTGCCCGGAAAGCCGCATAAGCCTTGCGCGCGCCTGGACCGCCAGATCCTTGCCGGCGCCAGGTCCCGCCTCTTCGTCGCGGATGGGTCCGTAGCGGATGAAGCTGCGCCAGAGCGCCAGCCCCAGCAACAGTGCTGTGCCGAGCCACAGGGTCAGGAAGGGCGGTCCGAAGAAACGCAGCAGATCTTCCCAGGTGCGCTCGCGCTTGGGTTCGCTCACGGGATCGCGCAGCCAGGAAGAGCGGCTGTAGTCGATGACGATATTCCGGCTGCCGGCCTTTTCGGTCAGGACATCGAGGGCAATGCCGGCATTGTCGCCCAATCGCAGGCCATGGTTGTTGATCAGGTCCGGATCGGACAGCACCAGAATGCGCTCCTGTTCGCCGTCACCGGCATCGGCGAGCGGGCAATCGGCCAGCAGCATTGCGCCGGTGTCACCGACGATCGGGCGGCAGGCCTCGTTGGCGAAGGTCTGGGCGGCGTAGATCTCCGCCCGCAAGGGCTCGCCTTGCTGTGACTGGTACCGGAAGTCGGAGAAGGGCCGACTTGCGGCGGCAATTTTCGTGCCGCTGGTGCCGGTCACCTTGTTGACGATTGTCTGAAGACGGTCCGCCTCAACCTTCAGGAAAGGGTGGGCAAGGCCGGTCAGGCGCATCCCGCTGCGCCATTTCGGCAGCACAAGCAGGGTTGGAACGCGCTCGGCCTTTTCCAGGACGACGGCGGTCGCCAGATCGTATTCGTCCTGCTGCAGCAGCAGTTCTTCCTTGGTACGGGGGCTGCTGCGTTCGCTGTCCGGCAGCGTATCGTAAAGCGGTACCACAAGCAGGCCGACCGCTGTCTGGTCCATCAGCCAGCCGCCGGCAAAATTCTGCGCACTGGCCCCATTTGTCGCCAGCCAGACCTGCAGGCCGTCCAGCCCGGCGGGCGAGCGGCGTAAGACCTGCTGGCGCTGGGACAGGATGTACCAGCCGGCAATCAGAACCGCGACGCAGATCAGTGCGATGACGGCGGTTTCAAGGCTCGGGCCCTTCGGCCGCGTATTTGCAGCGCTCTCGCTCATGCCGCCTCCGGACCCAGCAGGTAGCGACAGTTCGCAACGTGGTCGTTGAACTCTTCTTCGCTGACGTTCCTGCCGCCGAATTGCACTCGTTCGGCCATGGTCACAAGCTTGCGCAGCAGTTCCCTCGCCTGGCTTTCGGGCAACTGGCGCAAGGCGTCGCGTGCCGTCCAGCTGCGCTGCATCAGGATGCCGTTGGCTGCAATGGCGGTGGCCAGCACCTTTTGCGTCAGCAGCACAAGGGCCCTCTGCCGGTCTTCCATGCGCAGGATCTCGTCAAGCGGGGCGAGCTTTTCCGCCCAGATCGGGGCCTGTCCGCGGATTCGGGGGCGGGTGCTGTCGGGATTGCCGGCCTCACGGCCTAGCGACACCGTGAACCGTCCACCGAACCGCAGGAAGAAATAGGCAACGGCAACAAGGATGCCGCCTACGATAAGGCCCGGAATCCAGCGGTTGTCGATGGTCGGGTCTGCCTGATCCGCCGCAGGTTTCGGCGGCTCCTGGGTGGTGTCCAGTTTGGGTGGCGGTGCGGAGGGGTCGAAATAGGCCACGTCCGTATCGATCCCGCGTAAACGGATTGCGCGCAGGTACTCCGTGCCCGAGTCGCCGATTTCAAGCGGTTCCTGAACGGCTTCTTGTGCATATGAGGGGAGCAACGTCCCTGAAAGGATCAATAAAAAACAGACGATCAAAAATCGGCGCATGACGGGTTTATTAGCGGCTCGGTCTGAGCTTCGCAACCGACAGCTGCTGCCAGGGTTCCGTTCGGATCACGCTCCCCGTTTTTACCCAGGGCATTCACTGCCCGATCCGCTCCAGATGCTCGCCGAAATAGAGCATGTTCCCGTCCGGGTCCCTTGCGCCGAATTCGCGCATGTCCCAGGGCCGGTCGGTGATCGCCTCGGCGATATCGGCGCCCGCTTCTGTCACCGAGGTGTAATAGCCGTCGATCCCGGCCACGAAGCAATAGGCCGTCGCCGGATGCCGTCCGGGCCCGGCCGACAGATGCAATTCGACATGGTCCCGGCACAAAATGGCATAGCGGACGGGCTCGGCCTCCGTATCCGCCCATTCGAACCGGCTCTCGAACAGGAGCCTGTTCCGGTAATAGGCGAGGGCGGCCTTCAGGTCGGAAACCGGAAAGACCGGAGCGATATGGGAGAGATGCGGTGGTTTGGTATCTGGCATGAGGAAACCTCCGGAACTGCCTGAGGTTGAGCCTGACGGACTTTTCCACCAGTGGCAAATAACAAAAGCGCCCTGCAGGGTCCGCGGCCAGACGACTAACTCTCGGCTGGTCATTCCGGGCGGTCTGCAGCGTAGCTGCATGGCCCGATCCGGAATCCAGCGTGTCAGCGTGAGCGAAAGCGAGCACAAACTCGAACAAGCATCCGACACTTAAAAAAGACGCGCCTGCGGCGCGAAGCATGCGCTGGGTTCCGGATCAGCGCGCAGCTTCGCTGCACTTGTCCGGAATGACTCGCTGGGGGGTATCAAAAAAACGGGCCCCTCAGGGCCCGCTTCGATCTCACTTGACTTGAAAAGCCGGCCCTCAGCTCGTCACGAGGTTCCTGAGCACATAGTGCAGAATGCCGCCGGCCTTGATGTATTCCAGCTCGTCCAGCGTATCGACACGGCACAGGCACTCGATGGTCTTGGTGGTGCCGTCCTCATAGGTGACTTCGACGTCCATCATCTGGCGTGGCTGGATGTCGGCGATGCCCTTGATGGTCACGCGTTCCTTGCCGGTGATGTTGTGCGACTGCCAGCTTTCGCCTTCCTTGAAGGTGAGCGGGATGACGCCCATGCCGACCAGGTTGGAACGGTGGATACGCTCGAAGGACTGCGCGATGACCGCACGCACGCCGAGGAGGTTGGTGCCCTTCGCGGCCCAGTCACGGGACGAGCCCGTGCCGTATTCCTTGCCGGCGAAGATGACCAGCGGAACACCTGCTTCCTTGTATTCCATGCAGGCGTCGTAGATCCATTCCTTCTTGCCGTCCTTCATGGTGACGCCGCCTTCGACACCCGGAACCATCTGGTTCTTGATGCGGATGTTGGCGAAGGTGCCGCGCATCATGACTTCATGGTTGCCGCGGCGCGAGCCATAGGAGTTGAAGTCCTTCTGGGCGACCTGGTGCTCGGACAGGTATTTGCCTGCCGGGCTGTCCAGCTTGATCGAGCCGGCCGGTGAAATGTGGTCGGTGGTGATCGAATCCAGGAACAGGCCCATGACCGCCGCATTCTCGATGTCCTGAAGCGGCTTCGGCTCCATGGTCATGCCTTCGAAGTAGGGCGGGTTCTGGACGTAGGTCGAGGACACCGGCCAGGAGTAGGTCAGGCCGCCTTCCACCTTGATGCCCTGCCAGTGCTCGTCGCCCTTGAAGACGTCGGAATAGCGGGTGCGGAACATCTCCTCGTTGATCGAGGCGCGGATGAGGTCGGTGATCTCTTCCGTGGTTGGCCAGATGTCCTTCAGGTAGACCGGGTTGCCGTCCTGATCCTCGCCGAGAGGATCCTCGGTGATGTTGATGTTCAGGTTGCCTGCAAGGGCATAGGCGACCACCAGCGGCGGCGAGGCCAGGTAGTTGGCGCGCACGTCCGGATTGACGCGACCTTCGAAGTTGCGGTTGCCGGACAGCACCGAGCAGGCAATCAGGTCGTTGTCGTTGACCGCCTTGGAGATCGCCGGGTCCAGCGGACCGGAGTTGCCGATACAGGTGGTGCAGCCGTAGCCGGCCAGCGTGAAGCCGAGCGCGTCGAGATCGTCCTGAACGCCGGCCTTTTCGAGGTAGTCGGTCACCACCTGGGATCCGGGGGCCAGGGAGGTTTTCACCCATGGCTTCACCTTCAGGCCCTTCTTCAGCGCGTTGCGGGCCACGAGGCCGGCACCGATCAGAACGGACGGGTTGGAGGTGTTGGTGCAGGACGTGATGGCGGCGATCACAACGTCGCCGTTGCCGATGTCGTAGTCCTTGCCTTCAACGGCAACGCGCTTGGACAACTCGCCTGCCTTCTTGAATTCGTCCGTCATGGTCTTGGCGAAACCGGCTGCGGCATCGGCAAGATTGATACGATCCTGCGGGCGCTTCGGTCCGGAAATCGACGGAACGACGGTGGAAATGTCGAGTTCCAGCGTGTCGGTGAAGACCGGCTCCTCGCCGCCGGAGCGGTACATGCCCTGTGCCTTGGAGTATTCGGCAACCAGGGCGACGCGGTCCTTGTCGCGGCCGGTGGCTTCCAGGTACTTCAGGGTTTCCTTGTCGACCGGGAAGAAGCCGCAGGTCGCGCCGTACTCCGGCGCCATATTGGCGATGGTGGCCGCATCTTCCAGCGACAGGTTGTCGAGGCCGGGGCCATAGAACTCGACGAATTTGCCGACGACGCCCTTCTGGCGCAGCATTTCCACGACGCGCAGCACGAGGTCGGTCGCGGTGATGCCCTCGTTCAGCTTGCCGGTCAGCTTGAAGCCGACGACTTCCGGGATCAGCATGGAGATCGGCTGGCCGAGCATGGCGGCTTCCGCCTCGATGCCGCCGACGCCCCAGCCCAGAACCGCCAGGCCGTTGACCATGGTGGTGTGGCTGTCGGTGCCGACCAGCGTGTCGGGATAGGCGACGGTTTCACCGTCCTCGTCCCTGGTCCAGACGGTCTGGGCCAGGTACTCCAGGTTCACCTGGTGGCAGATGCCGGTTCCCGGGGGCACGGCACGGAAATTGTTGAAGGCGGACTGGCCCCAGCGTAGGAACTCGTAGCGCTCGCGGTTGCGCTCGTATTCAAGTTCGACGTTCTGCCTGAAGGCGTCCTTGGTGCCGAAATAGTCGATCATCACCGAGTGGTCGATGACAAGGTCGACCGGAACCAGCGGGTTGACCTTCTCCGGGTCGCCGCCGAGCTTCACGGCAGCATCGCGCATGGCGGCAAGGTCGACCACGGCCGGAACACCGGTGAAGTCCTGCATCAGCACGCGGGCCGGGCGATAGGAGATCTCGTGATCAGACTTGCGGGTCTTCAGCCATTCGGCGCAGGCAAGGATATCTGCCTTGGTCACCGTGCGGCCGTCTTCGAAGCGCAGCAGGTTCTCAAGCACCACCTTCAGCGAGAACGGTAGCCTGGAAACGCCTTCGAGGCCGTTCTTCTCCGCTTCGGGAATGGAAAAATAGGTGTAGGTCTTGCCGCCGGCGGTCAGTGTTTTCTTACACTTGAAGCTGTCGAGGGACTGGGTCACGACGTGCGATCTCCTTTATTGTCCAAAAGGCCCGGGCCGCGTGTGCACCGGTGCCTGGCATACTCTCTCAAGGCTCCGGAAACAGAGCTGCAGCGCTCTGTCATCCGGCATCCTTCCGCGCGGATACGATGAGAGCCTCTCCCTCAGTCGCCGCCGCAAATTGATGCGCCGCACCTATAGCAATCTTTGGCTACGACCACCAGACACGACGCCGCCGCCGTTGTCGAGACTTCGGTTGAAGTTTCAGCCTCTTGAAACGGCGTCGTCCGGAAATTGAAGCCAGAAAACACCTTCGGAAATTCGAAAATGCGATCTTGGGTGCATGCAGATGCGCCAACCGGTATATAGACATCATTTATTGGATGGGAAGATATTGCATACCATTGTATACTGAATTAAAACGCCGCTCAGCTAGCCTGTCCCGGCCCGCCAGACCTCACGGCGATCCGGAAGCCAGGCTTCAAACAACACCAGGACGCCGGGATCATCATGAGCTTGTATGAAGACTACCTGAAAGAGATCGAAACGCGCAAAGGCCAGGGTCTGCATCCCAAGCCCATCGAAGACGCTGCTCTCGTTGAAGAGATCGTCGCGCAGATCAAGGATACCGGTAACCAGCACCGGCAAGAGTCGCTCAAGTTCTTCATCTACAACACGCTGCCAGGCACCACGAGCGCTGCCGGCGCGAAGGCGAAGTTCCTGAAGGAAATCATCCTCGGCACGTCTGTTGTTGATGAGATCACCCCGGCGTTTGCCTTCGAACTCCTGTCCCACATGAAGGGCGGCCCTTCCGTCGAGGTTCTGCTGGACCTGGCTCTTGGCGACGATGCCCAGATCGCCAGGGACGCGGCTGAAGTCCTGAAGACGCAGGTTTTCCTCTACGACGCCGATACGGACCGGTTGAAGGCCGCCTATGAGGCCGGCAACGAAATCGCCAAGGACATTCTGGAAAGCTACGCTCAGGCCGAGTTCTTCACCAAGCTTCCGGACATCGACGAGGAAATCAAGGTCGTCACCTATGTCGCCGCCGAAGGCGACATTTCCACCGACCTTCTGTCCCCCGGCAACCAGGCGCATTCGCGTTCCGACCGCGAGCTGCACGGCAAGTGCATGATCTCCGAAGCGGCCCAGAAGGAAATCGAGGCGCTCAAGCTGCAGCATCCGGGCAAGCGCGTCATGCTGATTGCCGAAAAGGGCACCATGGGTGTGGGGTCGTCCCGCATGTCCGGCGTCAACAACGTCGCCCTGTGGACCGGCAAGCAGGCCAGCCCCTATGTTCCGTTCGTGAACATTGCCCCGGTCGTTGCCGGCACCAACGGCATTTCACCGATCTTCCTGACCACCGTCGGTGTCACCGGCGGCATCGGCATTGACCTGAAGAACTGGGTCAAGAAGCTGGACGAGAACGGTAAGCCGATCCTGAACAATGACGACAGCCCGGTTCTGGAACAGAAATATTCCGTCGAGACCGGCACGGTGCTGACCATCAACACCAAGACCAAGAAGCTCTACAACGACGCCGGTGACGAAGAACTGACCGATGTCGCTTCCGCGCTGACCCCGCAGAAGGTCGAGTTCATGAAGGCCGGTGGTTCCTACGCCATCGTCTTCGGCAAGAAGCTGCAGAGCTTTGCCGCAGAAACCCTCGGCATCGAGATGCCGCCAGTGTTCGCACCCAACAAGGAAGTGTCGCACGAAGGCCAGGGCCTGACGGCTGTCGAGAAGATCTTCAACCGGAACGCTGTCGGCGTTGCGGAAGGTAAGGTGCTGCATGCCGGTTCCGACGTTCGTGTGAAGGTCAACATCGTCGGCTCGCAGGACACGACCGGCCTGATGACTTCCCAGGAACTGGAAGCCATGGCGGCAACGGTGATCGCACCGACCGTCGACGGCGCCTACCAGTCCGGCTGTCACACGGCTTCGGTCTGGGATCTGAAGGCACAGGCCAACATTCCGAAGCTGATGAACTTCATGAACAAGTTCGGCCTCATCACCGCACGCGATCCCAAGGACGTCTATCACCCGCTGACGGACGTGATCCACAAGGTGCTGAACGACATTACCGTCGATGACTGGGCGATCATCATCGGCGGCGACAGCCACACCCGCATGTCCAAGGGCGTTGCCTTCGGCGCGGATTCGGGCACGGTCGCGCTGGCACTGGCCACGGGCGAAGCAACCATGCCGATCCCGGAATCGGTGAAAGTGACCTTCAAGGGCACCATGAAGGATCACATGGACTTCCGTGACGTCGTTCATGCCACCCAGGCGCAGATGCTGAAGCAGTTCGGCGACAACGTCTTCCAGGGCCGCATCATCGAAGTGCACATCGGTACGCTGCTGGCCGACCAGGCGTTCACCTTCACCGACTGGACCGCGGAAATGAAGGCCAAGGCCTCCATCTGCATCTCCAACGACGACACCCTGATCGAATCCCTGGAAATTGCCAAGAGCCGTATCCAGATCATGATCGACAAGGGCATGGACAACGCCAACAAGGTACTGCAGGGCCTGATCGACAAGGCCGACAAGCGCATTGCCGAAATCCGCTCCGGCGAGAAGCCGGCCCTGACGCCGGACGACAGCGCGAAGTATTTCGCGGAAGTCGTGGTGGATCTGGACCTGATCGACGAACCGATGATCGCCGACCCGGACGTGAACAACGAGGATGTCTCCAAGCGTTACACCCACGACACGATCCGCCCGGTTTCCTATTACCGCGGCGAGAAGAAGGTCGATCTGGGTTTCGTCGGTTCGTGCATGGTGCACAAGGGCGACATGAAGATCGTCGCCCAGATGCTCAAGAACCTCGAAAAGACCAACGAGAAAGTCGAGTTCAAGGCACCGCTCGTGGTGGCTGCACCGACCTACAACATCATCGACGAGCTGAAGGAAGAAGGCGACTGGAGCATTCTGCAGAAATACTCCGGTTTCGAATTCGACGACAACTCGCCGAAGAACACCGCCCGCACCGAATACGAGAACATTCTCTACCTTGAGCGTCCTGGCTGTAACCTTTGCATGGGCAACCAGGAAAAGGCCGCCAAGGGCGACACGGTTCTGGCAACCTCCACGCGTCTCTTCAAGGGCCGCGTCGTGGAAGATTCTTCCGAGAAAAAGGGCGAATCCCTGCTGGCCTCGACGCCGGTCGTGGTTCTGTCGGCCATCCTCGGCCGGACGCCGAGCCTCGACGAGTACAAGGCAGCTGTCGAAGGGATCGATCTGACCAAGTTCGCTCCGCCGAACCAGAAGCCGCTCGACGCACGGTCGGTTCATTTCTAAGAGCAAGCTGCGTTCATTCGGAACACAGACGCAATCTGGGGCCGCCCGATCGATACCGATCGGGCGGCCCTGCTGCATTTGCGGGTCAGGACGGGACGTTGAAGCCAACGAGATGATTGTTTGGCGGCAGGAAAAAGTGTTCCATGGGAATGGCCGGTGAATTTGGCCGATTTCTTAAATTCATTTCCATGGGGGCTTTCATGAAATACCGCGTGCCCGCAGTTCTATTTCTTCTTGCCAGCTCTATGCAGAGCGCTCTGGCTGACCCGTGTCAGGATCGTTTCACGGAACTCTATCTGCAACTCGATCAGACGACGCCGACCAAGACCCAGGTGACCACCGCCTTCAAGGGCGCGCCGCCAACCACCAATGACTTTTTCTACCTGTCGCAAGATCACTATCTGACCGTGCCGACCTCACCGGAAGGCCCCTGGGTGCTTGGCTACGGCAACGTGCTCTACCAATCCGCAGACCAGGGGTCGACCTGGGAAAAGATCCGCGAGATGGATACCGGCCAGAACGCGGATCAGGCACGTGTCGACAAGGAAACGAACGCAGCCACTATCCGCAACGCGGCCTGCAGCGAGGAAGAGCTGGAGGGCGAGGCCGTGGAGGTGGTGGCCGCGGATATCACCGTCAGCCAGGGCATGGTCACGGAAAACCGCTATACCTACTATGTCCGCCGCAGTGACGATTTCATCGTCAAGGCGATCTACGACAGCAAGGCCCCGTCTTTCGAGATGGTCACCACCCAGGTGATCGAAAAAGCCCCTGGCCTGAACCTGCCGGTGCCGGAGTAGGTAAATCGTTCAGGGTGCAGCGAGTCCTGGCGTTGATCGATGGTTCCGAATTCCTGCCCGGACCTCGGGATCGTCGTATCCGCGCAGGCAGCCGAGCTTGCCTTAGCCGCGTCCGCGATAGGGGGCAACGCCCTGGTCGGGGATCCAGACGCCGTCCGGAGCGGGGCCGGTCTGGTAGAAGACGTCGATCGGGATGCCGCCGCGCGGGTACCAATAGCCGCCGATGCGAAGCCACTCCGGATCGAGCAGGTCGACCAGGCGCTTGCCGATGGAAACCGTGCAGTCCTCGTGGAAGGCGCCGTGGTTACGGAAGGAGCCGAGGAACAGTTTCAGCGACTTGCTCTCGACCAGGAAATCACGCGGCACATAGTCGATCACCAGATGAGCGAAGTCCGGCGCACCGGTGATCGGGCAGAGCGAAGTGAATTCCGGGGCGACGAAGCGGACCATGTAGCCCGTGCCAGCCTGCGGGTTCGGCACTTTTTCCAGAACCGCCTTGTCGGGATCGTCAGGAAGTTCGGTGGAAGACCCGAGCTGGATCAGGTTCTCGTAGATGCTCTTGTCGGACATGACTGTCTCCTGATTTTGAGCCCGTTCCGGGGACACGCTTTTGCGCTGTCGGTGGATGGGCTCCGTGTTCTTGAATGAACTCGCAAAGACCCAGAATTTGGGTTTTCGCTTCCCTGCGTCCTCATCCTGAGGAGGACCGTCAGGTCCGTCTCGAAGGATGGGCCGCTTGTTCTGTGCGTGCCGCCCATCCTTCGAGCCGCCGCTGGAGCGTCTCTCCTCAGGATGAGGGAGCGGTTTTGAAAAGCTTCCTCTCCGTCGTCATCCCGGACGAAGATCCGGGATCGGAGAGGCGAAGGCCTGTCGATTCTGCTCGCGACACCGTTGGCTTCCCGGTCCCGGCTCGCGCTACGCTCGGCCGGGATGACGCCGGAAAGGCCGGTTCCTAAACCCCGCGCAAATTGCCCCAGATCATCGTGTGAAGCTGCGGCAGGACGGTGGCTGCATACCATCTGTCGGAGGTAACCCGGTCCACAAGCCAGCGCATGCGCTCCATGATGCCGGCCATGTCGATGGTGGCATCGGTGTCGGCTGCCGCCGGCGGGGTGTGGTTGCCCGGCTGCAGGAAGCAGCTGAGGTGCGGATAACGGTCTGAGACGTCCCGTGCGAAGGCATAGTCCGCCTCGTCGAAGACGACGACCTTCAGGACTGTCTGCGTCTCAGGCCCTGCGGCCTCGACGCATTCCGCCAGGCGCTGCCAGTCGGTGACCATGCCCGAGGACGGCGGTTTCGGGCTCAGCGTCAGGACGTCGAGATCGGCAAACCAGTCCTTGGCGAGGCTGCCCTGTGTTTCCAGCGCGAAACGGTAACCCTCTTTCCGGCCGAGCTCGATCAGGCCACCCAGCGGCTGGATCGCCGGATTGCCACCGGAAAGCGACACTGTCAGCGGATTGCCGCCGGACAGGATCTCCACCTGCATCAGGATGGCTTCCGGCGTCATCGGACACCATTCGTCCCGATGAGCGCTGTCGACCGCATGCAGCGTGTCGCACCAGGAGCAGCGGTAATCGCAGCCGCCAGTGCGCACGAACACGGTGGGTTGGCCAATCAGGGCGCCTTCGCCCTGAATGGTGGGGCCAAATATTTCGCTGACCCGGATCTGTTCGATACTCATGCCGCACGCGCCCCCGGATAGAAGAGGGGTCGGAATTCGGCGCAGGTCTTCGGCGTTTCCTTCACGCGAACGGCCGAGGTTTCCGGCCAGCGCTGGCGGCACCAGTTGTAGAAATAGCGCGCCATGGTCTCGGCGGTCACGCAATCATCGCCCAGCACGTCATTCAGGTGCCGGTGGTCGAGCGTGTCGTCGATGAAGCGCTTGAATTCGGAAAGTTCGCGGTAATCGCGCACGAAGCCGATGCCGTTCAGCTCTTCCGACATCAGCTCCACCTCGACCACATAGTTGTGGCCATGCAGGCGGGCGCAGGGGTGGTCTTCTCCCAGGCCAAGGATCTGGTGGCTGGCGGAGAAGTGGAATTCCTTGGTGATCCTAAACATTGCACGCCTCCTTCCAGAACGCTTCGTCTGCGTAGACCGTCGGGTCGATGCCGCCGGCAAGGTGAAAGGCTTCGCGCCGTTCCACGCAGGTGCCGCAGCGCCCGCAGTGAACCTCGCCGCCCTTGTAGCAGGACCAGGTCTTGCGATAGTCGACGCCAAGCCTCAGTCCTTCGGCGGCGATGTCCGCCTTGGAGGTGTGGACGTAAGGCGTGAATAGGCTGATCTCGCCCATGCCTTCCAGCGCGTGGCGCTGCATGGTCTCGAAGCTTTCGGTGAAGGCCGGACGGCAGTCCGGATAGATGAAGTGGTCGCCGCCATGAACGGCGGTCGCGACCGCTTCGGCACCGCGCGCGCTGGCAATGCCGAAGGCAATGGAAAGCATGATCGCGTTGCGGTTCGGTACAACGGTGATCTTCATGGTTTCCTCGGCATAATGCCCGTCCGGCACGTCCAGATCGTCGGTCAGCGCCGAGCCGGTCAGCTGGCGGCCGATATTGGAAATGTCGATCAGGATATGCTCGGTGTTCAGCTCATCGGCACAGGCCTTCGCGTAGTCCAGCTCCTTCTTGTGGCGCTGGCCATAGTCGAAAGATACGAGGCCGATCAGCTCGTGTTCCCGCGCAACCTTGTGCGCAAGGGTGACGGAATCCATTCCGCCGGAACAGATGACAAGTGTTTTCAACGATGTGGTCCCTTGTTTTCGCTGGCACCGGGTAGGCTGCGACCGGTGGTTCCCTTTTGGGGAACGGCGCGCGTTTTAGCAGGTTTTGGCGAAAAGGGAAGGGTGAGGCATGCCTTGAAGGATTTTCAGGAAAAGCAGGAAAATCGACAACGCGGGCGCTTTAGGCCCAGATTGCCATCCTCAGGCCGCGCTCATCACGGCGGAAGTCCTTCGGAAACGGTTCCGCTTCTCCCCGAAAGATCCGCTCGGCAATCAGGCTGTTGGCGGCGGCATCCAGAAGGTCGTCGCGGCCGCAGCCGCGCGGTGGCCTCTGGTCGAGGAACTCTCCGGGCAACCCCTTGGAGACGAGAAGGTCCCGCCGCTGGTCAAGGCCGTGCGGGTTGGCGCGGCTCTTGACCTTTTTGGGCAGGCTCATTTCCGCGCCGCCGTTGAGGCGCCAGAAGGCAAGTTCCGGGTGAACCTCGTGGACGCGTGTCTCCAGCTCCGGTGTCATCAGGGCGTCGATTTCCTGTATTTTCGGGAACAGGAAGAAACACTGCTTGGAGACTTTTTTAGGCGGTTCGGACGTGGCGAGTGCCGTGTTGCAGGCCTTCAGGTAGTCGTCTTCATAAACAGCGGGGCGGGCGGGTACGGTAAACACCGAGGATTGGCGCATGCCAAGGTGCTTGCGAGCAGCCTTTTCCGGGCCGCGACCGCCAGGGCCGATGCGGTCTGGCAAGCCGATGGGCATGTCGACAGCGACAATGGCAAGATGCGGGGTGTGTCCGACAATATCCGCGAAGGTCGGAAAGACGATCAGATCCAGATCGGCGGGGTCTTCCAGATTGCGGATGACCGCAATCCAGCCGGCCTTGCAGCCGTCGACGCCGGCAACCCTTGTGCCTGCCCCGTCAGGCACGGGCCTTTGCTTCCAGAACCCGGCGCGAGGTGACGAGGGCCATTGCCTTCACCACGGAGTTCTGCTCCTCGGCGAACAGCAATTCGTCCGCGCCCTTGCGCACGCTGCGGGCAACCAGCTCAAAAACGGAGGCCGACGCACGTTTCAACGCTTCCTCGTCGTTTTGTCCGGCCAGAAGGTTGGCCAGGAACAGGCCTGCGATCAGGTCTCCGGTGCCGTGCGGTGGATTGGCGATGGAAGCATGCTCGGCTGCAACGGCGCCGCGCGGGCCTGCCAGAAGGTTGGCAATGGCATTGCGGCGCAAGGCTGGCGAAGAGGTCACCATCACGCGCTCGTTGCCGAGAACCCGGGCGGCAGCGAGAGCCTGCATTTCGCTGTCGATCTCGCGGCCCGTCAGCCAGCCGAGTTCAAAGGCATTGGGCGTGACGACATCGGCCAGGGGCACCAGCTGGTCTCGGATTGCCTCGGCCGTTGCCGTGGGCACATAAAGGTTGCCGCTGCCGTCGTGCTGGTCGCCCATGACCGGATCGCACAGGTATGGCGCATCCGGATTGTGGGTCTTGACGGCCTTCACAAGTGACGCGATGGCAGCCGCCTGTTCCGGATTGCCGAGATAGCCGGAAATCACCGCGCCGACTTCTGCCAGTTTCGGGGACGCGGCAAGATCCTCAACAATGGCAGTGAAGTCTGCTGCAGGGGCGACGATGCGAGTGCCCTTGCCCTGTCCCGGATGCCAGGGCAGCAGGATGGTCGGCAGAAACCAGACATCGTGGCCGATCCGTTCCAGCGCGAAGGTCAGACCGCGACCGCTGATACCGCCACGGACTACCTGGGAGGTGATCACCAGAACCGGCTTTTTCTGTGGCTCGGGGGCGCCCGGCTGCATCATGGGATGGTGTTCCTTCCGGGGTCAGGCAGCGTCGGAAGACGACTTGCTGCCGGTGCCGTAGCGCTTTTCGATATAGTCCAGAACCATCTGCTTGAACTCGTCGGCAATGCCGGGACCTCGCAGGGTCATGACCTTCTCGCCATCGATGAAGACAGGGGCCGACGGTGTTTCGCCGGTGCCGGGCAGGGAAATGCCGATGTCGGCATGCTTGGATTCGCCCGGGCCGTTGACGATGCAGCCCATCACGGCCACGTTGAGGCTTTCAACGCCCGGATATTGTTCACGCCACTTGGGCATGGACACGCGGATGTGGTCCTGAATGTCCTGGGCCAGTTCCTGGAAAACCGTGGAAGTGGTGCGGCCACAGCCCGGGCAGGCGGCCACCACCGGCACGAAGGCGCGGAAACCCATCACCTGCAAAAGCTCCTGAGCTACCTGCACCTCGCGGGTGCGGTCGCCGCCCGGTTCCGGTGTCAGCGACACGCGGATGGTGTCGCCAATGCCCTGCTGCAGGAGAATGCCCATGGAAGCGGCGGACGAAACGATGCCCTTGGTGCCCATGCCGGCTTCGGTGAGGCCGAGATGCAGGGCATAGTCGCAGCGACGGGCGAGATCGGCATAAACGGCGATCAGGTCCTGCACCTGGCTGACCTTGGCCGAGAGAATGATCTTGTCACGGCCCATGCCGAGGCCTTCGGCGCGCTCGGCGGACAGAAGCCCGGACTGGATAATCGCTTCGCGCATGACGGCCGCTGCTGAAACCGGATTTGCACTTTCGGCATTCTCGTCCATCAGCTTCGTCAGAAGCTCCTGATCGAGTGAGCCCCAGTTGACGCCGATCCGGACCGCCTTGTCGTGCTTCTGTGCGATGTCGATGATCTGCGAGAACTGC
Organism: Labrenzia sp. THAF191a; assembly: GCF_009363335.1. Classification (GTDB taxonomy): domain Bacteria; phylum Pseudomonadota; class Alphaproteobacteria; order Rhizobiales; family Stappiaceae; genus Roseibium; species Roseibium algicola. The sequence goes on from NZ_CP045333.1 coordinate 1,755,569, forward strand.
GTGTCGCGCTTGGCCTTGAAGCCGACGTTGCCCGGGTTGATGCGATACTTGTCGAGCGCGGCGGCGCAATCGGGATAGTCGGTCAGCAGCTTGTGGCCGATGTAGTGGAAGTCGCCGACGAGCGGCACCGTGATGCCGATCCGCTCCAGCCGTTCCTTGATCCGCGGCACCTGGGCGGCCGCTTCCGCGCGGTCCACGGTGATGCGGACGATTTCGGAGCCGGCACGGGCGAGCGCGGCCACCTGTGCGACGGTCGCATCGGCATCCGCCGTGTCTGTATTGGTCATGGATTGCACCACGATGGGTGCATCGCCGCCAACCATCACATTGCCGACCTTCACACCGACGGAGGAGCGGCGGGGCAGGGCTTTCGCGAAATCATCGATCATCACAGGAACCAACGGGTTTTGAGCGTTTGCCCCTCATATGAGGGAACTGGGGCCGACTTTCCAGCGCATGATTAGGGCGTGCGGCAAAAAAGGGCAATGGCAGAGCCGCGGCAAAGGCAGGTCGATCTTCAGGCTCGCGGACGTTGCCACATGGTTTTCAGCCCGCTATGAGCTTGCATGGGCCGGCCCTAACCGTCGGCCGTCTTGTTGTGGAAGGTGCTGCATGTTGAAACGGTTGCTGTCGGACTCTGTTTCCATTGTCTTTGGCAATCTGGAAACCGTGTTCAAGGTTTGTGGTGGCTGGTTTCTCCTGCAGTTTGTGCTGTCTCTCTTCATTCTGGCGAATGGCGCGCAGATCGATGAGGCGACCGCGCCTGAAGATATTTCCGGAACGACGGTCCTGCTGCTGGTAACGACCATGGTGATTGCCTTGTTATCGTCCGCTTCCATTTCGGTCGCCTGGCACCGGTTCGGTCTGTTGAACGAGCGGCCCGGACCGCTGCACTTTCGCGTCGGCGCTGTCGAGTTCCGTTTCATCGGGCAAATGCTTTTGCTGTCGCTGGCCGCGGTCGTTGTTGTGCTGCCTGCAGGGCTGGTGATTGGTGTGCTGTCGAGCCTGTTCAACAGCACCGCCATGACGGTGGTTTTGTGGATCGTCGCGATATTCATTCTCGCCCCGTTCCTGTTCCGCCTGAACCTCAGCCTGCCGGCCGTTGCCGTCGAGCGACCGCTCGGCTTCAGTCAGATGCTTCAGTTCGGAAAGGGCCTCGGCATGCCGATGTTTCTGGCCGCACTTATCCTGATCCTGCCGTTTGTCGTCGTTGGCGAAGCGCTGCAATATGTCCTTGGTCTTTTGTCCGGAGGCCTTCCGGCAGCCCTCATCCAGATGAAGATCCTGGTGCTGAACGTGCTGGTGCAGATCATCGTCACGGTGCTGGGTATCTCGATCCTGACGGCGGGTTACCGGATCGCGATGGAACGGCCGGAGGGGGCTGGTGCGCCGGCCTGAATCGCGTATCCTGCGGCCGTTGCAAGCAACCGGAGCAGACCATGTTTTTCACCGTTCTGGAACGTTCGCTGTCGTTGGCGCAGCATAATTTCGGGACGCTTCTGAAAACCGGCTGGGCCTATATCCTGCTCCTGGTCGCCCTGAATTTCGCCATCGGCGGCTCGCTGATGCCGGAAAGCGGCTTCAAGACCGTTTCCTACATGACCGAGCCGGTCGCCGCTGCCGATGAAGGCGCACTCAGGGCGCTGGCCGCCATTGCCAACCTGCTGGTCGGCTTTTCCATTGCCATTGCCTATGTCCGGCGCATTCTGATCGACGCGCGGGATTTTCCTGTTACCTTCGGGGCGCGCAACATACGCGTCATTCTCAACCAGATCGTCCTCAGCCTGATCGGCGCCCTGTCACTGATACCGCTGGTGATTGTTTCCCTGCTGCTGGCTGCAGTCACGGCGGGCATCGGGCTGCTGCTTCTGTTTCTGGCGCCGTTCATTGCACTGATGGTGGTGCAACGCTTTTCCGTCGTGCTGCCGGCATCGGCGGTGGACGATCCGCTGACGCTCAAGGAAAGCTGGCAGGCAACGTCCGGGCTCGGCTGGGCCATGGCCTTTGCGGCGCTGGTGATGAGCCTGCTTGCAGGTTTGCTGGTCGGCATCTGGGCGGTCGTTCTTGGCGTTAGCGATGGATTGATGCCTGCCAGCGTCTTGTGGCAGCAGATCCGTTCGGCGGTCTTTCCGATGGGCACCATGCTGATCCTGGTCTGGGCGTTTGCCAGCCTGCACGCGACCTTCTACGGCCTGATCCGCGAACGCTTTGCCGCGCAACTCGGACTTCGACAGGAAGATCTTTCCAAAGTGGAGGAAACGCGGGATGCCGCCAGGGCCCGTGCACGCAAGGCGCTTGACGGGGCGCAGCGCATGAACCGGCGCTGATGAAGGCAACATGGATCAAATTTCATCATTCCGATGTTGCAGTGCGGCGATAACTGGTCGAATGTGTGCCTGAAATTTTCTGTTCTGACGCCTTGTTGCCTTCCGTGGAAGGCAGAACGAGGTCAAGCCTTTCAACGATCCGTTTCCGGATGGCCGGACACTCCCGGCCGATGATCCGCCGATCAAGGGAGATCCCAAATGCTTGCCAACAAAACCGCCGTCATCACCGGATCCACTTCGGGCATCGGGCTCGGATGCGCCCGCGCCTTCGCGGAAAAAGGCGCCAATGTCGTGATCAACGGGTTGGGCGATACCAATGAGATCGAAAAGACCCGGGCCGCTATCGAGGCGGATTTCGGGGTGCGCTGCACCTATTCGCCGGCAAACATGCTGAAGGGCGACGAGATCGCCGGCATGATCGCCGATGCGGAAAAGGAATTCGGCGGTGTCGATATCCTGGTCAACAATGCCGGCATCCAGTTCGTGTCGCCGGTCGACGAATTCCCGGTCGACAAGTGGGATGCCATCATCGCCATCAACCTGACGTCCGCCTTCCATGCGATCCGTGCCGCGCTGCCCGGCATGAAGTCCAAGGGCTGGGGACGGATCATCAACACGGCTTCCGCCCACGCGCTGGTCGCCTCGCCCTACAAGTCCGCCTATGTGGCCGCCAAGCACGGCATTGCCGGTCTCACCAAGACCGTGGCGCTGGAAGTCGCGCAGCAGGGTATCACCGTCAACGCCATCTGCCCGGGCTATGTCTGGACACCGCTGGTGGAAGCGCAGATCCCCGACACAATGAAGGCGCGCAACATGACCGAAGAGCAGGTCAAGAACGACGTCATGCTAGCCGCGCAGCCGACGAAGCAGTTCGTGACCATCGAACAGGTGGCGGGCTACGCGGTGTTCCTGTGCTCCGATACGGCATCGTCGATCACCGGCTCGATCCTGCCCATCGATGGCGGCTGGACCGCACACTGATCCACGCTGCTCGCGGTGCGGGCTGATGCCTGCCCGCGACCATCGCCGAACCACCGGAACAAGGGAGCCGTCATGGCCGCGCCTAAGAAGATCAACCTTGCCCTTCAAGGTGGCGGCGCACACGGCGCCTTCACCTGGGGCGTTCTGGACTGGTTCCTGGAAGACAAGCGGCTGAAGATCGACGCCATCAGCGGCACGTCGGCCGGTGCCATGAATGCGGTGGTGCTTGCCGGCGGCATGCAGGACGGCGGCGAAGACGGTGCGAGAGCGCGCCTTGAAGCTTTCTGGTACGAGGTCAGCCGGCAGGCCAAATACAGCCCGATCCAGCGCTCGCCGCTGGACGTGTTCCTGGGGGAGTGGAGCCTCGATCATTCCCCCAGCTATCTGTTCTTCGATGTGCTGACGCGGTTTGCGTCGCCTTACGAATTCAATCCGCTCAACGCCAATCCGCTGCGCGATGTCCTGGAAAAAACCGTCGATTTCGACCGTGTTCACCAATGCGAACACATGAAGATCTTCGTTTCGGCAACCAACGTCTTCACCGGCAAGATCCGGGTGTTCAGCGAAAAGGAAGTCACGCTGGATGCGGTGATGGCATCCGCGTGTCTGCCGCAGGTGTTCCAGGCGGTGGAAATCGAGGGCGAGCCCTATTGGGATGGCGGCTACATGGGCAATCCGCCACTCTATCCGCTGTTCTACGACACCGACACGCCGGATGTGATGCTCATCCAGATCAACCCGATCGAACGGCGCAAGGTGCCGAAGACCGCGCGGGAGATCGTCAACCGGCTCAACGAGATCACCTTCAATTCCACGCTTCTTCGCGAGCTCCGGGCCATCGACTTCGTCACGCGCCTGATCGAGGAAGGCAAGCTGTCGAGCGAGGAATACATGAAGGTCAACATGCACCGGATTTCCGCCGGGGAGCTGAAGCCGCTGCAAGCCTCGTCGAAACTCAACGCCGAATGGGCGTTTCTCACCGATCTCAGGGACCTTGGGCGCAAGACCGCGCAGGAATGGCTCGAGCGGCACTATGACGACATCGGCAAGCGCTCGACCATCGACGTCAAGGAAGAGATTTCCTGACGGGCGGCCGGCTCAGTTTCTTAACCTTTTGTTAGCCGTGTTTGCAGGTGGCGTTGCAATTTGCAATGCAGCAGATGTGAAGAAAGTCTAAACGGAATCAGCATCTTGTGTCAGGCGGGTTTAACTGAACCAGATCTGGTTTGAATGGCTTTGAAAACAAATTGGCAAGGCTTTTGCGTTTTGATTGGCACGCTGATTGTCAGGTAGTGCGTCGTCAGCGCTTAGATGGACGGAAGGAGTGGGCACTCGCGACCCCGCCTGCTTCTTCCCTCCCTCCCTTGCTTCCCGGCGATGATGCCCGCCCTGCGGCAAAGGATCGCCACGATGTGAAGCGGATCTGCCTCATTTTCTCACTTTTTCAATCTTCTGATCGGATACAGTCCTTCAACCGCCACAAGTGCGACCTATCTTTAGGTGGAGATTGGCAAAGGGATTCGCGATGAAAAACAGGGTGACCCGGGTTCTTGCAGGCTGCGTTGGCGCAATGGCCCTTCTGGCGGCAGCCGGTGGAGCACAGGCTGGCAGCGACGCAGAGCGCATGGCCGAGATCAAGGAAAAGGGCGGTTGCCCCGGTTGCGATCTTCGGCTGGCGGAACTTCGTGGTCTGGTTCTTGAGAACGGCGATTTCGGCCGTGCCAATCTGCGGGAAGTCGACCTCAAGGAAGCCCTTTTGAAAGACGCGAACTTCAAGGGCTCCGATTTCCGGCGGACGGAAGCCGAGCGGGCGGATTTCTCCGGCAGCGATTTTTCCGGTGCGAACATGCGCTCCGTCGATCTTGAAAAAGCCAATCTGAACAAATCGAATTTCCAGGATGCGGACCTTCGGGACGCGGATCTGAACACGGTTGAGGCAAATGGAGCCGTTTTCGACGGCGCGGACATGCGCAATGTCCTGTTGACCCGGTCGATTGCGGACGCGGCTTCCTTCAAGGGTGCCAAGATGGATGATGCCAACCTTGAGCGCGTGGACCTGAATGGCGCCAACTTCCAGGATGCCCGCATGCGCCAGGCCAAGCTCGACAGGGTCAAGGCTCATAACGCCAATTTTTCCGGGGCGGATTTCACCGGCGTACGGCTGGTCAGTTCCGACCTGACGGGCGCAAATCTGAAGGGTGTTGATTTCGACGGCGCTCTACTGCGCCGTACCCGTCTCGCCGGGGCGGACCTGTCGGGTGCCTATAATCTCGACCCCAGCCGCATCCTCGGTGCCTGCGGCGACGAGAACACCAAGCTGCCGAACGGCATCAAGCTCGTCCCCTGCGCCTACTAGGTGCCTCCGAGCGGTTCTCCGTCCATCCGACTTGCCACTTCGCAAAGTGAGCGTTCCGGCTTTACCGAAACGCGTACACGGGTTGCGCAATGATCATGCCTGCAGGACAGGTCAAGCCGGCTTGATCTGAACAACTTTCATGCGTTCCCGGGGTGAATGTCCCGAACAGGCTGGTCATCCGGCATGTCGGTCGACCGGAAACAAAAAATGCTGCCACACGTGGTGCGGCAGCATCTTGAACATTGCGGAAACGGCTTCCTAGAACAGGTCGAAGGCGAAACGGTAGGTGACGCCGGCACCGATGCTGAACTGGTTTTCGCTGCCGTTCTTGGCGATCGGGCTGTCCGCCGCGTCGCCAACCAGCCGGTCATAGCCACCTTGCAGGTGCAGGCGGACGTCGTCGTTGAAATCGTAGCTGGCGCGGGCCGCCAGGCCGACGCTCTTGAAGCCGGCGCTCGGGTTGAACTTCGTCAGGCGGCCACCACTGTTGGCTGCTTCGGTCGAGCTCACGCCGAAATAGGTGTCCATGTATTCGTCAGAGGCAAAGCCTGCACGCGGACCGAAGCTGACTTCCCACTTTTCAGCGGGATAGACGATGCCGTCGAGGCCGAGCTGACCAACCTGGCCCGTGTGCCCGTTGATGCCCTGACGCAGTTCGGCGAAAGCGCGGAAATGCTCGGTGCGGAAACCACCGCCGAGACCGAGTTCAAGCGCCCAATCGATGGTGTTGGTGCCGGTCAGATCGGTGCTGTCGCTGGCCTTGCGTTCGCCGATGAAGTTGAACGACGGGTAGAAGAACACACCGGACTTGCGGCGGCCGTCGACAACCTGGCCAAGGCCGGGGAAGTAGAAGCGGCCGACCGAAACGATCGGGAAGGGGTAGACCAGATAGGAGTCTGCAGCCTCGTAACGCGGCTGGACAATGGCGCCGACACCGAGGTCAACCACGAACTGGCGGGTCGCATCCTGCTCAGACAGGTCTCCACTCTGCGCCAGAGCGGCTCCAGACACAGCGCTTAGAGCAAGCGCCAGCGCGGCGCGCGTCATCAACTTGAACATTCAACCCCATCCGACAAGGAATTCCGTTGGCAGGAAGATAGCACGAGAAGAGCTTACACAAACCCTAAGCTGAGAGGGTTTTGCCGGACTGTTGCATTTCCGCACCGCCCAGTTGCTGGTGCGAAGCTTAAGCACAATCAAATGTCGGTGACGCTGCCGTCTTGCAGCAAGGCTGTCAGGAAGCTACATGAGGGCAAGACCAGATTTCGAACGGCAACGGACCGGACCATGACCGCACTCTTCAACGTGATACTGCTCGCCCTGGAACTCTACACGTATGTGATTATCGCCAGCGCGATCTTCTCCTGGCTCTATGCCTTCAACATCGTCAATTCGAGCAATCAGATCATCAATTCCATTGGCCGGGTTCTCTACAATCTGACGGAGCCTGCGCTCAGGCCGATCCGGCGGTTCCTGCCTGATCTCGGCGGTGTCGATATTTCTCCGGTGATCCTGCTGCTGGCGATCATCTTTGTCCGCCAGCTGATCATCCTGAACATCCTGCCGATGTTCCGCGGCTACTGACGCCCTCACCATGAAGAGCCCGGCCGATTTGCCGGGCTTCAATCGGTTGCTCCAGCCTCTTCTTCCCAAGTGCTTCAAGCGCATTTGCATCGGAATGGCGGATCGCAACAGGATATTAAAAAAGCCCGGGTCAATCGCCCGGCCCCTAAACCCAAGTGTGGTTGCAAGCAAAACGGCTCCAGCGTTTAGCGAAGCAGACATTCGCGCCAGCTAGGCTCGCAGGCGCTTCCGGCCCAACGGGGCGTTCGATCAGTCTGTGGTGAAGTTCTGCTTGGAGGTCTTTCGAGACATTCGGTGTTTTTCACTCAACGACTTTTAAGGGCGGGGAGTGTGAATTCGCTGCGGACGGAACGAGTGTCTGAAACGGGGCCGAAAGTGGACTGGCAGCTTCGAGGTCCTACGTATCGATAGCTGCCGTTCAGATAGCGGCATCGAAATCTCTACCTGTTTGCCGCATCTGATCCGGTCTTCTCATTGGTATCACGAAGTATGACGACACCCGCGATGTCCGGCAGGTCATCCATTGCAGTGAAGTCGTCGCCATCTGCAATCCTAAGTGCGAATTCGACCATCGGATGCAGGCCACGCCGTAGGCCTAGATAATCCGGATCAAGCTTTTCGAGCGACGTTGTAAGGCGCAGCCGCGCAAGACCAGACGCGGCCCTCTCCGGTGTCCCGCTGCCGGGGCGTGTCCCTTGGCCGACGTTGCACAACAGGCAATGCAGGGGAATCGAATGGACACGGTGCACGTCGAACGATTCGTCTGGGAGCGCGCATGCGACAGCCGACGCTTCTGCCAGGCTGATGCCGAAGCCGAGCACCTGATTAGGATCATCGGATTGCAGCGACTGGCATTTTGGGGGCACGCGGCTCAGGTCAGTAACATGGTTGTAGAAGGCGTAAAGGGCTGGGACACCTTGGTTTCGCGCGGTGGCTAGTAACTGGTCGATCTGGCGAACCGGCGGCGTCCGCTTGCCGATATTGCGATTGATGCCTTTGTAAATCTGCTCAGCATCTTCAAGCCGCTTGGCTTGGACGAGGATAGTCAGCGACTGCGTCCCGTGAACGTTCACAAACGACCACAGCCAATCCGCACCGGTCTTGGCCTCTTGCGCCTTGTTGAACGCAACAACCTGAACTTGGCCGGGATACGCAGTCTTCAGATCAAGCAGGATCGTTTCGGTGATCGTCTCCTCATTGAATGGTAGACGCGAGCTTTTGGCTGCGCTCCGCTTCGCCCAAACCATACGCGACAAAGCCAAGAGGAATACCTGCTCTTGCGAGAGGCTACTCATGCGCGTCTCCCCTTGAAGTCGATAGTGCTCTCGCTCCGTTTATCCGGTTATTCGTCATTTTGCTCGGCCGCGAAAATGCCTTGCCATCGTTCGCGGATCTGTCCTATCCCAGCGTTGACAAGTGGTTCGAGGAAGTTAGCCGAGTTGTCGACAAGCCCTTCCGCAACTTGGTCTGCGGCCTCGCCGATTATCTTGCTGCCCAACGTTTTCAGCGCCCCTTTTATAACCGCCTTCACGCCGCGGTCAGGCGCGCCAGCATCGATCAAAGCACGCTTCACTGCCTCGTGTTGAGCGTCTGGAATGATGTTCAACATCAGGTCTGTGACTGTATCCAAGGGCGCGCGTACGAGCGCAGAATTAAATGAAGTGTCGGAGAAATGCCCTATTTCTCGGATCCTCTGGCGCAGGTGAGCGAGGGTTAGAGGGTTCTCGATCTCCATAACGAAATAATCGCCATCTTTGGCAAACTTCGTGTTGATCAGTGCATTTTTGATAAGCTCGTCGAGCCTATGCCGATCACTACCATACCGGCGTATTTCCAGATCGAAAATTAACTGCGAAGCCTTCGTCCGTGTGACCATTAGATCTGTCATCAGACTGTAGATAGTTGCTTCAGTCTGAAGGATGCCAAGATTGCGCATTAAATCAAAGACACGCAGTTCGATCTCTCGCTTGGGAAGTGAGCCAAATGCTGGCGTCATGAAGTCCTTGAGGAAGTGTTCAACTTCGGCCCTGAGTTCTTCTTCCCCGATCAATTCGAGCGCGCGCGCGATGTCCATTAAATCCGCTCCCAGAATAGCCTAAGCGACCGACAAGGTTCGGTGCAATTCCCTCGCTAGTGATCATAACACTAATGTGCGCTCTACAGTTGAGGAAGTTGGAAATGAAATGGCGATATGTATCTTGGTTGAAGCTGAGGCCTGCCTCAGCCAGCTTCTGAAGGAAAATTTGGGACCAAGTATTAGATTAATCGAAGTGACATTGAATGTCCTTTCCGGGGCCGAAAGCAGACCGGAAGCTCTCGATACAGAGCAAGCTCGAGCGGTCGTTAGACCGACGTGTGCTCTGGGCTCAGTGTACCCGAGATTTCGCGTTGTCCGCTCGTGGTGCAGTATCCCAACGCTCTATCAACGTCGCCATAGGAACGGAGTGCAAGTGATGCTCAGAGCTCGACATCAGCAATAGCCGATTGATGGTGTTGTCCTGAAAGCCACTGAACCGAAACGCGGTCGTAAGACGCGCCGCGATCGCGGGGACTTTGGCGTGCGCGATCAAGGATTTCATCGTGTCCCGCTGTCGCCGGAAGCGTGCAGCGAGCTGCGCCTCGAAATTAGGTTTCAGGTTCTCAGCGGAACGAGTGGCTGTGTACGAGAAGGCGGAACGGAAGAGCGATCCCATCCCGCGGAACGACGGGTCTTCGAATACGCGAAGTATCGCCTGGTGGCCCACAGGGAATCCGATCGGGGTAGACGCAATCTCGCGCTGCAACTGGATCAGGGCAGAGGTGGTGCCGAGATGGCGCCTGGCGAGCGCCGCTTGAAGCTCCTTCCAGCGGAAGGAACTGTCGGTCAGTATTTGAGCGCCGGTCGCCTGGGCCAGGTACATCGCCATCTCGAAGTTGGGGGCCATCTTCATCACTTCGAACTGGCCGCCATTCGTGAGAGAGTCTTCCTGTAAGATGGCTAGCGTGTCGTCAACCTTCATCTGTTCGACGAGGTCGACGAGTGTATTCATCGGCATCGGTTCGTCATCACCGGCCATCTTCAACATGCGCTCGGCGAGGGCTTCATTTGGCATGTTCAGCATCGTACGGCGCATGTCTTCTTGAATCACCGCCTCAAGCCTTGGGTCCTCGGCCGGACCGAGATTTATAGCCCGAGATCTGGCCTCAGCCATTGCCATCATCTGATCACGGAGGTGAAAATCGAAATCGCATGGATCCGGGATCAGGGTGATCAGCCCGGCCTCAACAAGCGGCATGAGCTGGAAGAAAGTCATCAGGGTCTTGAGAGCTTCGCCTCGGTACTTGCGAGGGTGCTCTGTGGGGCGCTTGTCTTCCTGCAGGGTCCGAGAGATTAAGAACGGGTTCTGGATGATGACCTCACCGAAATACAGAGGCGCCCCGAGCGCAAACTCCATTATCAGCTTGGGATGTAGCGATCCTGTATAGACCGAGCGCATCATGCCGTCCGGCTTGGGCAAGAGGGCTAGCAGGTCGGTCTCGAGCGGCCACAGGCCCTCGTACAGGCGATACATCAGGGCGATCTTGTCGTCGGTCATCTCGCGGCGGATCGTATCCCAATCCTTGGTCCTCAATTCGAAGAGCTTGGTCAGAGCGTCCATGAACATCATGTTGCGCTCACGGATGCTTTTCTCCGTCCACGACGTGCGTAGGTGCGCCGACTTATCCCGACAGCAATTCCCGAACGAGTGGCCGGATCCACAAGGACAGTATTCGCGTGGCCGGGGAAGAACCTTCGGCTTCTCCTTGAGCAGCCATTCCCGTGGCTTCTCGGTTCGCCCGAACTGGTCCTGATAGTAGACTTCTCCGTTTTCGAAGCTGGCATACATCTCTCCGCCGAACCGGTAGAGTTCGTCCGACGGCGGAAGGAAAGTCGTACGCAGGTCAGCCCAGGACTTGGACACCACCTTTTCAGGGAAAAGATCCTCCCGGCGGGAACCGGCGACATAGCGGTCAGCACGAGCCTTGATCACGAGGTTCACCTCGGCGACCTGATCGTCGGTCAGGTGCCGCTTCCTGATGAACTCAATCGTGGACACCATCGTGGACTGGTAGTTCCGCGCGAACGTCCGCTTCGCGTCGGGGTTAGTTTCGGGGTTCTTCGCGTATTCGAGGTTGGTCAGGATTAGGAGGTGATCCGGCTCCAACGGGAAAAGCGTCTGCGAGCCTTTGAGAGCGGTCGACGGATCTTCGGGATACCGGTTCCGGGCGTCGGACGGTGGTATGGCATGGTTATAAACGGTGATAGGGTGGTCGCTTACGATGAACTTGACGCCAGCCCGCTCCGCTGAGACGATCTCACGAACTCCGGTGGTCCAAGTCGTAATGTTGAACATACGGATACCCTGCATCTCGACCATCAACTGGTTCTGGGCGACGCCCGGCAAAATTTCGCTAACTCGACCGATCTCCGGATACTGCTGGCGTAGCCACGCGAGACCTTTGGGGGTTCGCAGCTTCTGGATGTCCAGGAATTCGAAGAGGTCCATGAAATGTTCATGCCAGGCACCTTGATCATCGCCGCAGAATGCCCGGACTGCGTCGGCACCTCGCCTATCGATGTCACCGAAAAACGTTCTCTCGATCTCATCGTTGACCCCGGCACCGAAGAATGTCGAGTAGAGGTCCTGCTCGACAAACGCCCGTGACGTAGGTGAATCGAAAAGGCAGCGCCCGCTAGCCGCCGTTCCGTCACGGCGTTTGAAAGTGGGTGGCTTCAGGTCAAGGAGGCAATGCGTGGTTTTCCCAGGCGTGAAGAACCTTTCCTGATACCATTGCGGGACATAGTGGTTCTTCCTGGTTACTGACATAAGTGCTCGCTGCGTCCGATACGGGATATCCAACCAGCCTGATTCGTTAATCGGCCGACCAATAATGTCCGTTATCAACAGTAGCGAGAAGCTTGCCGAATGTCAGGAATGGGGACGCGTTGCCGTCATTGATTGAGCACACGTCCAATGGCAGCTTTGGGGCCGTTTCTTTCATTTGATCTAAGGTCCGGATTGTCCGATCAGTTGCCATTCAAGGCCCTTGGCTTTTATTCGTCCGCGGTTCCCTGCGTGCTGAAACCACTCCGTACGGCAATTGGGAGACGAAGATCGGCGGCGCAGTCTGCGCGGTATTGCAGACCGATATGAAAATCGAACGCAGCGATGGCGGTTATGGCATTCACCGCAGTTCCCTTGACCGCAGGATACTCTAGGATTTCGGCTTGGGGTATCGCTTGACGCCCTTCGGGAACCCGGCGTTCACGCCGGGAATTTTCAGCGTGCTGGTGTCCCACCCGTTGGCTTTCAGCGCGCCCGGCAGCCAGAACCCAACCGAGTTTGACAGCAGCTGGTCACTGTTGATCAGCGAATACTTGAGCCGCATCATGAAGGCATCGATGTCATCCGCCGAGGTCAACGGGTAATCTCCGGGGATTTGCTTCGATAACACGGTCTCAATGTCGTCGACGTTGTAGAACGCATTCCGCGCGATCTGGGTGCGATTGTAGACACCCAGCCAAGCGGTCTGCGAATAGAAGCCATAAGTCGCGGCATCGAGATCGCTGGTAAACACTTCAAGCGGGCACTGTGTGATCACCGAAACCTTCGTGCAGGGGGCCACCGCATAGGGCATGATCAGGATGTTCTCTGCCCCGATCTTGCCGTCGCTCAAGACAGGCAGGGCCGCCGCAAGCTGGTTGGTCGACAAGGTCAGCCCCGCCCCATAATTGGTGCCGATGGGCATGTGCACCACAACACGGGCGTCAGCCCAGTTGATTGTGTCGGTGTTGTTGGCGATCATCATTTGCAACTCCTGGACACTGTTGAGTGCCGCCAGCATGAAGGTGCCGATCATCACGTTGTTGAACGGCACTTCATAGCGCTTGTCACCGCCATTGTAGAAATCTTCCGCGACCGACCTGGCGTCAAAATTCTTCACCTTCCCGGCACGGACACGTTGGACATAATCCAGCGCCATCCACATCCCATAGGTCATCATGGCGTTGATCTCGTCCGGGCGTTCCTTCCAGGAGGGCGCGTCCAGCTTGCTGATCCAGTCAGGGTTAAGCTTCAACTGCGATGCAGCATGGGCGATGCGGGTCTCGAGGTCCGACAACAGCTTGTCAAAGAGCGGAGAGTTGTCTGCCTTCAGCGCCGCAAGATAGGCCAGGGCGGGGCCAATGTGCGACAGCGCCGTCGCCTGCACGAAACCTGTGGCCGGGTCGTTGCGGGTGAGCACATGGTCCAGCAGCTTGCCAGCGGAGGCCTGTTTGCCGTCATAAACAAATACACCGTAGCCATTCACGATGACCAAGGGACCATCGGAGGCAATAGGGCCTGCCCCGCCGTTCTTGGCCACCACTTGCGCCAACGCCCAGCCGATGCTGGGGTTGTCTGCACTGCCTTGGCTGCGAGGGAAGATGTTGAAAAGGCAGGTGAACGTCGAATCCACGCTTGGCGGGGCGGCACAAGGATCGGTGCTTTGCGCCCTGAGAGGCAGGGCCAGGCCAAGGATCAAAACGAGAGCGAGCACGGGAACCGAATACAGACGCATATCAAAACCCCTTTGGCTGACTATGCGCGCAATCATACACACTCAAGATTGAGTTGGCATGGGAAGACCACACAAAGTTGTCTCCGGAATATGGTAAACCCAGTCGTTCCCTTATGTTGACTTCACATCAGGCTTGCTTGCGTTCTGACCCAAGGTCCGCTTTGTCCACTCTGCTGCCGTTCGTGCACGTCGCGACGAATGTCCGGTTCCCGTGCAACGAACGGCGGTTTTCAGGACAAGGCCGAGCGCTGGTGAATGATCAATTTGCGGGCGCGAGGCGGGCGATTTGCGTTCCTGCCAGCGCAGGGCCGGGGAAGCCGCAGTTTCTTGCTTGTTTCAGATTTTCAAAACATGTCCGAACCCCGAAGGCCCTGCAGGACCAAGGAGTTCGGCTTAATCTTTTACCTTACGCCCATTTTGTGGGTTAAGGGGCCGGGGTCAACCACCCGGGCTTTTTGCTGGCCGGTGGCTTCAGCCTTCCAGTTTGCGCGCCTCATCAGGCAGCATGATCGGGATGCCGTTACGGATCGGGTAGGCAAGCTTGGCGGTGCGCGAAATCAGCTCCTTGGCGTCCGCGTCATATTCCAGCGTGGTCTTGGTCACGGGGCAGACCAGCAGTTCCAGCAGCTTGCGGTCAACCGGGCGTTCGGTCGGTTCTGTCATCTGGGAGTGTCTTTCAGGTTGGAGCGCCATGTTCGGAGCACTCACTGCAAGGTGGTGCCGCCGTCATTCTGCGAGCGGGCAATGTCCATTTCGGTGATGGCAATCAGGGTTTCGGCACGGGTCTTCAGGTCGCGGGCTTCCAGAAGGGCCTGCTTTTCCTGCGGGCCGTAAGGGCACATCATGCACAGGGCGTTGACCAGCACCTCGGTTTCGGCTTCCGACACGCTTTGCCAGTCGGCTTCCAGGTTGTTGGCGTCCAGATAGTCGCGCAAGGTCCTCAGAAGGCTCGTCCGGTCGACTTCCTCCTCGCCCTGGCCGCACTTGAGGTCATGTGCAAAGGCGGAGAAATCGCACTCGATCTGGCGGAACCTGCTGTAGTCTTCAAGTTCGCGGCCAACGGCAAACCTGGTGATGCCCTGCAGCGTGATCAGGTACCGCCCGTCGCCGGTTTCCTGAAAGCTGGTGAGCCTTCCGACGCAGCCGACGCTGGCAAGAGCCGGATTGTCCGGATCGTCCGAATGACGGTCGGGTGAAGGCTGCACCATGCCGATCAGGCGGTTGCCGGCCAATGCGGCATCCACCATGTCGATATAGCGCTGCTCGAAGATGTTCAGCGGCAGCTGTGTGCGGGGCAACAGCAAAGCACCGGCAAGCGGAAACACAGGCAGGACCGGCGGCAGATCCGCGATGGTCTCGTAAATGGCATTTCCCGCCTGCATTCCAATGCCTTCTTTGTTTTCGTTATCGCAGCATGACTGCCAGCTTCGTGCTGTTTCCTAAATGTGTGTCAGTTGCGGCGGTCGTCAAGAAAACAGGACGGAGGAAAGCTTGCGACGGCCGTAGGCGCTGGCCGGATCCTTGAAACCCCAGGCTTCGAAGAACTGCAGCAACTGCTTGCGCGCGCCGTCCTCGTTCCACTCGCGGTCGCGGCGAACGATCTCGATCAGTTCGTCGACTGCGCCTTCCTTGTCGCCCTTGCCGTTGAGGCCAAGAGCCAGGTCGAAGCGGGCCTGCAGATCAAGCGGATCCTTGGCAATGCGGTCCTGAAGCTCGGCAAGGTCGCCGAGGGATGCGGCCTGTTCGGCCAGTTCCACCGCAGCCTTGGCCGCCACATAGGCTTCGTCGGAGTGTTTTTCTTCCGGAACCAGTTCCAATGCCTGCTTGGCCCGTTCCAGGTCGTCAGCACCGATATAACACTGTGCCAGGCCGGCAATCGCGGTCACGTTGTCCGGTTCCATCTGCATCACGGCGCCGAAAAGCTGGGCCGCCTGACCATAATCCTTGGCAAGCAGAAGCTCTGCGCCCTGCTCCAGGAAGGTGTCGGTCTGGCTGACCGGGGCAGGGCCGGCAACGCGCTCGATAAATGCCTGGATCTGGCTTTCCGGCTGTGCGCCCATGAAACCGTCCACCGGCTGGCCATCCTTGAAGGCCACCACGGCAGGAATCGACTGTATACCCATCTGGCCGGCAATTTCCGGATGGTCGTCAATGTTCATCTTGGCCAGCTTTACGCGGCCGCCGGCGGCTTTCACCGCAGCTTCGATGATCGGTGTCAGCTGCTTGCACGGACCGCACCAAGGTGCCCAGAAATCAACCAGAACCGGTTGCTGGCGGGAAGCTTCCATGACATCGGCCATGAAGGTCTGCGTCGTCACGTCAAAAATGAGGTCGCCTGCGGGGGCGTCGCCACCACCGTTGCCACCGCCCATGCCGCCGCCGCCCATTTGGCCGCCATAACCGCCACCCATGCTGGCGCCAAAGCCGCCGCCGACCTGGCCGCCGATGCTGTAATTGCCGTTGCTCATGTGCCGCCTCGAATTTTCCTGCCGGTGCCTGAGGCCTGCCGGCTCAAAGTGAATGCCGTTGAAGGGTTGATTTGGCCCATAACATGGAGCCACTGCGCGCGAAATACAAACGCCTTCGCCTGCCGAAAGTGGGTGACGGTTACAGGCCGGCTGCCTTGGCCTCTTCGCTGACCGCCAGAACCTGCGCCGTGTGGCCGCAAGCAGAGGCGAATTTCAGAAGGTCGGCTGCGGAGATCGCCGTCGTCGCGTTGTTCTTCAACGGGTGATAATTCAGCACTTCATGTTGCATCATGGCTGCGTCGAACACGGGCGTGACCCTTTGGGCTTCGCGGTCGTTGATCAGCGAGAAGGGCGTCACCGAACCCGGTTCCACGCCCAGCACCTCCATCAGAAGATCTGCATTGCCGAAAGATACGCGCCCTTGAGCGCCGATGATCTGGTGCACTTTCTTCAGGTCGATTTCCGCGTCGTGCAGGGCAACGATCAGAAACAGCCGTCCCTTCTTGTCCTTCACGAACAGGTTCTTGGTGTGGCCACCGGGAATGCGGTCATGCAGGTCGCCGGACTCGGCAACTGTAAAGACGGGCTCGTGATCCACCGTCGTGACAGGGATCCCGAGTTCCTCGAAATAGGCCAATAGGTCGTCGCGTGTCGCCGGCATGGGTTTTCCTGAGAATTTTGAGAGCTTTTGCGCTGTCTAACGCGATTTGGCTGCCGGCCACAAGAGGTGAAGGGTAGAAAAAGCGGCAGAAATCTGCGATTTTCCGGCTTTGATTTCACAGGAAATCCACAAATCGACGGCTAAAAAAATTTCTTCAATTTCGGTGTTGCAATCCGTCTCAGCATAGTTCATATACTGCGCCACCGACGCCGAGGCGGTCACCGCCACGGACCAGGGACGCTATGCGGGCGTAGCTCAGGGGTAGAGCACAACCTTGCCAAGGTTGGGGTCGTGGGTTCGAATCCCATCGCCCGCTCCAATTCGACCGAAGGGTCCAGAAAACCAGCATTCGAAAGAATGCTGGTTTTTTTGTTTTTGCTCCAGGATTGGCGGCTTGCCGCGCGCTATCGGCAGTATTTCAAGGTTCGTCTAAACATTGATACAAACCCGGCTCCCAAACTGAACGAAGTTGCAGTGGCCAGGGAGTAATGTCAGCGAGCATTATACGGAGAAGCCGGATAGCGGTTGTCTCCGTCTTTTGCTTTGCCTCAAGTACCCAACTTGGCTGCAGTGGAACCATTCGGTTCCGCTGCAGTTCCAGTGCCTGCCAGCGCTCGGCGTCCTGTGTCGCTCCATCCAGATCCTGCCCGGCACACTCCGAAGCTTTTCAGGCCCAAAGAGACTCGTTCGGAACCGGTTGTCCGGCACGTCCGGTCGCGTTTCAAAAAAACGATCTCTCCGCGGTCAATAGTACCGCGCCTTCTGCCGGGCCGTGTTACCGTGCCCGCGTGCCGCATGCAGTTGGGGGGAAGGCATTGAACGCATTGAAGGAACATCCGGTTTTCGGTTTTGTCGACTGGTGCCTGCGTGGCATCGGGCAGGTCGTGTTTCAGAACAATCCGGTCTCGGGTCTGATCATCCTGGGTGCGCTTTTCTTCAATTCGCCGATCTATGGCGCCATTGCCGTTTTCGGAGTGGTCATCTCCACCGCAACGGCAGTGTTGCTGCAGGCGGACAAGGGGCTGATCCGCGACGGGCTGTTCGGCTTCAACGGAGCGCTTGTCGCGCTGGCCTTGATTGCGTTTACAAGCGAGGATTTCCATTACGGCGCTGTTCCGTCCGTTTATCTGACGGTCTATATCGCGTTCGGTTCCGCCATGACGGCCATGGTCTTCACCAGTCTTGCAAATCTGCTTGGCCCGCATAGGGTCGCGCCGCTGACAATGCCGTTCGTGCTGGTCGGCTGGCTGTTCCTGTTTGCTGTCCTGAAGTTTCACAGCATCGATGCCGGCCCGCTCGCCAAGCCTGTCTCGCCCACCCAGTATGACGGCACGGTCCAGTACACTCTGGCGACCTGGTACAAGGGCATCGGCAATGCCATCGGCCAGATCTTCTTTCAGGACAACTGGATCAGCGGTTACCTGATCGTGCTCGGGATTGCGGTGAATTCGCGCATCAGCGCACTCATGGCACTGTTCGGGGCCAATGTGGCGGCCTTTGTCGCCGTTGTTTACGGCGCGCCGGAAGGGGCGATCAGTGACGGCCTGTTCGGTTATAACGCGGCCCTGACGGCGATCGCTCTCGGCGGTTTCTTCCTGGTGCTGACGCCTGCCTCTGCCCTTTACACGCTGTTTGCGGTCGTGCTGTCGACCTGGCTCTGGGCGTCCGTCGCGATCTTTCTGGAGCCCATCGGCATGCCGGTGCTCACCTCGACCTTCGTGATCGTGACCTGGCTGATGCTGATCGGCGTCAACGGATTTGCAGCCCTTGTTCCGGTTGCTCCGGCTGAAGCCGTTACGCCGGAGGCCAACCGCAGGCGTTATCTCAAGGCGTTGCGGGAAGGTTGAGCCGGCAGACAAGTCAGGCTCCATGCAGGCCGAGAAAGCTGGACTTGGATAGGTTGATACCTCCGACCAGCCTGTCGTCCTTCTCCAGTCTCTCCATCGTCGTTCCGGCCAGACGTAGCGTAAGCCGAGACCGGGGAGGCAAGAGCCTCTCCTGTTTCTTGATGCTGCCAGATCAGGGGCTCTCCGATCCCGGATCTTCGCTTCGCTGCGTCCGGGATGACGTTGGAGAGGGAGGTGTGTGAGCGGGTCTTTATTGAGCGGCTCCGCTCGCATTTCTCATGACGTCAGGCTCAGACTTTCAGAAAACAACCGTTTTCAGCGTTTGAGCGTTCGGCAAGGTCTAGGGCGACCTGAAGCCGGGCGCCGTGGTCGAAATCGGGGTCGGCCGGTGCGCCGGTCAGGATAGCGGCGGCAAACCGCTGGTAGACTGTCGGAACAGCGCCAACCTCGATGTCGGTCCAGGTCGCAGAAGAAAGATCTTCGCCCTGGCAGATGCGCAGGCCTTCGATGCCCTTTTCGAAACGCACTTCCAGGCCGCCCTTGTCGCCATAAAGGCGCAGGCGCAGGTCGTTCAGATGGCCGGAGGCAAACCTGGTGGCGCTGATCGTGCCGAGCGCACCGTTTTCCAGCTCGGCCTGCAGGGTGGCGCTGTCGTTGGCGTCGAGCGTGTATTCGCCGATCCTGCCGCCCTCTGCCTTGTCGAAGGTCTTCAGCCGGCAGGAAAGTTCGCTCACCGGGCTGCCGGCGGCGAAGATGACGAAGTCGAGGATATGGATGCCGACATCGCCGAGAACGCCCTTGGAACCGTGCGCGCTCGACAGGCGCCAGAGCCACTGGCTCTCGGTCTTCCAGTCCCCCCACGCCGGCTGCGTCAGCCAGCTTTGCAGGTAGGAAGCCTCGAAGTGACGAAGCGCACCGATGGCACCACCTGCAACCAGCTCGGCAGCCTTCTGCAGCACGGCAATATTGCGATAGCTCAGGTTGACCATGCCGATCAGCTTCTTCGCGCGGGCCAGATCCGCCATCTCCCGCGCATCGGTAGCGTTGGTCGCCAGGGGCTTTTCACACAGGACGTGCTTGCCCGCGGTCATCAGGGCCATCGTGGTCGGATGGTGCGCAGCGTCCGGCGTCACGTTGGCTGCAGCGTCAAAATCGCCCCAGGCAATTGCCTCTTCCAGCGTTGCGAAGCGGTTCGGAATGGCGAAGGTGTCGCAGAACTGGGTGAGCACGTCCGGGCGCTGGTCGACGCCGCCGACGATTTCAACGCCGTCGATCCTTGAAAAGGCATCCGCATGGGTACGCGCCATGTTGCCGGTGCCGACTATCAGGATCCGGAGAGGGTGTGCAGCAGAGGTCACGGAGATCTTCCTCAGCGTTTGAGGGCAGGACGGACCGGCGAAAGTCTGCCGGTCCGGAAGGGAAAGTGGATCAGCGGAAACCTTCTTCGCCGTCGGCGTGCAGCTTCGGACCGCGTTCCTCGATCTTTTCGGGAGCCGCTTCCACCGGAACATTGGGCGCAATGTTCGGGTCGGCGATCCGGGCCATCGGGTTGAACGCCCATTTGACGCCGTTCCTCAGCACCGTCTGCACATGGGTGTTGTGATAGGTCGGATAGGTTTCGTGCCCCGGGCGGAAGTAGAAGACGTTGCCCGCGCCGCGCTTGTAGGTGAGGCCCGAGCGGAAAACCTCGCCGCCCTGGAACCAGCTGATGAAGACCGTCTCCAGCGGTTCCGGCACACCGAAGGGCTCACCGTACATTTCTTCCATCTCCAGCTCGAAGCTGTCCGGAAGACCGTTGGTGATCGGATGGTTGCGGCTGGTCACCCACAGGCGCTCGCGCTCCCCGGCCTCGCGCCAGGTGAGATTGCACGGGCTGCCCATCAGGCGTTTGAACGGCTTGGCGAAATGGGCCGAATGCAGAAACACCATGCCCATGCCGGACCAGACGGCGTCGCAGACGCGCTCCACCACTTCGTCGGAAACGTCGCCATGGGCGGCGTGACCCCACCACAACAGCACATCCGTTTCGGCAAGGCGTTCCTTCGTCAAGCCGTGTTCGGGCTCCTGCAGGGTGGCGGTGGTGGCGGTGATATCGGGATCGGTGTTCAGCGTATCGGCAATGCACTGGTGCATGCCGTCCGGATAGACTCCCGCGACGATCTTGTTGTGCTGTTCATGGACGTTTTCGCCCCAGACCACGGCTCTGATCGGCATTTCAGCCTCTCCCGTTCTTCAGATGTTGGCAGAATTGTTGGCGAGCTAAGGATAGAAAGCGCTTTCTTTTGAAAAGTTCCTCCAAAGCGCTTTGGATAGCGCTAGCACCGAGGTTTTGTGCTGTCAATCGGAGGGGCTGTAATATTCGATCACAGTTCTCGCCGGTTTCTCCCCGGTTGGTACGCTCTGTGTTGTCGACAGATGTCCGTCGTTCAGGGCGGGGCCTCAAGGGCGGACACTGCCAAGGCGAAGAAGGGGTCGATCGGAACGAGATGGCTGGGGGCTGTGACCCACCGCCGCATTTCCAGTCAGGCCAGCTCATGAAAACATACCATATGTTATGGTTTGTTTTGGAGGAGTAGTGAAATGAATGGTCTATTGCTTGCAGCTGCGGGCCTTTCGGCTGCCGTCTGCCTGCTGCATACATTCGCAGGGGGACGGGCGATTGCCGTACCGTTGCTGAAAGCGTCGGATCTGCACCCGGTGCCGAAATATGTCGCCTATTACTGCTGGCATATCGTGACAATCGTTCTGGCAATGATTGCCGTCATGTTTGCCGTCGCAGGTGTGCGGGCTGAAAGCCTCGATCTTGGCTTGGTGGCGACCGTGTTGACAGCTTCTTTCTGTCTGCTGGGCCTTGCGGTGCCACCGCTGAAGAAGCAGAAATACAGCCAGATGCCGCAGGGCTGGCTGTTTCTGCCGATTGTCCTGCTGGGTGGTCTTGGTATTCTGGGCGGAGTGAGTTGACCTGAGGAAGCGTTTCGGAAAATCGGACTGGCTTGATCTCGGTCTGACGCAGCTTGCAAAGGATGGGCCGGCGGGACTGACCGTCGAGGCTCTCTGCACCGCAGCAGACCGCACGCGTGGCTCGTTCTATCACCATTTTCAGGATCACGGGGCATTCGTCGAAGCCCTGATGCTTGCCTGGAAACAGCGGCACACGCTCGACATTGCCGAACAGACGATGGCCGAAAAAGGGGATCTGCGGGCGCAGAAGCTGTCGGATCTTGCCAATCGCCTGGACCACCGGCTGGAGCAGGCCGTGCGCCAATTCGCGCAATCGGACCTTCGGGCGCAGGAGATTGTTCGGGACGTCGATGATTTGCGAACCGGGTTTGTCGCGCAGCTCTACGAAGCCGAAGGGATGGAGCCTGCGCTTGCAGCAGATGTTGCCAAAATCGAATACGCGGCTTTTGTCGGCAGCCAGATTGTCTGGCCGGATATGCCGGTAGATGAGCGTGTTGCCCTCGATCGGCGGTTTGCGCAGCTGGTTGCAATGGCGACAGAAACAGGGTCGAGAAAATAACTCTCGACCAGAGAGGCAAAAAAATCCGGGCGCTCGAAGCGCGCCCGGGGTAATGCGTAGGCTGTTGGTGCCTCAGTAGCCGGCGGAAAGCGCGCCGGGGCGGCGCGGGTCGGAAGCCCCCGCCAGAATACCGTCAACCAGCATGATCGACTGAGTCGACCCCATGGCGTTCTTGACTTCCACCTTGTGCCCCCGGGCTTCCAGCAAGCGGATCGTGTCCGGAGAAAGACCTTCCTCGATGCGGATTTCATCCGGCAGCCACTGATTGTGGATGCGCGGAGCAGCCGTCGCTTCTGCGATGTTCATGCCGTGATCGACGACGTTGAGGATGATCTGCAGCGTGGTGGTGATGATACGGCTGCCGCCGGGCGAACCAGTGGCAAGGAACAGCTTGCCGTCCTTGAATACCAACGTCGGGCTCATGGACGAAAGTGGCCGCTTGCCGCCCTCGACAGCGTTGGCCGTTCCACCGATGAGGCCATAGGCGTTGGGTACGCCGGGCTTTGCGGAGAAGTCGTCCAGTTCATTGTTGAGCAAGACACCTGTGCCGTCGGCTGTCAGGCCAACGCCGTAGGAGAAGTTCAGCGTGTAGGTGTTGGAAACCGCATTGCCGTCCTTGTCGACAACGGAATAATGCGTGGTCTGGTTGCTTTCATAGGGGAAAGGATCGCCGGGCTTCACCTCTTCGGAAGGCGTTGCCATTTCCATCTTGATGGATTTCACCAGTTCAGCGGCATAAGCCGGATCGGTCAAACCCTTTACCGGAACATCGACAAAATCCGGGTCGCCCAGATACTTGGAGCGGTCCGCGTAGGCGCGCCGCATGGTTTCTGCCATCACGTGGATGCTGTCGGCGGAATTCGGACCATATTCGGCAAGTGGATAGCCCTGCAGCATGTTGAGGATCTGCACGATGTGCACGCCGCCGGAAGACGGAGGGGGCATCGATGCGATTTGATAGCCGTGGTAGCTGCCCACGACGGGGTCTCGCCAGACCGGTTTGTATCCGGCAAGGTCTTCCTTGGTCATGCCGCCTCCGGAGGCAGTCACTTTCTGTGCGATCTTTTCGGCAACTTCACCGGTGTAGAACCCGGCTGCGCCCTTGTCGGCGATCAGTTTCAGTGTTGCGGCAAGATCCGTCTGCTTGAGTGTCTCGCCCGGTACGAACGGCAGGCCGCCGGTCTTGTAGAAGATCGCGGCGGTGGCCGGGTCCTGAAGAAGGCGTTTTGCGGATGCGGTCAGCGATGCCGCGAGATCCGGTGTCACTTCGATGCCGTTTTCCGCAAGGCCAATGGCAGGTGCGACCAGCTCTGCCCAGGTCAGCTTGCCGCTGCCGTGTTTTTCAAAGGCCTCGGCAAAGCCGGCGACCGTGCCCGGCACACCGACAGCAAGACCGGAAAAGCGGGATTTCTGGTTATCGGGTTCGCCGTCTTCTCCCAGGAACATGTCCTTGAAGGCTGCGGCAGGTGCCATTTCCCGATAGTCGAGCGCCTTGGTGTCGCCGCTGTCCGCCAGGTGGATCATCATGAAACCACCGCCCCCCAGATTGCCGGCGCGCGGCAGCGTGACGGCAAGCGCGAAGCCGGTGGCAATGGCGGCATCGACTGCGTTGCCTCCTTTCTTCAGGATGTCGACACCGACGCGGCTTGCAACGGCTTCCTGGCTGGCAACCATGCCGTTCTGCGCCGTTTCCGGCTGGAAGCGGTCCTTCAGAGAATAGATCGGCGAATCCTGCGCCGAGAGAGGTGCCGCGATGCCGACAACAAGGGCGGTCGCCAGGGAGACCGCGGCAAAGCTGGATTTGAGAAGATGTTTCATGTGTCTCTCCGGTCGCCTGGATGGCGGGAGTTGGCAAGTGGTGGGTAGGACGCGCAACGGGCGTGGCGCTCTGTCCGACAACTTTAAGTCGTTCTTGATTCAGCGCAAGGCTAGATGATCAGATAGGCTGCAGTCTTGAAGGGACAAGCTGCACGAGGGCCAGAACGCGACTGGTTGAAGGAGGATTCATGAGCAGGGCTATTGCCGTTTCGAAACCGCGTCTCCATTCGGGTGTGCGATCATTCCTGGGTGGGGCCACCCTGATTGCTGTCGCCGCCCTCTCCGGTGCGAGTGCTGCCGAGGCAGGCGATGCTGCTGCCGGCAAAGCGCTGGCGCTGCAATGGTGCTCTGCCTGCCACCTCGTGTCTGAAGACCAGGATCGCGCCTCCAGTGCGTCGCTGCCAAGCTTTTACGACATTGCGAAGGATCCCGGCTGGACGGAAGAAAAACTTGCGACCTTCCTTGCCGATCCCCATCCGCAAATGCCGAACATGACCCTCGGCAACATCGAAATCGCCAATCTCGCCAGCTACATCGAATCCCTTGCACCCTGAGGTTCTTCGCTACACCAGACCTCGTTGCAAGGGGGCAGAAGCCCGTCCTTCGAGACGGCACACGCGTGCCTCGTCAGGACGTGGTCTAGGGGTACCGCAAGATTTGCCATTGGTCCCTTAAAACTCGAAATCGGCCAGCATCGCGGCGTGGAAGGATCCGGCATAGGCGTCTTCATCCGCGTCGAAGACTTCATCCGGCAGGCCGACATTGAACACCTTGAAGTCAACCGTCCGGTGGGCGACGGATGCGCTGGCCAGAATGTGGTCCAGAGCCTGTCCCTTGCCCTTGTGAATGACGGTCTGGCGCTTTTCCGGCGGCAATGAAGCGTCAAGCTGGTAGAGGCGGCGCGCGGCAAGTTGCGGCGAGCAGGTGTCGTCCGGGTCCGCGCGCAGCAGCCTCAAGGTTCCGGTTTCCCCGGTCGCGTTGAAATCTCCCGCCAGGACGATCTGGCTATCCTCGCTTGCATCGAAAAGGTCCTCCACGGCAAGGCGCAGTTCGAGTGCCTGGGCGGTCTGTTTCAACACTGATAGCTGATACCCTTCCGCCCAAGCGGAAACGGATGTCCACGTCCGGTCCTCTGCCTTGCCGCCGCGAATCATTGCGGCGATAGGCGCCCGCAGATGAACGCAGAAGACGTGCAGGGGGCGGTCGGTGCCGATGTCGATTTCCACCTGCAGAACGGGCCGGTCGAACAGGATCGTCTGCGGGCTGTGATAGGCCGGTACAGCGGTTTTAGGCTGCCAGTGTGGCGGGTGGGCATGTGCCTGGTAGAGGCTTAAGCACCTGGTTATCGGAAAGCGAGAGAGAACCACCAGATTATGGCGGTCGCCCGGACCCTTTCCGGAAGGTCGTTCGCTGGTTGCCAGGTGAAATTTCTCGTACGGCGTTCCCTCCAGAAGAAGTTCCAGCGCCTGGAACTGCCGTGCTGAGACACCTTTCCGTTTCTGCGCGTTGACTTCCTGCAGACAAAGAATGTCGGCCTCAAGCTCCAGAATCTTTGGCCGAAGCGCGTCCAGCCGGGGTGTCAGTGCGTCCGGATCATGCCGGTCCGCACCAAAGGATTCCATGTTGAAAGTGGCAAGTCTCATTCAGCAGGCCCGAAGCTGGAAAGCGTACCTGAAACCATAGCCGCGCATCGGGCCAAGTGGTAGAGAGCGCTGATGCAGGAATAGGCCGACCAAAGACGGGGAGAGGCGAATGAGCGGAGAGGAATGCCCCTGTGGCAGTGGCAAGGGATTCGATCTGTGCTGTGAACCTTATCTTGCCGGAAAGGCCCTGCCCGAAACCGCAGAGGCCTTGATGCGTTCGCGTTACAGTGCTTACGTCCGGCAACTCATTCCGTATCTGAAGGAAACACTCTGGCCGAAATATCAGCCGAGTTTCGATGCGCAAGGCACCGCGCGCTGGGCGGCGGAAAGCCACTGGACGGGCCTCAGTGTGTTGGCCGCCGACAAGGGCGGGCCTGCCGACAGGGACGGCACCGTTCTTTTTGAGGCAAAATACCTGTCCGCCGGCAAGCTTCACGTGCACCGCGAACTGAGCCGTTTCCGCAAGAAAAGCGGTCGCTGGTATTATGTGGAGGCCGTGCCGGAATAGGTCGGCTGGCTGTCTTCATTTTTGACTTTGAAAAAATCGTCCGGTCCCTGCGATTGGCGGCGGGAGCAGGGACCGGACCAATTTGCAGATAGAAGGGGAGGCAGCCCTCAACATCCGCAACAAGGAGATCGGGAAAGCCCGCGGCAGGGTCAGCCGAGGGTGGTCGACAGGGTCGAATCGAATCTCGTTCTCTATTTGTTCTCATTAGCATGATTCCCGGTGCCGGTGTCAAGCAGGCAAGCTGTCCTCATGGATGTCCGAACACTGAGAACGGAATTGTCAGGATGGAAGGTAAAATCAACGTCTTGACCAACTTTCCGTCGTCCTCACACATCTGTGAAACGTTGCTGGCTGCGTTTGACTGATCGCCATAGAATATTAAGTCACTCATGTCACAAATACGGAAGAGTACTCATAAGGGACCCCTACGTGCGTTTTTCCGCCAACTCCTGGACCAAGCGTTTGCAAGGCATCGCCTCGCCTCTGGGATTGGGCAAAGGTGCTGATCAGATCCTGGAGTTCCTGAAGGGAAGTGGAAGCGAACGGCACGCTGCGGGCCGGATGGCGGTATCGACCTTTGCGGTGCGGATCGCCGGTGCAGCGCTCGCCTATCTGTCGCAAATCGTGCTCGCGCGCCTGTTGGGGGCGCATGACTATGGCCTCTATTCGGTTGCCTGGACCTTCGTGATCGTTCTGGGTGTCATGGCCTGCGGCGGCTTTTCCACCTCCGCCAGCAGGTTCATCCCGCAGTATCTGCAGAACCGGGATATGGCGCGCCTGCGCGGGTTCTTGCGAACAAGCCGGCAAATGGCGTTTTTTCTCGGGGGAGCAGCGGCGGTCATCGGTATCGGCTGTCTATCCCTGTTCCGCCCGCTTATTGATACCTCCTATTTCCAGCCCTTGTCGGTCGTCCTGCTGGCGCTGCCCTTCTTTGCCTTCGGACTGGTGCAGGACGGTATCGCGCGCAGCTACGACTGGTCGTCGCTGGCAATGCTGCCAACCTATATCTGGCGGCCGCTGGCGATCCTGTTCCTGCTGGTCGGTGCCGTTCTGGCCGGGTTTCGGCCCGATGCGCTGACAGCCGCCATCGTGGCTGTCGTGGCAACGGCGCTGGTCGCGCTTTACCAGTTCCTGCATCTTCGCAGGCGGCTGGGCCCCCGCGTTCCGAAGGGGCCGTACAAGGTCGAGTTCAGATCCTGGCTGGCGGTGTCCATGCCGATGCTGATGGTCGACGGTTTCCTGCAGCTGATCACCAGTGCTGACGTGATCATGGTGAGTTTCTTTCAGGATCCGGACGAGGTTGCGGTCTATTTCGCCGCATCCAGAACCCTGGCACTGGTGCATTTTGTCTATTTTGCCGTAAGGGCCGCCTCCGCGCATCGCTTCTCCAGCTACACCCACAATCAGGATCTTTCGGGGCTCGCCGGTTACATGCGGCAGGCAACTCTCTGGACCTTCTGGCCGTCTGTGGCCGCAGGCGTGGGGCTGCTTCTGATCGCGCCGCTTCTGCTTGCTCTTTTCGGCAGCGACTTTGAAAGCGGCTACGAATTGATCGCCCTCCTGATGATCGGTGTGCTTGCACGCGCATCCGTCGGTCCGGCCGACGCCCTCCTGACGATGACAGGGCACCAGAACACCTGCGCCGGCATTTATGCCGGGACGTTTGTTCTCAATGTCGTCCTCAATCTTGTTCTGATCCCGCTGCTCGGCCTTGCCGGAGCGGCCATTGCCACAAGTCTTGCGATCCTTTTTGAGGCCACTGCCCTTGCGGTTGTGGCAAAACGGAAGCTCAATATCACGACGTTCGTTTTGCCCCTGCTTTTCGCCAGGAACCGTCCGGTTGACCAATGATACGCTCTCTTCCGTGCAGCTCGAGGTCTTGTCTCTCGATCCGTTGAGCGCCGCCATACCGCTTGACGACTGGCAGGCGCTTTGTGCGGCTGCCCTCAGTCCGAACCCCTTCTTTGGCCCGGATTTCCTTTGTCCGTTTCTGGAAAAGATGAGCAAACAGGCGGTACGACTTGTCGTGGTCCGGGAGCAGCCGGGTGGCCGCTGGCTGGTGGCGGCTCCCGTCGGCCGACGTCGTTTTGGATTGGCCGTTGCGGTCAACACCACCTGGGCAACCGAATACGCACCGCTCGGAACACCGCTGATCCACCCGGACGCAAGTGCCGAGGCAATTGCCGCTTTCATCAATGCCGCTCGAGAGCCCGGGAATGTGCTCGCCATCCCCTATCTGCCGCTGCATTCTCAGTCGGCAACACGCTTGAGGGCTGTGGGCGCGGGAAAGAAGTCTGTTCTGGCGAAGTCCTTCCGGGCGAGCCACGGCGCCGGAGCCACAGGCAAGTCACAACTTGCCGAGGCTGACAGCGGCAAGAGGCGCAAGGAAATGCGCCGGCTGATGCGCAGGTTGGGTGACCATGGCAAGACCAGCTTCCGCAGTCTGTCCGGATCTGATGCCATTGCCGGGTTCGAAGCCTTTCTGGAGCTCGAGGCCTCCGGCTGGAAGGGCCGGTCCGGAACCGCGCTGGGCAGCCAGTTCGGGACGGCGGACTTTGCCCGCACGGCCGTCGCCAATCTGGCAAGTCGAAACGGGGTCCGGATCGATCAGCTCTGGTCGGGACAGACACTGGTTGCCGCCCTGGTGCTGTTTCGGCAGTCCGGCAAGGTGTATTCCTGGAAGATCGCCTTTGACGAGGAGTTTGCCCGCTATTCTCCCGGAGCCCAGATCGCGCTGCAGGCCTTGAAGATCAATCTGGCCATTCCTGGCTTCAGGGGAACGGATTCCCTGGCCATTCCCGGGCATTCGATGATCGAGCCCTTGTGGCGGGGCCGGCTGGAAACCGGCACGATGCTTTTTGCCGATGGCCTGAAGCGGTCGATATGCAAGACGGATCTGAAGCTTGAACAAGCCCTGCGCCGAGGCGCACGGGCGCTGAAAAAGCGCCTGCGCTCCTGAAACAGGAGAAGGCTAGCCTTCGACGCTCTCGAGATCCCGCAATTTCCGGCGAATGATCTTGCCGGTGGTGGTCATGGGCAACGAGGTGACGAATTCGATTTCCCGCGGATATTCATGGGCCGACAGACGTTCGCGGACGAAAGTGCGGATATCGTTTTCCAGAGCCGCGCTTTTTTCCGCGCCCGGCTTCAGGACGATGAAGGCCTTGACGATTTCCGTGCGCAGCGGATCCGGTTTGCCGACAGCCGCGGCAAGCGCGATCGACGGATGCTTCAGCAGACAATCCTCGATCTCGCCGGGGCCGATCCGGTAGCTTGCCGAGGTGATGATGTCGTCGTCGCGGCCAACGAAATGGACATAGCCATCCTCGTCCATCAGGCCCTGGTCGCCGGTGATCATCCAGTCTCCGATGAACTTCTCCCGCGTCGCCTCCGGCTTGTTCCAGTATTCCAGGAACATTACCGGGTCCGGCCGGCGGATGGCGATCTGGCCGAGGGTTTCAGCCGGCAGCTCATTGCCTTCATCATCGATGATCGCAACCTGATGGCCAGGCGTTGCCTTGCCGATGGCGCCAGAGCGGCTGACGCCAAGTGCGGCCGCAGAACCGAGCACTGCGTTACATTCCGTCTGGCCATAGAATTCATTGACGTTGAAGCCGAATTCCGCAGCGAACCAGTCATAGGTTTCCCTGCCGAGGGATTCTCCCGCAGAGCCGACGCTGCGCCAGGTGAGGTCGAAGCGCTCGGACGGACGCTCCAAAGCGCGCAGCATCTTCAAAGCCGTCGGTGGAATGAAGGCATTGCGGATCTTTTGTCTTTCAAGAAGATGGAAGGCAAATTCCGGGTCGAACTTGCGAGACGCGTGGCAGACCACCGGCACACCGAGAGAAAGAGCCGGGAACAGCGCATTCAGCAAGCCGCCTGCCCAGGCCCAGTCCGCGGGCGTCCAGAGCAAGTCACCTTCACGGCCAAGGAAATTCTGCGAAAGCTCGATGCCAGGCATATGGCCGAGCAGCACCCGGTGGCCATGCAACACGCCCTTGGGCTGCCCCGTGGTGCCGGACGTGTAGATCATCAAAGCCGGATCGTCGGGTGTGGTCGCAAGGGTCCGGTAGGTGTCGGACGCCTTGTCCAGCAGATCGTCAAACCCGAACACGCCGGTTTCCGGTCCGTCGACCGAGATCACCAGATCGAGGCCGGGCAGGTCGGACCGGATTTCCGCAAGCTTTGCCAGGCCGGCCGTGTCAGTCACCAGAACGCGGGCGCCGGAATCTGAGAGCCGGTAGCGGAGCGCTTCCAGTCCGAACAGGGCTGCCAGAGGCACCGCAATTGCACCGGTCTTGTAGGCCGCCAGATGTGCGATGGCGGTTTGTGGGATCTGCGGCAGAAGCAGGGCAACCCGGTCGCCGCGGTTGAGCCCGAGGCCTTCAAGGGCGTTGGCAAGGCGATTGGCCGACCGGTTCAGCGCAAGATGGCTCCAGTCCCGGCACGAACCGTTCTCGAGAACCTGACGGATCGCGAGGCGCTCCGGGTCTCTTGCAGCCCATTCATCGCTGACGGCTGCGGCCATGTTGTAGGTTGCGGGCCGAGGCCAGCGGAATGTCTCTCTCAGCGCGTCGTAGTTGCCAGTAGGCTGCAGCATTTCAGAGCGTCCGGTGCTTCAATTTTGAGCAGCGGAGTGTAGGGCGGTCATTGCTGCAGCGCAATAGAGCCGAAATCCATCCTTTGAAAGCAGCGATGAAATCCTTAACCGGACTTCTGAAACAGGCCGGCAAGCGTGGCTGGAATAAAATCTTATACTGTCATTATTCCTTATAAATTATCGATTGTCCGAGTGTGTCAGCCAAGCGCGATGGTCCGGAAATTGTTAACGCCTGCCTGCGTGAAACATGGGCATGGCACCACGATCCCAGTTGGCCTGTGACTGCGATTTTGTGGTGAGAAAATCAGCATCCGGTAGCAACGTATTCACTAATAAATGCGAGGTTTCCTTAACTTATGAGGATCAAAATCCCGCCAGGATAAAAAATAGTCCGGCTGGGGACCTGTAGATCCATGAAGATGTTTGGGCAGTCCGCGCTCGCTCGTGTCGGCGCGCTTTCCGTGAAACTGAAAATCCTTTCTCTGAGCCTTCTGACCGCAATCGGCATGTTGTCGATCGGCGGGGTGTTCTGGTGGAGCCAGAACGAGGTGGCCGGAGCCTTCAACAAGCTTGATCAAAGCGCGGGACTGGCACGCAGCGTCGCTGATCTTTCAGATATTGCGAACGGCATGCGCAACATCGGCAAGGGCTACCTGGCGCGGCCGGAGGAAAAGGACCACGAACTTTTCGAGGCCAAGCTCGGTGAGGCGCATGGGGTTCTGGATGACATCTCCGCCAAGCCTGTTGCCGCAGCCTTCAATGCGGAGATCGCAGACGTTCGCGACACGCTTGACGGGGCGTCGGGTGCCTTTTCGTCGCTCAATACCGTTCAGCGGGAAATCGGCTTCAATTCCGAAACAGGCCTTCGAGCAACGCTCAGCGAAAACGCCGACGAGGTGCTGAAGCGCCTGAAGAAGGAAATGCGCTTCGGTGGCGGTCCGGACTTCGAGAAGATGGTCACCACCATGCTCGATGTTCAGTTGTCGGAAAAGAAATTCATTCTCGACCGCAACGACGTTGCCCTCGGCAACTTCGAGGTGGCATTCGGTCGGTATGAGCGCCTGTTGAAGAAGGCTTATCTGCCGAACGAGATCAAGGAAGACGTCGGCTCCAAGATGGCGGTCTACCGGGAAGCGTTCGACGCCTACACGGCGGCGGTGGCCGAAAAGGACAAGTCGATCGAACTTCTGGAAACACTGTTCGATCTGGTGCCGCCACGTCTGGAAGCGCTCAACAATGCCGCGCGCGACGCCGAACTGGCAGCCGAGCAGGATCTTGAAACCGTCCGGGCTTACTCGACCCTTGCCGTTGTCAGCGTGATCGCCGCTTTCCTGGTATCCGGCGTCCTGGCCGGAATGCTCATCGGCCGGTCCATCGCCAATCCGCTTTCGCGTCTCCAGAACGCCATGGAAGAACTGGCGTCCGGGCATGTGGACGTCAATCTGCCGGCCGCCAAAGGCAGTGTCGAAATCGCCGCCATGGCGCGCACCGTTTCCGTTTTTCAGGATAATGCCGTCGAACGGCAGCGCCTCGCGGCCGCATCGGAAGAAGAAAACGCGCAGCGCGATGCCCGTGTGGCCCGTCTTGAATCGCTGATCGCCAATTTCGAGGCAACGGTCGGGCAGGCTCTGGAAAGTCTCGACCGGTCGACCTCTGACCTGACGCAGACCTCTGCCGCCGTCGAAGCCGCGGCGGACGATGTTGCCCAGCAGGCGGACCGGGCCGGCAACGCCGTGCGGGTGGCTGCTGAAAACGTCAACTCGGCGGCATCGGCCAGTGAGGAACTGGCGGCGTCCATCAACGAGATCTCCAACCAGGCGTCAAACTCCACGACGGTGGCCAAGAAGGCGGTTGCCAGCGCGGAAGGCACGTCCCAGACCATGGGGCAACTGTCCCGCGCGGCCGACCGGATCGGCGAAGTCATGGGGCTGATCCGCGATATTGCCAATCAGACCAACCTCCTGGCGCTCAATGCTACCATCGAGGCTGCCCGGGCAGGCGAGGCCGGCAAGGGCTTTGCGGTCGTGGCCGCCGAAGTGAAGCAGCTTGCGGACCAGACCTCGCGTGCGACGGAAGATATCGCCAGCCAGGTGGAAGCAATCCAGATGTCGTCCAGCCATGCGCTTGAAGCGATCGATGAGGTGACCGGTATCATCTCCGAAATGGAAGGCCTGGCCTCGGCCGTGGCATCGGCCGTCATCCAGCAGGATGCCGCGGTTCAGTCCATCGCCAAGAACGTGGTCGATGCCTCGACCCGCTCGCATGAAGGGGCCGAATGCATGACCGCGGTCGGCTCCGCCACCGAACACGCCCGGGCAACCGGCGGCGAGGTCGAGCAGCTGGCAACGTCGCTGTCCGAACAGGCAGCCCTTATCCGCAGCGAGATCTCCAACTTTCTTTCCGGTGTTCGCGCGGCCTGACCGCGCGATAACACGACGAACAAGGCCAGCCTTCCCTCAGGAGGGCTGGTTTTTTGTCTTTCGCGAGGTTGTGGCTGAGGAAAGAATTACTTCGTCGCAAGGGGATGGGCGCTTTCCACCAGTTCGCGCAGGCGCTCGTCCAGGACGTGGGTGTAGATCTGCGTCGTGGAAATGTCCGCATGGCCCAGCAACTGCTGCACCACTCTGAGGTCGGCACCGTTCTGCAACAGGTGGGAAGCGAATGCGTGGCGCAGCACGTGCGGGGAAATCTTGCCGGCATCGAGACCGGCGGCGACGGCAAGGTCCTTCAGGTCCCGTGCAAAATGCTGGCGCGTCAGATGTCCGCTGTCGCCGTGGGAGGGAAACAGCCACGGGCTTTTTTCGTACGCTCCTTCGGCGGCACGCAGACCGACGTAGTCCTTCATGGCAGCCTGGGCTGCGCGGGACAGCGGCACCAGCCGCTCCTTGCCGCCCTTGCCCCTGATTTCGATCAGGCGGGCGTCCCGGAGCGCAGCGGTAACCGGCAGGGCAACCAGTTCCGAAACGCGCAGGCCGGTCGCATAAAGCACTTCGATAAGTGTGTACATGCGCTGCGTACGCAAGCGTGCCGCCGCGCTTTTCTGGGGCTTTTCGGTTTCCGCCCTGGCGGTTTCGATCAACCTGTCGACGTCTTCCATCGACAGCACCTTGGGCAGGCTCGCGCGCTTCTTCGGGGCGGACAATGTGCGGGTCGGGTCGTCTTCCCGGGAGCCTTCTGCGTAAAGGAACTTGTAGAACTGCTTCAGCGCGGACAGGCGTCTTGCCTGCGAGGTCTCGGCAAATCCGCGCCGGTTGAGATCGCCCAGGTAGGCCGAAATGTCTTCGGATTGCGCTGATGCAAGCATCTTTCGGCCTAGGAAGCCTGAAAAATCCTCCAGGTCGCGGCGGTATCCGGCCAGCGTGTTTTCTGCCGCGCCGCGTTCGGCGGCCAGCATTTCGAGGAAGTTTTCAAGATCGAAACCGGTTGCCATTGCGTATGCCTTCGCAAAGGACCTGAAACTTGTCCCGTTGATGACCCGCCGTTTGAAAGCGTGTGCTAGCGGCCGAAGCCGTCTTTCTTCACCCTAACCTCGATTTCCCGTTCACGCGGATCGACAAGGTTGGCCAGGGAGTAGATCGCGCCATAACCGAGCGCGCCGAGCAGCAGCAGCACGAGCAACAGGCGGGTCAGGGTCGGCACGTCGGCTGTCTCCAGGTCAGGGCGTCGGTCCGCTCACGGGCAAGCGAATCGGATAGGCGATTGTTTCAACAAGGCGGGGGCGCATGCAAGGCAAAGCAGCAGTCCGGCAGGCGGAGTTCCCCCGTGTCTTTTTTGACGAATATGCTAAAACGCCGCCATGACAGAACACGACAAGGCGCGGTCTTCCGAAGGAGGATCCGCGGAGACAGACGTAAAACCCGTTGATCTGGCCCGCCTGGTAGCTGCCCTGGGGCATCGGTCCATCGTTCTGGTGGGAATCATGGGCTGTGGCAAGTCGACCGTCGGCAAGCGGCTGGCGCACCGGCTGGGCCTTGAATTTGTCGACGCCGATACCGAAATCGAGCGCGCGGCCAACATGAGCGTGGCGGAAATATTCGCCGAACACGGCGAGCCTTATTTTCGCAGCGGTGAAGAACGGGTGATCGCCCGTCTTCTGCGTGAAGGACCGCAGGTGCTGGCAACGGGCGGCGGCGCTTTCATGAGCGAGGCAACGCGGGCGGAGATCGCCGAGCTTGGCCTGTCCATCTGGTTGAAAGTCGATTTCGACACGGTCATGGCACGGGTCCGGCGCAGATCCACGCGTCCGCTGCTGCAGAACCCCGATCCCGAGGGAACGATGCGCAAGCTGATGGCTGACCGCGAGCCCGTCTATGCCAAGGCGGCCCTGACGGTCACCTCCAAGGACGTTCCGCATGAGGCGGTGGTCGATCAGATCGTCGCCACCCTTGCGGATCACCTGTTCGAACGCGAGGCCACCAGCGCCGCGCAAACATCAATGACCTGATTTTAGAAGCGTGACGGCATGGTAGACACGGTAGTGGCAAAAGCATTGTTGGGCCGGGACGAGAAGATCGTCCGGGTCGATCTTGGCGCGCGCAGTTACGACATCAAGATCGGTCGGGGGCTGCTTGAAGGAGCGGGAGCGGAAATCGCCGCTGTTATGCCCGGCGCGCGTCTTGCGGTCGTTGCCGATGAAACCGTTGCGGGCCTTCATCTGAAGGCTTTTTCGCAGAGCCTCAAGGCCGCCGGTCTGGAGCACACCGCCATCACGGTGCCGGCAGGCGAAAGCACCAAATGCTTCCGTGAATTCGAGCGCCTGTGCGACGAGGTTCTGGCCGCCCGGCTGGAGCGCGGCGACGCGGTCGTCGCCCTTGGCGGCGGTGTCGTCGGTGACCTGACGGGCTTTGTCGCCTCGGCCGTGCGTCGTGGCATGGCCTTCATCCAGGTGCCGACCACGCTTCTTGCCCAGGTCGACAGTTCCGTCGGCGGCAAGACCGGCATCAATTCACGTCATGGCAAGAACCTGATCGGCGCTTTCCACCAGCCCGCCCTGGTGCTGGCCGATACCGCCATTCTGGATACGCTGCCGCTGCGCGACTTCCGCGCCGGTTATGCGGAAGTCGCCAAATACGGGCTCCTGGGTGATGCGGATTTCTTCGCCTGGCTGGAGACCAACTGGCAGGCGGTCTTTGCAGGTGGCGCGGAGCGGGACGAGGCCGTCGCAAGGTCCTGTCAGGCAAAGGCGGATGTGGTTGCTGCCGACGAGCTGGAATCCGGCCGCAGGGCGCTGCTCAATCTGGGTCACACGTTCGGCCACGCGCTTGAATCGGCGGTCGCCTACGAGACCGAGCGTCTGGTCCATGGCGAAGGCGTTTCCATCGGCATGATGCTGGCACATGAATTCTCTCAGCGCCTCGGCCTGATCGGCGAGGACACCGTCGAACGTGTCCACAAGCATCTGAGCGATGTCGGCCTGCCTGTGCGGGTGCAGGACATCCCCGGTCAACTGCCGCCGGCTGAAACGCTCATGGATATCATTGCACAGGACAAGAAGGTCAGCCGGGGGGCGCTGACCTTCATTCTGACGCGCGGTATCGGCGAAGCCTTTGTCGAAAAAGGCGTCGATCCCGCAGTGGTGTCTGACTTCCTGAAGGAGAAACTCGAGGCATGACGGAAACGGCTCTCTGGCTGGCGATTGTCGCCATCTTCGTTCTCCTGTTCCTGTCCGGCTTCTTTTCCGGTTCGGAAACGGCGCTCACCGCCGCATCGCGCGCGCGCATGCACCAGATGGAAAAAACCGGCGACTGGCGCGCCCGGGTGGTCAGCCTGCTGATCGCCAACCGGGAACGTCTGATCGGCGCGCTGCTCCTGGGTAACAACCTGGTCAACATTCTGGCGTCTGCGCTGGCAACCAGTGTGTTCCTGTCCCTGTTCGGCGACGCTGGCGTTGCACTTGCCACCCTGGTGATGACCGCCCTCGTTCTGGTTTTTGCCGAAGTGCTGCCGAAGACCTGGGCCATTTCGAACCCGGAGCGGTTTGCGCTGGCGGTGGCGCCGATCGTGCGGTTCGTGGTGGCCGTGTTCGGCCCGATCGTGGTCGGGGTGGAGTGGATTGTCCGCAACATTCTGAAGCTGGTTGGCGTCAATATCGGCGACGACACCTCGATCCTGTCGCCGCACGAGGAACTGCGCGGCGCCGTCGATCTCCAGCATATCGAAGGTGGCCTGGAAAAGGGTGAGCGCGACCGCCTCGGTGGTTTGCTCGATCTTGCGGAACTGGAAGTCTCGGACGTGATGGTTCACCGCACCAACATGGTGGCGCTGAATGCGGACGATGCGCCGGACAAGCTGGTGAACGCGGCCCTGGCATCGCCCTATACCCGCCTGCCGCTCTGGCGCGGGGAGAGCGACAATTTCGTCGGCGTGCTGCATGCCAAGGATCTGCTGCGTGCGTTGCAGGCTGCCGGTGGCGATGCTGCGAAGATCAACGTTCTGGATATCGCTGCCCCGGCCTGGTTCGTTCCCGACACGACTTCGCTTCAGGATCAGCTCAATGCATTCCTGCGGCACAAGTCCCATTTCGCGCTCGTGGTTGACGAGTATGGCGAGGTGATGGGCCTGGTCACGCTGGAAGACATTCTGGAAGAAATCGTCGGCGAGATCGCCGATGAGCACGACGTGGAGCTGGAAGGCCTGCGGCCGCAAGCCGATGGCTCGGTGATTGTCGACGGCTCGGTGCCGATTCGCGACCTCAACCGCGCTGCCGACTGGAGCCTGCCGGACGACGAGGCGACCACGATCGCCGGTCTGGTCATTCACGAAGCGCGGATGATCCCGGACGAGCGCCAGATCTTCACCTTCCACGGCTTCCGCTTCACGGTGCTGCGGCGGGAGAAGAACCGCATCACGCGGCTGCGCATCATGCCGCTTGGCCAGATTCCGGGCGTCAAGATGCCGGCCGGAGCTGCCCAGGCCGTTGCGGGCGCGGCTGCGAAAGCGGGCACCTGAGCCAAAAATCCACCCGGTTTCAAAGGCCGGGTGGGACTACTTAGGTTGATTGGGGCTGGTCTGAAGACCAGCAAAAAGGCGAGCCTGTCAGCCGCCCGAAACCCGGGCCGCGCGGGGATCCGGTTCGCTGTCGGCGCGAATTTCCAGCGCCAGGGCGTGCACACCGCCGGCAATTTCATCTGCAAGCAGGTCGTTGATCGCCCGATGCCTTGCCACGCGGTTCATGCCTTCGAAAGCGGCTGCGGCGATCTGTACCCGGAAGTGGGTTTCGCCGCCCTCGCGCCAGCCACCGTGGCCCCTGTGCTTTTCCGACTCGTCGATGACGTTCAGAAAAGACGGCGAGAAGGCTGCGGAGAGTTTGTCGGTGATCGTCTGCTTTGTGCTCATGTGTCTCACTTGGCGTAGCTGTTTTCGAAGTTCAAGTCTTTCGTGGTCCGGCCCTGCCTGATACAGTGCCTGGCTCTTCGACTTTCGAAATCCGGTGCGGGGAAATTAACTTTGGATACCGGGACAATGCAACGGCCTGCGGCTTGCCCGTCGGCCCTCACACTTCAATATTTCGGCGCATGAAACTGGACTCAAAACTCTTCGACAGCATCCGTGTGAAACCGGACAAGGAACGGGTGGAACAGGATCGCCATCCTTCGTGCGACCATCCGGGTTGCAAGCGGCCAGGCACGCACCGGGCGCCGAAAGGGCGTGACCGGGAGGGGCAGTATTTCAATTTCTGCGTCGACCATGTGCGCGAATACAACAAGTCCTACAACTATTTTACAGGTATGGGCGACGACGACGTGCGCACCTATCAGAAGGACAGTCTGACGGGGCACCGGCCGACCTGGAAAATGGGCGTAAACCGGCAGGCAGCCGAGGGGCCGGACGGGTTCGACGCCCGCTCCAGCATGCGCTCCAATGCGCAGCGGCGCACCGAGCAAGTTCGGCGCCCGCGCGAAAGAAAGCTACTAACGCTTGAAAAACGTTCCCTGGATGTGCTCAATCTGCCTTACACAGCCCGTGGCGCCGAAATCAAAGCGCGCTATAAGGAGCTTGTTAAATTGAACCATCCGGATGCCAATGGCGGTGACAGGTCTTCCGAAGACCGCCTGCGGGAAATCATTCAGGCGTATAACGTTCTGAAAAAAGCCGGTTTCCTTTAGAGCCTGCAGGGTCCTGCCGGCTTTTCCCAAACGACCCTTCCCGAACTTCCGGGACTGCGGAGGACTGATGACTGAGACGACGACTGCGGCCATGGCCATGCCGGACACTGAAATTTCCGTAGAAGAGGTTTTCGGTTTCAAGTCCGACCTCAAGGTACCTGCATTTTCCGCGCCGTCAGAACATGTGCCCGAGCGTGACGAAGACTACCTGTTCGACCGCGCGACCACGCTGGCGATCCTGGCGGGTTTTGCCCATAACCGGCGCGTGATGGTGACCGGGTATCACGGTACCGGTAAATCGACCCACATCGAGCAGGTGGCGTCGCGTCTCAACTGGCCGTGTATCCGCGTCAACCTGGACAGCCATATTTCCCGTATCGATCTGGTCGGCAAGGACGCGATCGTGATCAAGGACGGCAAGCAGGTCACCGAGTTTCGCGACGGGATCCTGCCCTGGGCCTATCAGCACAATGTCGCGCTGGTCTTCGACGAATACGACGCCGGCCGTCCGGACGTGATGTTCGTGATCCAGCGTATCCTGGAATCTTCCGGCCGCCTGACGCTGCTCGACCAGAGCCGGGTCATCCGTCCGCATGCCGCCTTCCGGCTGTTCGCCACCGCCAACACGGTCGGCCTCGGCGATACCTCCGGTCTTTATCACGGCACGCAGCAGATCAACCAGGCGCAGATGGACCGTTGGTCGATCGTCACCACGCTGAACTACCTGCCGCATGACAACGAGGTGGATATCGTTCTGTCGAAGGCCAAGCACTTCCAGTCGGACGAAGGCCGCAACACCGTTTCCAAGATGGTGCGCCTGGCGGACATGACCCGGAACGCCTTCATCAACGGCGACCTGTCCACGGTCATGAGCCCGCGTACGGTGATTACCTGGGCGGAAAATGCCCAGATTTTCGGCGATGTCGGCTTTTCCTTCCGTCTGACCTTCCTCAACAAGTGCGACGACATGGAACAGTCCCTGGTGGCCGAGTTCTATCAGCGCTGCTTCGGTGAAGATCTGCCGGAATCCTCCGTCAACGTAGTCATGAGCTGAGGTCCCGATGGCACCGCGGCCGGGTCACAATTCCCTTCCGGGCAGCAAGCCCGCACCGAGCACCGAGCCATTCAAGCAGTCGGTGTCCGGTACCATGCGGGCGATATCCGGAGAGCCGGAACTGGAAGTCATCTTTTCCGGTGACCGGCCCGGTCTCAGCGGCATGTCCGCGCGCTTGCCCGAGCCCTCGCGCAAGATCAACGCGCGCGAGATCGCGATTACCCGTGGTCTGTCCGACAGCATCGCCCTGCGCATTGCCTGCCACGACAAGGCTGTTCATTCCAAGAACATGCCGCAGGGCCCGGACGCACGAGCGATCTTCGAAGCGGTCGAACAGGCCCGTTGCGAAGCCGTTGGCGCGCGCCGGATGCAAGGGGTAGCCGACAACCTGTCGGTGATGCTTGACGACCGGTTCCGCAAGTCCGGTGCGCCGGATATCTCCAGTCGGGAAGAAGCGCCGTTACAGGATGCGCTGTCCCTGCTGGTGCGTGAACGCCTGACCGGTGCGAAGCCGCCGGAAAGCGCGACCAAGCTCGTCGACATGTGGCGCGGCTGGATCGAGGACAAGGCCGGTGCCGACCTCGACAGGCTGGAAGCCGAAGTCGAGGACCAGAATTCCTTCGCGGCCCGTCTGCGCGACGTCCTGAAATCGCTCGATATGGGCGATGAGCTTGGCGATCACGACCAGGACATGGACCCGGAAGAAAACGAGGACCAGGGCAACAACGACGAAGCTGAATCGGGCGACGACAGCGAAGAAGATTCCGGCGAACAGGAAGCCTCTCCGCAGGAGATGGAACTTTCCGGCGAAGAGCAGGAAAGCGGCGATACGGAAGCCGCCGAAGCCGATATGGAAGACTTCGCCGATCAGGACATGTCGGAGGATACCGAGGAGCCGGGCGAAAGCGACCGGCCCGATACGCCGTTTTCCAACCGGCCGGAATCCGACTACCGCGTGTTCACCACCCAGTTTGACGAGACGATTACCGCTGAAGAACTTTGCGACATGGCGGAGCTTGATCGTCTGCGCGGGTTCCTGGACAAGCAGTTGACCCACCTGCAAGGGGCCGTGGCGCGCCTTGCCAACCGGTTGCAGCGCAAGCTGATGGCGCAGCAGAACCGGGCCTGGGACTTCGACCTTGAAGAAGGGCTTCTGGACACCGCCAGACTGACCCGTGCCGTGACCGATCCGATGGCTCCGCTTGCCTTCAAGCAGGAGCGCGACACCAATTTCCGCGACACGGTCGTGACGCTGCTTCTGGACAACTCGGGATCCATGCGCGGCCGTCCGATCACCGTTGCCGCCACTTGTGCCGACATTCTGGCGCGCACGCTGGAGCGCTGCGGCGTGAAGGTCGAGATCCTCGGCTTCACCACCAAGGCCTGGAAGGGCGGCCAGTCGCGGGAGAGCTGGATCGGTGCCGGCAAACCGCCGACACCTGGCCGGCTCAACGATCTGCGCCACATCATCTACAAGTCCGCGGACGCGCCCTGGCGCCGGGCCAGGCGCAATCTCGGCCTGATGATGCGCGAGGGCCTTTTGAAGGAAAACATCGACGGCGAAGCCCTGCTGTGGGCCCATGACCGGCTGATGGCACGGCCCGAACAGCGTCGCATCCTGATGATGATTTCCGATGGCGCGCCGGTGGACGACACCACGCTTTCGGTCAACCCGGGCAACTATCTGGAGCGTCACCTGCGCTACGTCATCGAGGAAATCGAGACCCGGTCGCCGGTCGAGCTGATTGCCATCGGTATCGGACATGACGTCACGCGCTACTACCGACGGGCGGTCACCATTGTCGATGCCGAAGAACTGGCGGGTGCCATGACGGACCAGCTTGCCAACCTTTTCGACGACGAGGTGGACACCTCCTTCAACACGCGTGGCCGCCGTCGCCGCGCGGGTCATCGTTAGTCGGCAGGATCTGGAAAACATGGGAGCAGAAAGGCGTCTTTCGGCAGGCAGCTTCGCGCTGGCTGCCGCCTTTCTCTCCACTTTCTGGTTTGCTGCGCCCGCCGCCGCCGGGGCGCCGGAGCTGC
The DNA here is from genome assembly GCF_009363335.1 of Labrenzia sp. THAF191a. Classification (GTDB taxonomy): domain Bacteria; phylum Pseudomonadota; class Alphaproteobacteria; order Rhizobiales; family Stappiaceae; genus Roseibium; species Roseibium algicola. Next base: position 1,797,663 of record NZ_CP045333.1, read on the forward strand.
TTTCGGACGCGCAGCCGGTCAAGGCCCGTACCCGGTCCATCGACACATTCCGCATAGGGCTTGCCGATACGACCTTCGGCAAGCTGACTTTTCTTGGCGGTGTGGAGCTGATAGCCGCGGACCGCAAGGTCGGCGGGCTTTCCGGTCTGATCAGTCTGGACGGGGGAAGCGCGTTTCTGGCGGTCACCGACAACGGACATTGGGTCAGCGGCCGAATCGTGCAGACGGCGGATGGCAAGCCGACGGAGATCGAAGACTTGCGTTTCGCGCCGCTTTTGGGGGCCGATGGCAAAACGCTCGATGCACGCTGGGGTCATGACACCGAGGCACTGACGCTGTCGGGCTCCGGTCTTTATGTCACTGCTGAAACCCGCAACGCCATCTACCGATATCCGTGGCCGATTTCGACCGGCAAGGAAAGGATGATCGGTGAAGTCGCGCTGCCGCAGGATATTCGTGATCTGCCGCGAAACACCGGTCTGGAAGCTCTGGCAGCCGGGCCGGAGGACGGCCCGTTGGCCGGCAAGCTCGTGGCTGTCGCGGAATCAGCGCCAAGCGATCTGCACGACCTGTCTGGCTTCATTATTGGTCCGGACGGCACGGAACGCTTCACCATCCGCCGGTATGAGCGCTTCGATGCGACGGATGCGGCGTTTCTGCCCGGCGGCGACATGATTCTGGTGGAGCGCCGCTTCAGCCTGCGTGATCTGATCGGCCTGCGGTTGCGGCGGTTCAAAGGAGCCGACATTGCTGCCGGAGCCGTTCTGGAAGGCGAGTTGCTGCTGGAGGCCGACTTCAACTCCCAGATCGACAACATGGAAGCTCTGGGTATTCACACCAATGAAAACGGTGAAACAATCCTGACGCTTGTCTCCGACAACAACCGTTCGATCCTGCAGAGGACCTTGTTCCTGAGGTTTCGGCTGGAAGATTGAGGCGCGGGAGCACTTCTGCCCGGCAAGTCGGTCCCCGGACGACCAACCCGCCTTTTTCGCGCCTAGTGCCTAGGCGGCAGTTCCCTTCGGCATGGCCTGAAACAGGCCGAGCACGATGCGGTAAGGGGCGAGCAGGGCGACGGCAACCAGCATCTTGACCAGGAAGTCTCCCGCGGCCAAGGACACCCACAGCAGCGCCTGGGTATCGTCGCTGATGCCCAGGAAGGGCACCGGGAAGGCGAGCGAGCTGTCGTCCATCCCGAACAGGCCGTCGATGAAGGCAAAGCTGGCGGAAAAGGCGATGCCGAAGAACAGGAGCGTGTCGATTACCGAGCCGATGAAGGAAGAGGTGATCGGCGCTTTCCACCAGGCCAGCTTTCGCATGCGGTCGAATATCGTCACGTCCAGCAATTGCGCGACCAGAAACGCCGTGCCGGAGGCGATGGCAATGCGGGGCGTCGCCAGCCAGACCGACAGGACCACGGCAATCAGGAAGCCGGCAATCACAACCTTGCGTGCGGCGGTCGGGCCGAAACGGCGGTTGGTGAGATCGGTCACCAGGAAGGCGACCGGGTAGGTGAACGCACCCCAGGTGAGCGTATCGGCAAGATTGACACCGCCGATGAAATGCTCGACCGGGAACTGGACCAGAAAGTTGGATGCAACGACAACAGCCGCCATCGCCAGAATGGCGACTACGTGATGGCTTGCGGAGAAGGTCCGAGTTTCGGTCATGTGTTCACCTCATAACGACAGACGCCCAACCGATATCGATTGGGCGTCCTGAAAAGGTTCTTTGCAACTATGCGAGCTGCCCGCTGCCGGAACGAGCCGTGCAGGCGCTTCAGGCCTTAAGCGGCAGCGGCTTCAGCCTGCTTGCGCTTGATGTCGACCTTGATCTTGCGAGCAGCATCGGACAGGTCCGCGTCGCTTGCCTTCATCAGGTATGCGTCCAGGCCACCGCGGTGTTCGACGGAGCGCAGTGCGTGTGCGCAGACCTTCAGCTTGAAGGTTTCGCCGAGCGTGTCGCTGATGAGGGACACGTTGCACAGGTTCGGCAGGAACCGGCGGCGGGACTTGTTGTTAGCGTGGGAGACGTTGTTGCCCGTCATCACATCTTTGCCGGAGAGTTCGCAACGGCGTGCCATGATATCACCTTTTGTTTTCGTGGCTGGGCCGTTACTTTGAACCCAGCAAGTCCAACCGGAACCGGCGCGGACCTGAGGCCCGGCGACATCGTCTCCGGCATTTCTCGGAAAAAGTTGCCCCGCTATAATGGGAGTGAAGGCCAACGTCAAGACATCTCCGCCGCTTTGCGGAGATTCACTGCTTTTATTTGCAGGACGCCCGGCTGTTAACCAGTGAGTTACCATAATTTAGAATGATTGGGGTCGTTCATCGAGCGGGATTTATGGTATCTTTCCGTCGCGGAACACTCATGGCGCGGGGGCGCAATTCGCTGCCAGACGGCAGTCCGGAGGTTTTGAAGTGTTTGGTTTGATGTCTCTCGGGCGGCTGGTCGCCCTGCCAATGCTTGCTGCGGCGCTGCTGACGACACCGGCGGAAGCCAAGAAAAACAGCGTCGGCGGCCTTTACAATATTTCGATTGCCGGCTTCAAGGTCGGGCGCGGAACGCTGTCGCTCGTCATGCAGGGCAATGCCTATTCGGCCAAGGTCAGTCTGGAACCGGCAGGTATCGGCACGCTGTTCACCACCGGCAAGGGTGGGGCGGAAGCATCCGGCTGGATGGTCGGATCGCGCGTCGTGCCGTCGAAATACAGGATGGCGTCGCACGCCTCCAATCTCGATTTCTACGTCAACCTGAGCCAGGGCTCCGGGTCCATCCGTTCAATGGAAGTCGCGCCGCAGTTCAAGCCCAATCCGGAGCGGATCAAGGTGACGGATCGGCATACGCGCAATGCGATCGATCCGCTGAGCGCCGCTCTGATGCCGGTGGGCCGTGCCAAGGACAGTCTCGGGCCGAAGGCCTGTTCGCGTCGTCTGCCGGTGTTCGACGGCTGGACACGGTTCGATATCAAGCTGAGCTATTCCGGCACGAAGGAAGTCTCGGGCCACGGCTATGACGGCCAGGTCGTTGTCTGCAAGGCCCGCTGGGTACCTGTCGCCGGGCACCGCCCGTCCAAGGATTCGGTCAAATACATGGCTCAGGCCAACATGGAAGTGTGGGTTGCGCCGATGGGCCGTGACAACGTGCTCGTCCCCTACCGGATTTCCATCGACACCAAGAACGGCCGCCTGATCGTGGAAGCGGACAAGCTCAAGATCGACGGTGCCGGCAGCGATCAGGCATCCGTCGACTGATCACCGACCCTTCTTCGGCCCTTTCCGGCAAAAAAACCGGGAAGGGTTTCCCAGGCGCGAGAGGCTTTCAATCCCTGTTTGCCGGCACACCGAGACTTGCGCCCACTTGCGTCTCTTGATACAGCCCTCCAACTATGCGTTCAGGCACGCTTGCGTTGCCTGGAGTATCTTGCGTTGTTCAGACGCGGCAAAGATGCTTGAACGTCTTTGAAATGATCGACATTCGGGTGGCTGGTCTCTTTCGGCTGGTAATCCTTCGATCTTGTGACAGAATTTCCGGAGCGGCCGCCGGACGTAAGGCGGTGCCGGCTTGTTTCAGGTAACCGAGTAAATGCACAGCTATTTGGAATTCGAAAAGCCCGTTGCAGACATTGAAGGCAAGATCCAGGAGCTGCGCGCTCTGGCCGGGGAAGATGGCGAAGCCGTCAATGTCGACAGTGAAATCGACCGGCTGAAAACGAAATCCTCGCAAACGCTGCAGGACCTCTACGCCAAACTGACGCCCTGGCAGAAAACGCTCGTTGCCCGCCATCCCGATCGCCCGCATGCCGTTGCCTATATCGCCGGTCTGATCGAAGATTTCACGCCGCTAGCCGGTGACAGGAAGTTCGCCGAAGATGCAGCGCTGATCGCCGGCATCGGTCGTTTTCGCGGTCAGTCGGTGGCTGTACTGGCTCAGGAAAAAGGCCACGACACCGAAACGCGTCTGAAGCACAACTTCGGCATGGTCCGTCCGGAAGGTTACCGCAAGGCGGTCAGGGTCATGGAAATGGCCGAACGTTTCGGCCTGCCGCTGATCACCTTTGTCGACACCTCCGGCGCCTATCCGGGACGCGGGGCTGAAGAGCGCGGTCAGTCCGAAGCCATCGCCCGCTCGACGGATGTCGGCCTCGGCCTTGGAACGCCGTCCGTTTCCGTCGTCATTGGCGAAGGCGGCTCCGGTGGCGCGATCGCGATCGCGACCGCCAACAAGGTTCTCATGATGGAACACGCGATCTATTCGGTGATTTCACCGGAAGGCGCCGCCTCCATCCTGTGGCGCGACAGCGCCAAGGCGCAGGACGCTGCGACAGCACTGAAGATCACCGCACAGGATCTCAAGCAGCTCGGTGTCATCGATGACATCATCAAGGAGCCTGTCGGCGGTGCGCACCGTGCACGTGAAATCGTTATCGACAACGCGGGCAAGGCGATCGAATCTGCGCTGAAAGAGCTGGCGGGCCTGTCGCCGGATGAAATACGCAAGCAGCGGCGCGAAAAATTCATCGCTATCGGCAGAACCCTGAGCTAGGTCTTCCTGCCCGACCTGGTGTCTTCCTGCTGCCGGTTTCGGCGATTTTGCCGCGCAGGCAATCGCGCAGTGCACCAAGCTGCTGTATTTTAGGAAAAAACGATGCAAGGCCGCCGTAAAAGCGGCCTTTTTGCCATCCTGTGGCCAGAATTTGCCGTCATTCAGGCGAAGTTGGGACGCACAAGATGACGCTTGGGCAAGTTTTTGTTCCTATCACCATAATTTTGGTCGCAGGCACAATCCGGTTTCAGTAACTTATCGTCAACCATCATTCCCTAGCCTTTGCGCGGGGGCGAGGACGCAGGAAGTGCGGCAAGGCAGTTCGTTCGCCTTTGTCCGTTTCCGCTTAGTTTGGGACAGTATCATGGTCTTTCGGCGCCTTATGAACACGCCAGCCGGCCTTCTTCTTGGCAACAGCGGCCTGAGTGGCCGCAAGGCAGCCCGTCTTGGTGCGGCGCTGATGCTTGCCGGTGTGCTGGCGGCTTGCCAGGCAGACGAATTCACTGCAGGCCCCAACAAGGCGCAGCAGCCTGTCAGCGCGTCGATCAAGCGCAAGATGAACGATCTCAACATGAGCTCGACCTCGCCGATCATGATCCGGATCTTCAAGGAAGAAAGTGCTCTGGAAGTCTGGAAACAGACCCGCACGGGCAAATATCAGCTTCTGGACGAGTTCGAGATCTGCAAATGGTCCGGCAAGCTCGGCCCGAAGTTCAAGGAAGGCGACCGTCAGGCCCCGGAAGGCTTCTACGAGATCACGCCTGCCCTGATGAACCCGAATTCCAGTTATCACCTGGCTTTCAACCTCGGTTACCCGAATTCCTATGACCGCTCCCACGGCCGCACCGGCTCGCATCTGATGGTGCATGGCGCCTGTTCGTCCCGTGGCTGCTACGCGATGACAGACGAGCAGGTCCAGGACATCTACGCGCTTGCCCGCGACAGCTTCAAGGGTGGTCAGCGCTCCTTCCAGGTCCAGGCCTTTCCCTTCCGCATGACGCCGGAAAACATGGCTCGCCACCGCGACAGCGAGCACATGGAATTCTGGAAAATGCTGAAGACCGGCTACGACCATTTCGAGATCACGCAGACCCCGCCGCAGATTTCCGTCTGCGAGAAGAAATACGTGTTCGATGCCACCACGCTGGTTGAAGGCGTGCCCTTCCGGGCCAGCGCCAAATGTCCCGACTATCAGGTGAGCCCGAGCATCGCGACGGCAGTTGCCTCCAAGCAGCGTCGCGACAACGAGAAATACCAGCAGCTTGCTGCCCGCTTCGATGCTCGTGACGAGCGCCAGAAGCGCTGGGAAGAGCGCTCCAACCGGCTCGCCGAAGCGCTCGGCGGTGGTGAGGACGACACCAATCCGGCTGTTGCCACGGCCGAGACGGCTGCGCCTGACGTACAGCCCGCAGCCGAAACGGCGACGGCTGCAGTTCCTGCAGAAGCGGCTCCGGCGGCACAGCGGCGGCCGGGTTCGGCGGTCGAGACCGCCTTTGCCCCGCAGGACCAGTCGGGCAGCAGCTCTGTCGGAAGCTTCTTCAAGCGTTGGGTACCCTTCGGCCCGAAAGCTTCGGAAGAAGGCGCTGGTGTTGGTCCGATCGAAACCGAAGTGGTTCCGGATACCAAGCCGAACTGATCGGTCCCGGATTCAGCCTCAAACCCGGTCTTCAGCTCCATGGAGATCCCGCACACCGGATGATGTCCACATCCAGAGGACAGCAAAGTCCTCAGGATGTGGAGGGAATGCGATCCGAACTGCGTGACGGTGGATTGAGCAGATCTTGCGTGATGTGGGAGGCTCGCGGCGCAAGCCCGCAGGCACAGCCTGCCTCAACGGACGTTATTTGATCGCGGTGATGGCGGCCCATTGGGTTGGTTTGCGGTCGTAACCACTTCCCAACCAGGTTTCTGTTTCCAGGATGCTCCAGGTTGCCCCTTCTCGCCAGATCGCAGTCAGTTCGTCCTGAGGCAGAAGATTGTAGTAGCGACCAAACGCGTCTGTGCCTTCGTTGGTGCCAACCTTGAAACTGGCCCAAACGACCCCGTTCTCGTGTAGCGCCCGATGAATTCTCTCAACCACATCGCCGAGGTCGGCTCTTGGAGCGTGTGTCAGTGCGGCGCAGGCATAGACGCCGTCATAAACCTCAACCGCATCAAGCTCGTTAAACAACATGGTCCGAACCGGCTGGCCTAACCGTTGCGCAGCTATCGCAGCGAGTTCGGACGAGCCATCCGTCGCATCCAGGACGAAGCCGGACTTGAGTATGGCCTCGGCGTCCACACCGCCTCCGGTTCCCAGTTCCAGAATTCTGCCCTTTGCTTTGCATCGCTCCAGGAAGGCAGGCAATCTGGGATTAGGCGTCTCCTTGTCGGCAACATATTCCTTGGCAGTGGTGTTGTAAAAATTCACTGTTTCGCTGGTCATTGATGACGCTCACCCCTCCCCATCAGGTTCAATTTCAAATTCGCATAACTTGAAGTTGTGGCGGCTGTTTGCGGCGCAAAGTTGGCCTGGAAGGCCGTTGTTGAGGAGGGAGCCTTATCGTGCCGGGATTTGAGCGGAGCATTCCTGGCGGGAGCGCTTGCTCTGGTGGAGTAGGTGGACAGATCTCGGGATCCTCGACACCTGTCAGGACGGCAGCAGGCCCTTGGCTTCAAGCGTCATTCTTGTGGCTTCGTTGAGATCATATTTACCGAGATCTTCGGGAAGGACCCATGCGAAGTCCTCGAACTCTTCGTTGCTGGAAACGTTGCGGTTCGCCGCCTTGCAATCAAATATGAGATAAATCATGTAAATCTGCTCTGACGTGCCGTCCGGGTAGGTCTTTGTCCGGACATCGTCGCGAAACGTCCAGGGTTGGACGTCCTCAATCGTCAGGTCGGATCCCAGTTCTTCCGAGATTTCTCGAAGCAGCCCTTCTGTCATCCGCTCACCCTGTTCCAGTCCGCCACCCGAAAGTGCCCATTGTCCGGGAAAGACACCCCGGTCGCTTGGCATCTTGCACAGAAGGTACGCGCCTTCGTTTTCGATCAAAGGGCAAACAATAATTCTCTGACGCATGTCTTTCTCGATCTAACTGATTTTACGAGGAAACTTCCGGCTACGATCCGCGGCAACGGCGGCATTCGTCGCAACAAGGTGGCAGTCTCCCGAACCTTTGAAAGGTTCAGGGGGCGATGGACGGGTTGTTTGCGATGGAGTGTCGATCGGTGTTTTGAAAGACAAAAGCTACCGCGTCGATCACGTGCTTGTCTTTTACTGCAGCGGCGGCAATCCCCTTGAAACACCTTCCTGCAGCACGGCCGGGTCGTAGGCCTTTCGCGAGAAAACCTCTCGCACCAGAGGTTCGAAGCTTTCCAGCGTGTCCATTTCATAGTCGGGATCGAAGGAGGACTGGTCCCAGCGTTCGCAGAAGTCGGCGCAGGCCTGGAAGTGCATGTGATCCTTGAACTGGTCGCGGGCGTTTTCGTCCCAGCCATAGTGACGGCCGTAATAGAGCATCTGGAAGATGCCATGATGTTCCACCACCCAGGCAACCTCGTCCCGCACGAAGGGGCGGATGACCTCGGCAGAGAATCGGTCGTGGTTCTGCGGGGCCAGCCCGTCGCCGATATCGTGCAGAAGCGCGCCGACGATCCAGTCGATGTCCGCCCCTTCCCGACGCGCCCTTGTGGCCGCCTGCAGGCCATGCTGCATTCGGGTGATCTTGTAACCGGACAGCGTGTCCTCGTTCTGGCGCTTCAGCTCGGACAGGATCCGTTCCGGTGTCAGGGCGTGATAGGGCCGTTCCGCTTCCGCCAGCAGATCGTAGTCTTCCTTGGTGCCGTCTTTCATCTGGGTGAAGGACACGGTTTTCATGGCGCACACTCCTGTTTTGCGGGAGTGTGCGCCAGGACTTCCGATAAAGTCCAGACAGGAAACACCCTGCTTCTGTGAAGGCCTTCTGCCTAGTTTGCCGCTGGCGCCGGCAGGTGTGGCAGAACCACTTCGACAGCCAGGCCGAGCGACAGCAGATGCCGGTCGGAATAGGCGGGGCCATCAAGCTCCAGGCCGACGGGCAGGCCGTCCGATGTCAGCCCCGCGGGCAAGGACAGGCCCGGAATACCGGCGACGGAACCCGGGTCGGTGTTGCGGATGAAGGTGGGGAAGGTCGGTACGTCTTCTCCGTTCAGCGACACGGTTTCATCGGATCCGGTGATGGGCTGTGCCGGCAGCGGGGTTGTCGGGAAAACCAGCGCGTCCAGCTTGTTGGCTGCAAAGACTTCAGCATATCCGGCCTGGATCAATGGCCGCATGTCGTCCATTGCCTCCCGGTAAACTGCATCCGGGATCGCCTGGTTGCCCAGCACCAGACTGTCGAAGACGAATTTGACGTCGGGGCTGGCGACTTCATCGGCTATGTCCTGCAGCCCGAGCCCGGTTTCATGCGTCTCCAGAAAGGCTGCAAGATCCCGTTTCACTTCCCACAGGGCGATCGGGAAACCGGCTTTTCCGGCAAGTTCAAGCTCCGTGCTTATATCGACGGGAACAAGGGTCACGCCGGCGGCCTGCAGCTTGTCCAGGGCTTCCTTGAAGAGACGATCCGTTTCCGGTGAGAGGTTGTCCGTCAACACGCCTGGAACACCCAGGCGGACGGTGCCGAGGTCTGCAGGGTCGAGTGTCGCAGTGCTACCCGTGATCACCGCATCGAGGAGGACCAGGTCGGAAACCGTTCTTGCAATCGGACCGGGTGTGTCGCGGGTCGCGGAAATCGGCACGATACCTTCCGCCGGATAGCGGCCTGTGGTCGGGCGCAGACCGGAGACACCGTTGAGTGCCGAGGGAATGCGCACCGAGCCACCCGTGTCGGTTCCAAGGCCGGCCGGTGCCAGCCTGGCGCCGATCGCAGCGCCGGTGCCGCCACTCGAGCCGCCGGCAAAGCGGTCCGGATCATAGGCGTTGGCAACCGCGCCGAAGGCGGCGTTGTTCGAGGTGATGCCGAAAGCAAGTTCGTGAAGATTGGTCTTGCCGAGCAGGATCGCGCCCGCATCGCGCAGTTTCTTCAAGACAGGCGCGTCTTCTGCGGGCACCCATCCTTTCAGGGCAGGCGTGCCACCGGTGGTCGGCAGGCCAGCGGAGGCAATGTTGTCCTTCACGACAATCGGCACGCCGTGCAGCGGTCCGAGGGGTTCACCTGCCTTCACGCTTTCATCGGCGGCTGCAGCGGCTGCAAGCGCGCCTTCGCTGTCGAACGTTATGTAGACATTGCCCGGGTCATCGCCGGTTCTGGCGATGAGGGCGTTGACGAGATCCGTGGCTGTCAGCGTCTGTCCGGCTATGGCGCTCGCCGTTTCCGCCGCACTCATGGTGGTGATGTCGTCGGCGGCAAAGGCCGGACCGGCAAAGACGGCTGCGATCGCAGTCAGTCCTGCTGTGAGATGCACTTTCATGTTTGTTCCCCTTCTTATGCATGAGGGAAACAGCAAACGCCTGTGCCTTTTCCGGCGCATCCTCGAAAATGAGGAGGCGCTTCGTTTATTGGAGAGAAAGTCGCGTGTTGACGCTGGCGAGCAGTTCCGCCCGGCTAGTCACCCCTGATTTTTGAAACACCGCCTTGAGATGGGAGCGAACGGTCGTGACGGAGATTTCAAGTTCCGCCGCAATCTCGCGGTCGCGCTTGCCTTCACTCACCAGGCAAAGCACGTCCTGTTCCCGGCCGGTGAGCCCGTGGTGGCCGGCCCAGGCCGTCAAGCGCAAGCGGGGGTCGGCATCGCGCTGTTTGCGTTCGTGTGCTTGCATGTTCGCAAGGGCATGTCCGAAGGACGTGCCGATCGCGTTCAGTATTTCCAGGTCGCGCTGCTGGAAGGTTTCCTTGCCGGCGCCGCGCCAGATGCGCAGGTCGCCCAGATGGCCTGTCGCCGCATAGGCATGGAAGTTCATGCCCTGATGCAGGCCGTCCCTTGCCAGAAAGTCGTTGTAGAATTCGGTGCGCAGGAAATCTTCCCGGGAAATGACCTGGTCGAGGTGGGTGGCGCGCCGGCACATGCGGAACCTGGGTGTAATCGGATCGCAGTGCTGGAAATGGTGCTGGTAGGCGGCGAGATTGCTCTCGTCCATGTTCAGGAACACGCCGTCCGTGTCGCCGTCGGTCCTTGTCCAGACGTAGGAGGCAAAGTAGTCTGCCTCCAGAAGGTCCAGCAAGCGGGTGCCAAGCTGCAGCCTGAGTTGCCGTGCGTCCTGGATGGCGATCATGTCCTGCATGATCGCGAAGATCAGATTTGTTTCCCGGCCCGAAAGCGTTGTCAGCATGCCAGACCTCCTCTTGCGTCATGGTAGCGAGGAAGAGGAGATCCGTCATCCAAAAGGATCGGGCCGGGTGTCATGCCTATTTCGGCATCAGGGCCCAGTAGTCGAAATCGAGGACCACTTCGGGCAGGTAGTTGTCCTCATGGTCCTGTCCGGGGAAGTCATGGCAGGTCCGGTTCTTGGTGGCGACAAGCCGCAGACGCAGCGCGCCGACGTCCGAGCGGCCGTCGATATCCGCCTTGTCCAGAACTTCCGACCAGGCATAAACCGTGTCGCCGGCCGCCAGCGGGCCGACGTGGCGACCGCCGTTGATGCCGGCAATATGAAACGCGTTGGCCAGCCCGTTGAACGACAGCGCACGGGCAATGGAGATCACGTGGCCGCCATAGACCAGGCGGTGGCCGAAACGGTTGTAAGCTTCCGTGTGCTGGTTGAAATGCACCTTGGCGGTGTTCTGGTAGAGACGGGTCGCCAGCTGATGCTCGGCTTCCTCCACCGTCATGCCGTCGACATGGTCGATCTTCTCGCCAATCTCGTAATCGTCGAAACGGTACTCGGATCCGGCCAGGTCATTGTCCCAATTGGCGGTGTCGAGCAATGGCACGGCGGTGCCGAGAGACTGCGGGTCGAGCGCTGAGGGAAGTTCCGGCACCACCGGTTCCGGCGCCGGATTGGCGGCAACACGCTTGTTGACCATCACCCAGCGGACATAATCCAGCACCTCGGTGCCGTTTTCGGTGTAGCCGGTCGAGCGCACATAGACGACGCCGGTCTTGCCGTTGGAGTTCTCTTTCTTGCCGATCACCTCGGAGACGGTGGAAATGGTATCTCCCGGGAAAACCGGTGCCAGGAACCGGCCGCCGGCATAGCCCAGATTGGCGACGGCATTCAGCGAGATGTCAGGCACTGTCTTGCCGAAGACAATATGAAAGGTCAGCAGGTCGTCGACCGGGGCGTGGGAATAGCCCAGGGATTTTGCGAAAGCGTCTGACGACTGAACCGCAAAGCGAGAGCCGTAAAGCGCGGTGTAAAGCGCCTGGTCACCGCTGGTGACGGTGCGCGGCGTTGCGTGGCGGATGACCTGTCCCACCTTGAAGTCTTCGAAGAAATTGCCGCGATTGGTCTTGCTCACCTGTGCCTCCCGGTTCTGATTTGTCGGAGAGGATTAAGCCCGCTGCGGTGCACACAAGCAAGTCAGACGTTTTGCCGATGACCTTGTGAAAGCAAGTCGAGGCTTTGGCATCCCGTGCCAACCCGGGAGCGGTTGCCGGTTGGCAGGGGCCGCTCGGCTATTTGCCGGCCGGGTCGGGCAGCGCGCCACAAAAGCCGCCGCTCGGGGCGGTGCCGGAGCCCAGAGCCAGAAGTTTCGGGGCCTTGTAGGGATTGGGCGGTGTCGCAGATGCATCGAGAGCAATCATTGCCGCAAGTCCGGCAAGGGCGATAAAGGCTGTTACCAACCGGGTCATGATCTCGCCTCCAGCTTCAGGAGCGGGCGCAGTTTCACGCCGTAGATCGATCCGGCAAAGGCGGCCGCGAACCAGACCCAACCGTGCAGGCTGCCGGTCGAGATGCCGGAAAAGAACGCGCCGACATTGCAGCCGAAGGCAAGGCGCGAGGAATAGCCCAGCAGAAAGCCCGCCACCATTGCGGCGAGCCAGGCCTGTGCCGGCAGCGACTGGATTTTCTGTGACAGGCCGCCCGTGCGCCAGCTGGCGACCAGAAAGGCACCAAGGATGATGCCGATATTGGTGAGGGATGTGTAATCCGTCAGCAGGCTATGGGTCAGGCGCTCGACGGAGGCAGGTGCACTCCAGAAAGCGGATCCGGAAAGATCCGCCCCCGCTGCAGATGCCGCCTTTGCAGCCCAAAGGCCAAGGCCATAGACAACGCCCCAGGGTTGGCCGGCCACGATCAGGTTCAGGATGGCAAGGGCGGCCAGCAGCACGGCTGCAACTATCAGCCGGCGAGGCAGGCGCCGGTTTTCGGGAGCTGCCAGTTTCCAGAGCACTGCGGCGATTGCCGAAAGTCCGAGGAGGGTAATCGCCGCGCCTTGCCAGCCGGACAGGGTCAGAACGGGCAATGCCCCAAGATCTGTCCACCAGATCAGGTGATAGGCCCCGGCAAAGCTGCCGATGGCAAAGAAAGGCAGGGCGACAAGGGAAACCGCGTTGCCGGACCCTGCATTGACCAGGGTGCCGGAACCGCATCCGAGCACGACCTGCATGGCAGCGCCGAAGACGAAGGCTCCCGCGATCATGGCAAAGCCGATCGGGCCCTGTGCGCCGCTCAGCTCGCCCTGGTTTGCGGCAAGCAGGGGAAAGGCCACCAGCGAGACAAGGGCGATCGACAGAAGCTGCGCCCAAAGGCCGCCCGGGTCTCGGCGCAGGATCATCGCACGCCAGGGGCCGGCAAAACCGAAGCGCAGGCCTTCCAGCACGATGCCGAAGCCAAGGCCGACGGCAAGCAGCAGGCCATACCGTCCACCAACCAGAAGGGCGGTGGCCAGAACGGCTGCAAGGGCGGTCAAAACAAGACCGCTGCGGCGCCAGACTGGCGTCGCAGCGGTGGTGTGAAGGTCTGCGGCTGTGGTCACGTCAGTTCAGTATCTGGTTTATCAGGTTCTGTACGAGACCCGGTGTGTTGGCCATCTCGTTTCCGGACTGGGAATATTCGACCATGGAGCCCGCGTAAAGCTTTGCGTTTTCCACCCCGGCGACTTCGGACACCGCAAACCAGTGAGCTGCGGCCCAGTGGCCGGTGTTGCAGAAAGAAACCGTATCCTTGCCGTCTTCGACACCAAGCGATGCTTTCAGCGCGGCAGGATCGATGGCGGTGGACATTGCCGGCGAGCCTTCCTTGAAGAAAGCGGTGTAGGTGTGGTTGATGGCAGTCGGCAGGGTTCCCGGACGCGAGGCAGCTTCATGCGCCTTCTTGCCGTTGAAGAAATCCGCCGGGCGAGCATCTACCAGAAGCGCATTCGACTCGCCGGCAGCGACGGCGGAAACGTCTGCCGTGGTGGCCAGCCAGGTATCGTCAAAGGTCAGTTCCAGCTCGCTCGGAAAGGCGGATTCGGCCGTGGCGTTGACCGGAAGGCCAGCGGCTTTCCAGGACTCCAGGCCACCGTTCAGGATCGACAGGTCGGTGAAGCCGGTGGATTTCAAGGTCCAGTAGACACGCGCGGCAGAACCGAAGTCCGTATCGGTCTTGCCTTCGGACAGGATGACGATCGGCGTATCCTGTTCCAGGCCGAGTTCTTCCAGTTCGGCTTCCAGCTTTTCAACATCCACAAGGCCGCCCGGGTTTTCCGCCGGTCCGCGGAACATGCGATAGGGCGCAAACAAAGCGCCGTCTGCATGGCCTTTCTCGTATCCCTCGTTGCGGATGTCCAGAAGCACCGGCTCCACGGTGTCCAGCGACGCGGACAGCTCGGCAGCCTCCACCAGCGGGCCGAAGCTTGCGGCGGTGGCGGATGTGGCGAGGCTTGCGGTCATCGCCAGTGCGAGAGCGAAATGTTTCATTGGTTCAGCCTTCCTTGTGCGCAGTTGACCTGAGGCCAGGCGCTTCAATTCTCAGGCCGAAGTGTAGGGAGTTCCCGGTCGGGAGGCGTGGGATGGCGTTTCAATTTCCGTCACCGGACTGATATTTTAAACCAAGGCGGACATGCGCCGTGGCAATTGGTTGCGGTGAGGCATGCAGGCTGTCTCAAGTCTTCTGGTTTGCCGGCGAAAGATCCGGACGAGTGAAAGAGGGCGCGCATAGGCAAACCTCATCCTGAGGAAGCGCGAAGCGCTGTCTCGAAGGATGGGCCACTTGCTCCGAAAATGCCGCCCATGCTTCGAGACGGACCTGCGGTCCTCCTCAGCATGAGGGGAAAATCGAACTGGCTGAAAAAAAAGCCCGGGACATTGCCCGGGCTTTTCTGGTTCGTTCTATCAGGCTTATGCCGATTCCTTGTTCGCCGCACGTTCGGCGCGCTTGCGCTCATGCGGGTCGAGGACGGCCTTGCGCAGGCGGATGGAGTCCGGCGTGACTTCCACCAGCTCGTCGTCTGCGATGTAGGAAAGCGCTGCTTCCAGGGTCAGCTTCTTCGGCGTGGTCAGCTTGACAGCGTCGTCCTTGCCGGCAGAGCGGATGTTGGTGAGCTGCTTGCCCTTCAGCACGTTCACTTCCAGGTCGTTGCCGCGGGTGTGTTCGCCGATGATCATGCCAGGATAAACCTTGGTGCCCGGATCGATCATCATCGGGCCGCGGTCTTCCAGATTGAACAGGGCATAGGCAACTGCCTCACCGGTGCCGTTGGACAGGAGCACGCCGGTGTGACGGCCCTGGATCGGGCCCCGGTGCGGCTCATAGCCATGGAACAGACGGTTGAAGATCGCCGTGCCGCGGGTGTCGGACAGCAGTTCGGACTGGTAACCGATGAGGCCGCGGGTCGGAGCGTGGAACACCAGACGGGTGCGGCCACCGCCGGACGGCTTCATTTCCAGAAGGTCGGCCTTGCGTTCCTGCAGCTTCTGAACCACGACGCCGGAATGTTCTTCATCAACGTCGATGATGACTTCCTCAATCGGCTCCAGGCGGTTGCCGGCATCGTCATACTGATAGACGACGCGCGGACGGCCAACGCCAAGTTCGAAGCCTTCACGACGCATGTTCTCGATCAGGATCGCCAGAAGAAGTTCGCCGCGACCGGAGACGACAAATGCGTCCGGCTCGTCGGTGTCTTCCACCTTCAGGGCGACGTTGCCTTCTGCTTCCTTCTTCAGGCGGTCGCGAATGACGCGGGACTGAACCTTGGAGCCTTCGGTGCCGGCCAGTGGGCTGTCGTTGACACGGAAGGTCATGGACAGCGTCGGCGGATCGATCGGCTGAGCCTGCAGGGATTCATTGACCGACGGGGCGCACAGCGTGTCGGCAACGGTTGCCTTGGTCAGGCCCGCGATGGCGACGATGTCGCCCGCTTCACCCTTTTCGATCGGCTGACGTTCCAGGCCACGGAAAGCAAGGATCTTGGAGATACGGCCGTTTTCAACGACGCTGCCGTCACGGGAGAGCGCCTTGATCGGCATGTTCGGCAGAGCGGTGCCCGACACGATACGGCCGGTCAGGATGCGGCCCAGGAACGGGTCGGATTCGATGGTGGTTGCCAGGATGCGGAAATCGCCCGGCTGGGCTTCCGGCGGCGACACCTTGTCGAGGACCATGTCGAAGAGCGGGTCCATGCTGTCCTGCGGGCCGTTCGGCTCCAGAGCCATCCATTCCTGCTTGGCCGAACCGTAGAGCACCGGGAAGTCGAGCTGGTCTTCATTGGCGTCGAGGGCTGCGAACAGGTCGAAGACCTCGTCCAGCACTTCATCGGCACGCTGTTCCGGCTTGTCGATCTTGTTGATGGCGACGATCGGCTTCAGGCCGAGTTTGAGGGCCTTGCCGAGCACGAACTTGGTCTGCGGCATCGGGCCTTCAGCAGCATCCACCAGAAGGATCACGCCGTCGACCATGTGCAGGATACGCTCAACTTCGCCGCCGAAGTCGGCGTGGCCCGGTGTGTCCACGATGTTGATGCGGGTGTCTTTCCAGACCAGCGAGGTGACCTTGGCCAGAATGGTGATGCCGCGCTCACGCTCGATATCGTTGGAGTCCATCATCCGTTCTTCGGTGCGCTGGTTGTCGCGGAAGGCACCGGATTGCTTCAGAAGAACGTCGATGAGTGTGGTTTTGCCATGGTCAACGTGCGCGATGATGGCAATATTACGAAGGTTCATGAGTGGCTCCAAAAGACAGAACGGGCCCTTGGGGACCCGCAGCTTGTCTGGAAGTTGATTATGCTATGGATCGGCATCCGCGCCGAATTTGGCGCCTTTATACGTGGCGCGAGGGAATTGTGCAACGCAATGTCACATCTACGCATTGACAGTGCTTCCTGAAGCGCCGTATTCGTAAGGTAACCTTACTAAAATGGGGTGGCGATGGGAGTTCCAACTCCGAATGTCGGTGTCACCATGCTGGTCGTTGATCTGGCACGGTTGCTGCGGCGAAACTTCGAGGCGGAGTTATCCAAGGTCGACACTGGTCTGACTGCCGGAGAAGCGCGTACGCTGTTTTATGTCTGGCGACTTCCGGGTCAAAGGCAGGCCGTTCTGGCAGATGCGATGTATGTCGAGCCGATGACCCTGGTCGGGTACCTCGACACGCTCGAAAAGGCCGGATTGATCCGCCGCTGCCAGGACCCGAACGACCGCCGGGCCAAGATAATCGAGCTGACGCCGTTGGCAGATCCATTGCTTGAGAAAATTGGGACTGCCCTGCAAGAGGTGCGCTCCAGGGCGCTTGAGGACATTCCCGCCGACCAACGGCAGATACTGGAATCGCTTCTGCAGACCATGAAGGACAGCCTGCTGCAGGAGGTTTCCAAAGGGAAACAGAAATGACCGCCGACAGCTCAATCATGAGCGCAAGACGTACATCGCTTCTCGGGGCCGGGCTCGTCGCTATCGGCCCCATTTCGATGGCGCTTTATACCCCGGCCATGCCGGCCCTGGTCGAAGCCTTCGGAACCACCGATTCAGCGGTCAAGCTTACCCTGACGGCGTATTTCGCCGGTTTTGCCGTCACGCAGCTGGTTTGCGGCCCTCTGACGGACGCCTTTGGGCGCAAGCCGGTCACGATCGCCTTCCTGGTCCTCTATCTCGTCTCAAGCGTGCTGGCGACCTTCGCGCCGACTGTCGAGTTCATGGTCTTTGCCCGAGCCCTTCAAGGTGTGGGGGCCGCGGTCGGCATCGCGGTGTCGCGCGCCATCGTCCGCGACCAGTTTACCGGTCAGGCCTCTGCCAGGATCATGAATACGATCGCGATGATGCTGGCCCTTGGTCCGGCGATTTCGCCCACCATCGGCGGGATCGTGCTGGAACTGTTCGGCTGGCAGGAAGTGTTCTGGTGCATGGTGATCTACGGTGCGTTGCTGATGATTGCAGTGCTCGTGTTTCAGGTTGAAACCAACCCGCAGCCGGGCAAGCATCACCTCAATCCGCGGCAACTGGCGATCAACTACGGCACCTTGCTGAAGGACCCGAGGTTTCTGGCGCCAAGCCTTCTCATCGGTTTCGGGCTCGGCAACCTTTATGCCCTGGCGACCGTCCTGCCTTTCATCCTGATCTATGAAGTCGGTCTCACGCCGTCCGCCTTCGGGCTGACCATGATCATCCAGTCAGGTTCCTTCATTTCTGGAACCATCCTGACGGGTCGTCTGCTTCGCTTCTTCGAGGCCCGCAAGCTGGTGCCCTACGGGCTCAGCCTCTGGGTCGTTGCGTCAACGCTGATGTGCTATGTCACGCTCACCCATGAACCGACGATCCTGACGGTCATGGGGCCGGTGGCGCTGTTCACATTCGCGCTGGCGCTGGTTCTTCCGGCAAGCTTCACCGAATCCATGGCGCCGTTCCCGCATATCGCCGGTTCGGCATCTTCCATGCTCGGCTTTCTGCAGTTCGGCGGCGGCATTGTCGCCAGCCTCGCGATCGCCGCACTCGGCGAACCGATCCTCGGCCTCGCTTTCATTCTGCCGGGTATGCCCATCGCCGGCATCATTCTGTTCCTGATCCTGCGCAGCCAGATCCGTCAGCCGGCGGCGGCGGAGTAGGCGCACATTATCCGCCTCTCCGTCGTCATCCCGGCCAAGCGCAGCGCGAGCCGGGACCGGGGAGGCACAGCGCCGACTGATAAGTCTCCATCGGAAACACCTCGGCTCTCCGGTCCCGGATCTCCGCTTCGCTGCGTCCGGGATGACGAAGGTAGGTTTTTTTAAAACAAACGGGCCGGTTTCCCGGCCCGCTCTTTTTTTTGGGAACTCTGATCAGGCCTTGAGAACCGGATCCAGCGTGACGGTGTGCAGTTCGACGTCGTCACGGTCCATCAGGCGGACGGTGAGCTGTTCGCTCTGGCCGTCGATGTCGACCAGGCCGAAGAACTGAAGTCCCATGGACGGGGGCAGGTTGGCACCCTGTTCGGCGGTCGGGGCCTTGATGTACTTAAGCTCCGGGCCGAAGGTCATGTCGAGATCGTTCGGGCCGAAGGTGCCGGCGTGGATCGGGCCGGAGACGAATTCCCAGAACGGTTTGAAATCCTGGAACTGTGCCTTGTCCGGATTGTAGTAATGCGCGGCGGTGTAGTGCACATCGGCGGTCAGCCAGACGATGTTGTCGATGTCTGCCGTCTTGATGAAGCGCAGCAGATCGGCGAATTCCAGTTCTCGGCCTTTCGGTGCGCCGTGATCGCCATTGGCAACCGCTTCGGCGCCGGCCTGGTCTTTCCAGTTGTCCCAGACGATCAGGCCGATCGGCATGTCGCAGGCGATGACCTTCCAGGTGGCGTTGGAATTCAGAAGTTCACGCTTCAGCCAGGCAAGCTGCTCGGCGCCGAGGATGCGCGAAGCCGGTGTCATGGTGTCTTCCATCGAAGCGCCGTTCGGCCCGCGATAGGAACGCAGGTCCAGGAAGAACACGTCCAGCAGCGGACCATAGGCGATCTTGCGGTAGACGCGGCCCGGCTCGGCCGGGGTGTAGCGGATGGGGGCCAGCTCGTGGAAAGCCCGGCCGGCGCGGGCGGCCAGAAGGTGGATGTTCTTTTCGCTGTAGCGATCGTCGGACAGAAGGTCCTTGGAGGACGACCAGTTGTTGACGACTTCATGATCGTCCCACTGGAAGAAGGTCGGGACTTCCGCGTTGAACGCCTTGAGGTTCTCGTCCATGAGGTTGTATTTCCACTGGCCGCGATACTCGTCCAGCGTTTCGGCAACCTTGGATTTTTCTTCCGTGACGATGTTCTTCCAGACGGTGCCGTCCTTCAGCTCGACGGTTTCCTTCATCGGGCCATCGGCATAAATCGTGTCGCCGGAGTGGATGAAGAAGTCTGGCTGGTGTTTTGCCATGGTGGCGTAGGTTTTCATGCCGCCACGGTCGGTATCAATCCCCCAGCCCTGGCCGGCGGTATCGCCCGACCAGGCGAAACGAATGTTGCGGCGGGACGCCGGGGCGGTGCGGAAGCGGCCGGTCATCGGCTCGGACACGGCATTGACGTCGTTCAGGTCGGCAAAGGCGACGCGGTAGAAGACATCCTGATCGGACGGCAGTTTCTCAAGCAGTCGCTTGACGGCAAAATCCGAGTCGGGAAGCGCATTGATCGGGGCAAGGCGCCGCGGCGTTTCGAACGTGCCGGTGGTGTCGACTTCCACCAGCATTTGCGCCGGGCGGTCCGAGCGGGCCCAGATCATGCCGGAATTGGCATCAACGTCACCGGACTGAAGGCCGTGCGTGATCTGAGGGCGTGAGGACGCACGCGACAGGCCCGGCATGGCCAGCGGTGAGGCCAGTACCAGACCGGTAGCAACCGATGATTTCAGAAAATTGCGTCGAGAAACGTTTGAAGACATTTTCAAGCTCCGTGGCTGGGGACCGCAGGGGCGAGTCCCTTGGCAAAAACATCAGGTGCTGAAGCTCCGTGACAGACGGATGTCCGTTCCAAGACCGTTTCCCGAATTTTTGATGACGGCGTGTGCGGATTGCCGGAAAACCGCCGCGGAACGATTGAACCTCCAAATTGCTTCCAAATCGTGATCGTCCACAGCCTTGGAGCGGGGTCAAGCAGGGCGAAGTCGCATTGGTGCCGCTTGACCGTCGGTGTCAGACGGGCCAAACACGTGCCTGACCGTCAAAAGGACGCAATGATGCCGACCCCGACAGCCTACGAGCCGCCGCGTTTCAACGCCGGACACCAACGCCCCCACGTGATGGGGATCCTGAACGTGACCCCGGATTCCTTTTCCGATGGCGGGCGCCACGCCAATGCGGATGCCGCCTTGCGGCGTGCACAGGAAATGATTCTGGAAGGGGCCGATATTCTGGATGTCGGCGGCGAAAGCACGCGGCCGGGCTCCGAACCGGTGCCACTGGACCTGGAATGGTCGCGGCTCGATCCGATCCTCGATCAGGTGATCGACATGGGAACGCCCGTATCGATCGATACCTACAAGGCGGAGATCGCGCGCCGCGCCTGTGCGGCAGGGGCGGTCATCGTCAATGATGTGTGGGGTCTGCAAAAGGATCCGGCCATGGCTGACGTCGTTGCCGAGGCCGGCGTGCATGTGGTTATGATGCATAACCGTCTTGCCGCCGATGCCGGACTGGACATTCTTTCGGACATTGACCGGTTCTTCGAAATCTCGATGGAACTGGCGGAAAAGGCAGGGATTGCCAGGGAAAAGCAGATCCTTGATCCGGGCTTTGGCTTCGGCAAGACCATCAACCAGAATTTCACCGTGCTGAACCGCTTCGAAACGCTGCAAAAACACGGCCTGCCGTTGTTGGCCGGTGCGTCGCGCAAGCGCATGATCGGCGCGGTGCTGGAAGCGGAAACGGAAGACCGGCTGTTCGGATCCGTTGCCGTTCACATGACGGCCATGCTGAAAGGGGCTGCGATTGTGCGGGCGCATGACGTAAGTCCACATGCCGATTGCGTGCGTATGATCGAGGCAACCCGCCTGGAACGGAACCCTGTCGAATGAATGCCGAAAATGCGATGGCTGACGCCCCGACCCGCTGTGCGCTCGGGCTCGGATCCAACCTTGGAGACCCGAAGGCCAATCTGGATGAGGCCATCCGCCGGCTGGAGGAAACACCCGGTGTCATGCTGGTGTCCCGTTCCTCAGATTACCGGACGCCGCCCTGGGGGCCGGTGCCGCAGGACGATTTCCGCAATTGCTGCGTGGTGATCGATACCACCATGAGCCCGCAGGCGCTGCTGAAGCGCTGTCTTCAAATCGAGACCGAACTCGGACGTGTGCGCGACGTGCGCTGGGGCCCGAGAACGCTGGACATCGATGTTCTGATCTACGGTTTGCAAAGGGTTGCCGAAAACGACCTCGAAATCCCGCACCCGCGCATGGGCGACCGCGCCTTCGTTCTGATCCCCCTCGCCGAAATCTGGCCCGACGCCCCACTGGGCGACGGCCGCACCGCGATGGAGGCATTGGAAACC
Source organism: Labrenzia sp. THAF191a (assembly GCF_009363335.1). GTDB lineage: Bacteria > Pseudomonadota > Alphaproteobacteria > Rhizobiales > Stappiaceae > Roseibium > Roseibium algicola. The sequence continues at coordinate 1,819,525 of NZ_CP045333.1, forward strand.
TGCCCGGACCAGGACGGCGTGGTGAAGCTGGACGGGTGAAGTTTTGAACCGAGTGGCGATAGCGCCGGGGCGGTGAAGCCGACAGTTGGAACGTTAATTTAAACATTCTTGGACAGGATCCGGCTGGAGATTATCCAGGTTCCGTATTCATGTCAGTTGTTCAAAGTCTGAAAAATGCTCTTGAGAAGCGGCATCTCCTGTCGGCGGATACGCTCACGTTTGCTTTTGGGGCTATCCTGATCCCGAACGCCGTCTTCATTTTTCTCAGCTTGTTCTACTGCCCTTTCCGGACGTTTTTCGTTCTGCTGTTGTCCTTGATCTGTCTGCTGGGTCTCTACCTGCATCGGTCTGTCTTCTTTGTTCTGCTTCTTGCAGTGATGACCGTTGACGTTCTTGTCCTGATTTCCAACTTTTTCCAGATGCCGTTGCCAATGCTGGTCGACTCCCTGCGTTACGCTGGCAATCTCAGCCTGATGAATTCCGCAGTCTACCTTGCGGCCGCCGTTGTTCTACTGGTTTCCTTTGCCCTGACGTACAAAGTCGTGGTGCGCACCCGTCAGAACCGCCAGACAGTGAACCTGGCGCCTTTTTTCGTGGTGCTCGCGGTATACGCCGGTATTGACTGGTGGGCGAATTCCCTGCCTCAGGAGTATGCGCTGGCAGCCACGAGCGTTGAGGAAAGCTATGTTCCAACCGGTGACGCGGCCAGTCTCTACAGCGGCCTGGAAGAACATCTGGACGATGCACAAAAGCGCAATGTGCTTGTGGTGATGGTGGAAGGCCTGGGCGCGTTTGCCTCGCAGGAAATGCGAGACCTGATCTGGCAACCTCTGTTGGAACGCGATGTTGCCGAGCACTATGTCGTTGAACAAGGCGACGCGGTGTATTTCGGGTCGACGACCTCCGGCGAGGTTCGCGAGCTTTGCAATCTCAAGGCGGATTACCGGGATTTTCGCGATCGGGAGAGTGGTGAGTGTCTGCCGCTGAAAGCCGTCAAGGCGGGATACCGCACGGCCGCGTTTCATGCCTTTACGGGTAACTTCTTCGAACGGTTCGATTGGTATCCGAAGATCGGCTTCCAGGACCTCTTCTTCATGGAAAACAAACTTGGGTTTGGTGCTGACCGAACCCTGCCCCTGTGCGGGATCGCTTTCCAGGGATATTGCGACGAAGACGCTGCCGAAGCCGTTGGGAAATTTCTGTTGGAAGCTGACGGTGACCGCAAGTTCGCCTATTGGCTTACGCTGAATTCCCACAAGCCGGTCAATCCCGGTGAAGTGCCGCCGAGATTTTCCTGTGACGATGGCGGCGGTGTTTTTGGAGATGTCGAACTTTGCCGGATGGCGGAGCAGTGGGTGAATGTCTCACATCTGGTCAAGGCCATCGCGCTTGATGAAAGTCTCGCGGAAACCGAAATTGTGCTTGTCGGCGATCACCATCCGCCTCTTTTTTCGCGGAGCGCACGCAAGAAGTTTGCTCCAGGAAGAGTTGCCTGGCTTCACCTTAAACCCAAAAGAGACGAGCAACAGACACTTGCGGCAAAGTTGCCAGATGCCCAGAACTAGTCTGGCTGTTCTGGGAGCAAGATCTGAGTTGGGTGTTAATCTGTTCCAGTTTGGCCCGTCGTTTCAACGCGTTGCCAGTCCAACAAAACTCTCCATGTGAAACCCGGCTGTTGCCTGGCTCTGCCGGTGTTCCTGGCCAAAGGGGCAAGCCCGTCTTGCCAGGCAGCCGGACCAGCAATCGAGGTCGCGGCTGGTTGCCAGATGGTTTCGGCAGTCAGTGACCTTGTAGCCTTCGTGCACCGTAACGGCACCGACCGGGCAAATCGCGAGGCAAGGTGCGTCGGTGCAGGTCGCGCAGGGGCCTTCCATCTTGACCGGTTTTGGTCCGTCAAAGGGTTCCGCACTCAGAAACGCTGCGCGGAAGCCAGCCCAGGGGCCAAAGGTGCGGTGGGCGAGAACGCCGAGCGGGCTTTGGGAGAAGCCGCCGCATTTCATCGCCCATTGCTGGAACGGGTAATAGGGCGGGCCTTCGAAGGGAAACACCGGTTCGTAGCCGGATGCCTCGGCAAGGTCCAAAAGGCTGCGCCGCGTGTAGCGGTCGAGCGGGTCCGGGTGGCCGTTTTTGTATTCCGGACTGGCCGTCAGATGCGGCCAGATTGATGGTCCGGTGCTGCCGATCAACAGAAGGCTTCGGGCCTGCTTGCCGCTGGCAAGAGGTGGAACGGCAACGGTGCCATCAGGAGCAAAGCCGCCGAGCAACAAAAAACCGGCGGCAGCAAGGTTCTGTTCGAGCTTTGCTGCCGCCGGTCTTGTCATGTCAGAGATCTCAGCCGATCCGGTCGCGCTTGGCGAGGGTGCGCAGGCGCAGGGCGTTCAGCTTGATGAAGCCGGCGGCGTCCTTCTGGTCGTAAGCACCCTGGTCGTCCTCGAAGGTGACCAGCTCTTCGGAATAGAGCGAATAGGGCGAGGACCGGCCGACGAGGATGACGTTGCCCTTGTAGAGCTTCAGCCTGACGGAGCCGGTGACATGCTCCTGGCTCTTGTCGATCAGGGCCTGCAGCATTTCGCGTTCCGGCGAGAACCAGAAACCGTTGTAGATCAGCTCGGCGTAACGCGGCATCAGTTCGTCCTTCAGGTGCGAGGCACCGCGGTCGAGCGTGATGGATTCCATGGCGCGGTGCGCCGTCAGGAGGATGGTGCCGCCCGGCGTTTCGTAGATGCCGCGGCTCTTCATGCCGACGAAGCGGTTCTCGACCATGTCGAGACGGCCGATGCCGTTGTCGCGGCCATAGTCGTTGAGTTTGGCAAAGAGCGTTGCCGGCGACATCTTCTCGCCATTGAGGGAGACGGCGTCGCCCTTTTCGAAGCCGATTTCGATGTAGGTGACTTCGTCCGGAGCTTCGGTCGGGTCAACCGTGCGCTGGAACACGTAGTTCGGCGCTTCCTCGGCCGGGTCTTCCAGCACTTTGCCTTCCGATGAGGAGTGCAGCATGTTGGCGTCGACGGAGAACGGAGCTTCGCCGCGCTTGTCTTTCGGAACCGGGATCTGGTGCTGTTCGGCGAACTCCAGAAGGTCGGTCCGGGACTTGAACGTCCAGTCGCGCCACGGCGCGATCACCTTGATGTCCGGGTTGAGGGCATAGGCGGACAGTTCGAAACGAACCTGGTCGTTGCCCTTGCCGGTTGCGCCATGGGCAATCGCGTCAGCGCCGGTTTCCTCGGCAATCTCGATCAGGCGCTTGGAAATCAGCGGCCGGGCGATGGAGGTGCCGAGCAGGTAGACGCCCTCATAGACGGCATTGGCGCGGAACATCGGGAAGACGAAGTCGCGGATGAATTCCTCGCGCAGGTCGTCGATGTAGATTTCCTTGATGCCGAGCATTTCGGCTTTCTTGCGCGCCGGCTCCAGCTCCTCGCCCTGGCCGAGATCGGCGGTGAAGGTCACCACTTCGCAGCCCAGTTCGGTCTGCAGCCATTTCAGGATGATGGAGGTGTCGAGGCCGCCGGAATAGGCCAGCACGACTTTTTTGATGTCACCATGCGCCATTTTGGGAAAAATCCAGTTCGATGTTCCTTGCGGTTTCCCGCCGATGAAAATTTGCGGCAATTTAGCCGGTTCTATGCATGGCGCAAGCCCCGCGATGCACTCATTTCGTCGCGTTTCGCTCTACACGGGTCGATCTGCCATGTCGGGAAATTTTGGTGGGCGCCCGTTACTGCGCCGCCACCGTTTGCGTGGTCGTCCTGGCGCCGTATCGGGCCAGGAACATGTCGACGCTTTCCTCGATGATCCGCTCCATCTCGGGGCGGGTCGTCACGCGGCCGCTGTGGATGTTCGGGTAGAAGGAGCGGGCCTTGATCAGGCCAAGAAATTGCGTAGCCGCCAGGGACGGGTCGTCGGCCGTGAGCTTGCCTTCACGCGTGGCGCGATCCATGAACTCGGTAAAGACGGAGATCTTGGTCATGCGGCTGTCCATATCGGCTGCAAGGGCCGGGTCACGGATCGTTTCGCTCATGACCATGCGGGCCAGGCTCATGAAGCACGGATTGATCATGAGCTCGCCTTCGGCCCAGCCGAGACGCACCAGGGCATCGCGAATAGGCGTTGCCGGGTCGTAGGCGACTTCAAGCGCCGAGTTGATCTGATCGGCAAGGCACTGGTTGATCTCCTTGAAAAGCACGTCCTTGCTTTCAAAGTGATTGTAGACCGTGCGCTTGGAAACCTGGGCTCGCTCGGAAATCCGGTCCATGCTGGCTCCGGCATAACCCTTTTCCTGAAACTCGGCGATTGCAGCCTCGACGATCTGCTTCTTTTTCTGATCCGATACGGACATTACCTACTCATATATACCCCGTTGCATTATCTGTCAGACGACAGGACCCCCGCCTCTTTAATCCCAAAAATCGCGCCCTATGTAAACTCTGGCGTTTACAGATGTGCAGTTAGGAACTAAACTGCACGGTGTAGTTTACATCCTTTAGCCAGAATTGGCCAGCCAAAGGAGACGCCTCCTCATGTCAGTGACATTAAAAATCAACGGGGAAACGCGTACGCTCGACGCGGATCCCGAGAGCCCCCTGCTGTGGGCTCTGCGCGACGAGCTGGGAATGACGGGGACAAAGTTCGGTTGCGGCATTGCTTCCTGCGGTGCCTGCACGGTGCACATGGACGGTATTCCTGTCCGGTCCTGCCAGACATTCGTCGGCGACCTCGAAGGCGCTGAAATCACAACGATCGAAGGTATCGACGGCAAGGCGGCTGCCGCTGTCCAGGCCGCCTGGAACGAGCTGGACGTGCCGCAGTGCGGGTATTGCCAGTCCGGCCAGATCATGGCCGCAACTGCCTTGCTTGCCGAAACGCCCAAGCCGACCGACGAGGACATCGACGCAGCCATGGACGGCAATGTCTGCCGCTGCGCCACCTATGCCCGGATCCGCAAGGCCATCCACCTTGCATCTGACAAGATGGAGGCCTAAGCCATGCTGCATCTCCTGAAACAACCGCTGGCAGCCGCAATGCCGACGCGGCGCACCTTCCTGAAGGTGTCCGCCGGTGCAGTTGGTGGCCTGGTGCTTGCCATGAATCTGCCGCGCTCGACTGCCTCGGCCGCCGAAGGCGAGTTCATCCAGCCCTTCGTTCACATCCGTCCGGACAACACGGTGGTGGTGCTGTCAAAGCACTTCGACATGGGGCAGGGAACGGCCAGTGGTCTTTGCAGTCTGGTCGCCGACGAGCTCGACGCTTCCTGGGAGCAGGTCAGTGTCGAATTCGCACCGTCCAATCCGCAGGTCTATGCCAACTCGCTGTTCGGCGTGCAGGGCACAGGCGGGTCCACGGCCATGGCGAACTCTTTCATGCAGTACCGTCAGGCCGGTGCCGCGGCAAAGGCGATGATCGTTGCCGCCGCGGCAAAGGAATGGGGCGTGCCGGCGGGAGAAATCACCGTGTCGGGCGGCGTGGTCTCTCATGGTGCGGACAAGACCGCGACCCTGGGTAAGCTTGCCGGTCTTGCCGCCAACCAGGACGTTCCGGCAGAACCGACGCTGAAGACACCGGACCAGTGGGTCTACATCGGCAAGTCCTTCCCGCGTCTTGACGTCAAGAACAAGACCGTCGGCGCGCCGAGAACCTACACGATGGACTTCCAGCGTGACGACCTGCTGGTTGCCGTCGTTGCCCGCTCTCCCCGTTTTGGCGGCAAGGTGAAGTCGTTTGACGCCACCGAAGCCAAGAAGGTGCCGGGCGTCGTCAACGTGCTGCAGATCCCGAACGGGGTTGCGGTGATCGCCAAGTCCACCTGGCCGGCAATCAACGGCCGGTCCCTGCTCGAAATCGAGTGGGATGATACCGAGGCGGAAACCCGGTCCAGCGATGCGATGATCGCCGAACTGAAGGACATGACCACCAAGCCGGGTGTGAAGGTTCGCGAAGACGGTGATGTCGACGCGGCGCTGGAAGCTTCGGCCAAGGTCATCGAAGCCGACTATGACTTCCCGTTCCTGGCCCATGGCGCCATGGAACCGCTGGACATCGCCATGATGTTCGACGGTGAAACAGCGGAATTCTGGTTCGCTTCCCAGATCCCGACCATCGATCACAACGTGGCGGCCACCGTACTCGGCATTCCGTTCGAGAAGGTCAAGATCAACACCCTGTGGGCAGGCGGGTCCTTCGGGCGCCGGGCCCAGGCCGATGCGCATCCGGTCGTGGAAATCACCACGCTGGCCAAGGCCATGCAGGCCGCCGGCATGGCGCCGGCTCCGGTGAAGATCGTCTGGACCCGTGAGGACGACATGGCCGGTGGGTACTACCGTCCGATGTCGGCTCACCGGCTCCGGGTCGGGCTTGATGACCAGGGCAACGTGACTGCGTTCAAGTACAACATCGCCGCCAAGTCCATCGTCAAGGGCACGCCTTTCGAAGCCATGCTGATGAAGGACGGTGTCGACCACAACATGACGGAAGGCGCGCATGACACCACTTATGCGTTTCCGCTGATGAACATGGACCAGTCCTTCCAGGAGACGAAGGTGCCGGTTCTGTGGTGGCGCTCGGTCGGTCACACCCACACGGCCTACGTCATGGAAACCATGATCGACCGTCTGGCCAGGGAAGCCGGCAAGGATCCGGTTGCCTACCGCCTCGAGATGATCAAGGACGACCCGCGCAAGGTGGGCGTGTTGAAGCTGGCGGCTGAAAAGGCGGGCTGGGACACGCCCTTGCCTGAAGGGCGTCACCGCGGTGTCGCCGTGCACAAGTCCTTCGGCTCCTTTGTGGCGGAAGTGGCGGAAATCTCTTTCCGCGACGACGGCACTGTGAAGGTGGAAAAGGTGACGGCAGCGGTCGACTGCGGCACGCCGATCAACCCGGATAATATCCGGGCACAGGTCGAAGGCGGCATCGGCTACGGCCTGGGTGCGATCCTCCGGAACCAGGTGACGCTTGCGGACGGCGTTGTCGAGGAAACCAACTTCGACACCTACGAGCCGATCCGGATGTCAGACATGCCGGAAATCGAGGTGCATATCGTTCCCTCGAACGAAGCTCCGACCGGTATCGGTGAGCCCGGTACTCCACCAATCGGCCCGGCTGTCGCCAACGCGATTGCCGCTGCCAAGGGCGAATGGTCGACCAGCCTGCCGCTGGCAAAGTCCGGTCTCGTCTGAGCCTCGCCGGAGAATACAAAAAGGCCGCCTCCGGGCGGCCTTTTTCATGAGGGCGTAGCCTTTGCCGAAGGCGCCAAGCCCCGAACTAGGGGTAAATGTGCGATCTATCTACGGTGGTATTATTTGAAGATGAATCCTCAGGTATAAGAATTGTTGTAGAAAATAATTATCATTTCTACCAATAGTTATGTTGTAATTTCTTTCAACTTCTCAATTTTCTCTAATTTTAGCGAAATTAACCAACATTAAATTGCTGATATCTAGCCTTCTCGTAATAAATCTACTTCGGGAGGGTGCCTTGGGAACCCGAATCTCAAAACTCAGTTTTCGTTTGCCGGCCATTATCTCCGGTTGTTCGGTTGTGGCCGCACTGTTTGTCGGCACCCTTGCCTATTGGGTCAGTTCAACGGACCTGGAAGAGCAGGCGGAAGAGCGGCTTTCAGCCCTTGCAAGTGCACGCGCTGGAGATCTTTCGCACTATCTGGACTCCATCGTTCAGGATCTGCAGGTCACCGCCGCAAGTCCGTTCGTGAAATCCGCGCTGGCCGATTTCAAGGAAGGGTGGGCAAGCCAGGACGGCGACGCCACGGCGAGCCTGCAGAAGGCCTATATTCACGACAATCCGCATCCGACGGGCCAGAAAGACGCGCTGATGCGCGCTGGCGACACCGGCTATGACCAGGCGCATGAACGGTATCATCCGTGGTTCAGCAAGATGCTGAAGACCCGCGGCTACTACGACATCTTCCTGTTCGCGGAGGACGGCTCACTTGTCTACACGGTGTTCAAGGAACTCGATTATGCAACCAACCTGGCCACCGGCAAATACAAGGATACGGATCTGGGCAATGCCTTCCGGGCGGCTTTGAACGGTGGGCAGGACGAAGTTCGCTTCTTCGATTTCAAACCCTATGCTCCGAGCGCGGATGCACCGGCAAGCTTCATTGCGACACCGGTTTTTGAAGGTGGCAAGCGTGTTGGCGTGCTGGCCTTCCAGATGCCCATCGACAACATCAACAGCGTGATGAGCAGCGCGGCGGGGCTCGGAGAAACAGGGGAGGCCATCCTTGTCGGTGCAGACAAGCTGTTCCGGAACGATTCGTCCAAGACACCCGGACAGAACGATATCCTTAGCGCAAGCCTCGATTCGTCTCTGGTGGATCAGGCCCTCGGCGGCAAGCCGGCTTCCGGACACCTGGAAGGATTTCGCGACACGGACTATCTGGCCGCCGCAGTACCTCTGACGTTTCATGGAGCCAGTCTTGCGGTTGTCACTGTCGAGGCGCGCGATGAAATTCTGGCGCCGGTGCGGGCGCTGCGCAATCAGATCGCACTGATTTGCCTCGGCATCTTCGGCATCATGATGGCAATCGGCTGGCTGGCTGCACGCTCGATCGTTGCCCCGATCAAAAGCCTTGTGGCCAATGCGGCCCGCCTCGCCGGTGGTGATGTATCCGTCGCCTTTGCGGAAGCGAACCGAAAGGATGAGGTTGGAGAAATCGCGGCCGCCATTGCTGGCTTCAGAGATGGCGTCGCCGAGCAGGCGCGACTGGAAGAAGCGCGAAAGGTGGAAGAACAGGCCCGTACGGACCGTCAGCTCCGGATCGAGGCACTGATCGAGGGCTTCCGCACGCAGTCGTCCGAAATGCTCGGTTCCGTCGATGCTGCCATGTCTGAAATGCAAGCCAATGCAAGTTCCATGATGGAAACGGCCTCGGGGGCTTCTGAAGAGGTGAGCAGCGCTGCTGCGGCAACAACCCAGGCATCGGGCAACGTGCAGCTTGTTGCGGCCGCCACTGAGGAGCTGTCGTCGTCGATCTCCGAGATCGGTCAACGTGTCGAGGAAACCACGCGGGTGATTGCCGATGCGACCAGCCAGACCCAGGCAAGCACCCAGAAAATGGAAATGCTATCGTCGGGTTCTGCCAGGATCGGCGAAGTGATCGGCCTTATCCAGGCAATCGCTGAGCAGACCAACCTTCTGGCGCTCAATGCAACGATCGAAGCGGCACGGGCCGGCGAGGCCGGCAAGGGCTTTGCGGTGGTTGCTGCCGAAGTGAAGGAACTGGCTACCCAGACCTCCAAGGCGACCGAGGAAATTTCCAACCAGATCGCGGAAATCCAGTCTGCCACCGAGCAGGCGGTGACCGCGATTGAAGGCATCGCTTCCATCATGGTTCGGGCGAACGAGAACACCACCTCGATTGCCGCTGCAGTTCAGGAACAGGATGCGGCCACCGGCGAGATCAGCCGCAGTGCTTCGGAAGCTTCCTCGGGCACACGTGCGGCCAGCGACAACATGTCGAATGTCAGCACTGCCGTGGAAACGACGGCCAATTCGGCGCAGTCGGTGGATCAGGCGACGCAGGTGGCCTCCGAAAAACTGCGTTCGCTGAATACGGCCGTAAACGACTTCCTGCGCGAGGTCGCCGCGGCCTGACGGGTCAGGATCTGAAAACAGGAACGGCGGCCCCAGAGAGCCGCCGTTTTTCGTTCAACAGATGATGTTGCCTCAGGAGGCTGCCAGGGCCTCGCGGTCCTTCTTTCGCATGCGCTCGGAAGCGGATTTCAGCTGGCCACAGGCGGCGAAGATGTCGCGGCCGCGCGGTGTGCGGATTGGAGAGGCATAACCGGCGCGGTTGACGATGTCGGCAAATTCCTCGATCCGCTCCCAGTCGGAGCATTCGTAATCGGTACCCGGCCACGGGTTGAAGGGAATCAGGTTGATCTTGGCCGGAATGCCCTTCAGCAGGCGGACGAGTTCAAGCGCGTCCTGATTGCTGTCGTTGACGCCCTTCAGCATCACATATTCGAAGGTGATGCGCTTGGCGTTGGACAGGCCCGGATACTGCCGGCAAGCGTCCAGCAGTTCCTTGATGTTCCATTTCTTGTTGATTGGCACCAGCACGTCGCGCAGCTCGTCACGAACTGCGTGCAGCGAAATGGCCAGCATGCAGCCGATTTCTTCACCGGTGCGGAAGATTTCCGGCACGACGCCGGAGGTCGACAGAGTGATGCGGCGCTTGGAGAGCGACAGGCCGTCACCATCGGACGCGATCAGCAGCGCCTTCTTGACGTTGTCGAAATTGTAGAGGGGCTCACCCATGCCCATCATGACGATGTTGGTCACCAGACGGCCTTCGGACGGCACGATGGCGCCCTGAGGGGTGTCCGCATGCGGGAAATCGCCCAGCCGGTCGCGCGCAATCAGGATCTGCGACAGAATTTCTTCAGCCGTCAGATTGCGGACCATCTTCTGGGTGCCCGTGTGGCAGAAAGTACAGGTGAGGGTGCAGCCGACTTGGGAAGAAACGCAGAGCGTGCCGCGGCCTTCTTCAGGAATATAGACGGTTTCAACCTCGACCGGGCGGCCGGCGCCGCGCGCGGGAAAGCGGAACAGCCACTTGCGGGTACCGTCGACGGAGATCTGCTCGGAAACAATTTCCGGACGGGCGATCATGAAGGCCTCGTCCAGCTTCTGGCGCAGGTCCTTGGCGATATTCGTCATCTGCGCAAAGTCGGACACGCCGCGCACATAAAGCCAGTGCCAGAGCTGGGAGGCACGCATGCGCCACTGCTTCTGCGGCACGCCGATTGTGCCGAGCGCTTCACCCAGTTCCTCGCGCGACAGGCCGATCAGCGTCGGCTTGTCTTCGCCGGGCAGGACAGCTTCGGCTGAAACGGTGTGCGCGTTCGGATTGTCCCGCGCGATGTCGAGCGTAATTGCCATGTCGTGATCCGTAATCTCTTCCGGCAGGGTCTTCAGGCGTCTTGGAACAAGACTACGCGGTCGCCGGGCACCTGACTTGCAGGTCTGATTTCAAGCGCTCCCAAAACCACAAAAAGCGCCGAAAATCAAGTTTGCTGACGTGCAGGGGAGCTATGCAGAGCTGTTTTTACGCAACGACAACGACCCGGATAGGCCTTTTGGCCCGTCCAGGGTGACGTCGAGATTGGAAGGAAACCACCGGCCGACTTCGGCTTTTCGCCCTGCGGATGCAGGGGAAAGCCGGAGAAGCTGCTGCCTGAACGCGTTAGCGGCAGGCAGCGTTGGAGTCGTCGATCGCGGCTGTGACGCCGGACAGCGAGAACTTGTAGGTGGTGCGGGTGCCGCGGCTGGATTCGCCGGTCACCGTCATTTCCCGGCCTGCCCTCATGGCAGAAACGAGTTGCGCTTCGGTTGCAGCATTTTCGACCCAGGCACCGTCATTGTTGGTGAAGAGCGTGAAGCCCTTGCCGTCAATGTCGACGCTGACCGAGGATTTGTCCTTGAAAGGATAACCGACCAGCAGGCTCGGCTCGGACGAGACGCCTTCCGCCGGGCGGGTGGTCACGAAAAAGAATACGTCCCCGTGATTTCGATCTCCCGGAAGCAACGTCGTCGGTTTGGTAAGCGCGTAGCAAACCTTGCCGCCGCCACTGGTCAGCGCATAGGCCGCCCAGTCCTTGTGCTGCTTCAGAAGTGTCGGGGTTTGTGCGAAAGCCGCTGCACTCGAAACGGCAAGACCTGCTATGGCCAGAACCAGCGATTTTGCTTTCATCATCTCCACACCGTTGGATTTGAGTTTCCGTCAAATTTAGTTCAACTGCCGTCTGACATATAAACCTTGCTTTAATGATAACTTAAAGCGGGTTACGAAAGGGTTGAAGCCCGACAATTGTATTTTCTGTTTTTCGGTGCGTGCACCAACCTAATCGCTTTGCGGCTAAACGCGGCAACAGTGTGGCAGACCTGCTTGACCCCCCTTTCGAATTATGCCGAACCTGATAAAGAAGATGGATCGGCAGGGGGATTGATTGTCTTTGACGCAGGTGCAGTATTTTTCCGATCTCATTGTCAAAGTGGCGAAAGACCGGGACAAGGCGGCTTTCATCGAGCTGTTCGATCACTTTGCGCCGCGCCTGAAGGGCTACCTGATGAAGCAGGGCGCCGATGAGGCCCTTGCCGAAGAAGTCGCCCAGGACGTCATGATGACGCTGTGGCGCAAGGCCGATCTGTTTGATCCGAAAAAGTCCAATGCCAGCACCTGGCTGTTCCGGGTTGCCCGGAACCGGCGTATCGACAGGATCCGTCGCCAGAAGTCTGCCGCGCTCGACCCCGAAGATCCGTCCCTGCACCCGACACCCCTGCCGGACATTGCCGAAGAGATGGATGCGAAGCTGCGGGAAAAACGCGTGCGTGCTGCTTTGTCGCAGTTGCCTGAAGAGCAGCGGAATGTGGTTCGGCTGGCTTTTTTTGCAGGACAGTCGCACAGCGAGATCGCCGAACACACAGGCCTGCCGCTTGGCACGGTCAAATCCCGTATCCGGCTTGCCTTCGGACGTTTGCGCCAGCTTCTGGAAACCGACACGTCCGTGGATGTGGATTAATTGGGGGGCCGGGCAGGAGGCACCCAAAATTCTGGCGGCCTGAAGTTCAGGCGCAACTCATTCAGGTTCCCGGCACTTTCCGTCCCGTGCGCATCACCGGACCGCCGCTGACATGTTTCGGACGCTCGATCCTGGGAGCGCCGGCCGTGGTCGAGCGGTCCGCGTAGCGACCCAGCGCCCTGTGACGGTCGTACATGACGATCGCGCCGGCCATGGCGACATTGATGCAGAACTTTGTCGGGATCTTCACGACGTGGTCACAGCGCGCCAGCATCTGCGGTGAAAGCGAGCCTCTTTCAGGACCCAGCACGTAGGCCGCCTGAAGGGGATGTCCGAAGCTCGGCAGCTCGATCGATTCGTCCGTGAGCTCGATGCCCACAAGCTGGCAACCTCTGGGCAGGTCCATCGTGTCTACGCTGTCCCAGGTGAAGACAGGCAGGTGGCCGGGGCTCTTGGAGGTGTCGGAGGGGGGCGCCTTGCGCAGCTTCTGGTCGGCATCCACCGTGAAGAAGAAGTTGGCGCCGAAGGCATGAGCAGAGCGCATCAAGGTGCCCAGGTTCATCCGTTTCGAGAGGCCTTCGGCCCCGATTGCAAAATATCCGCGCATCAGTTTGTCCGTTTTCGATTTGGCTGCCTCATAGCCGACTTTCGCCAAGGCCGAAAGTTTTCAGCTTATCCGGAAAGCCAATTCCCGCCTCGAACAGGGCTTGCTAACGTCTCACCCGGCGCAGCGCGAGCGGCGCTTTACCCGTAGAATGTCATGAGGATGCCGTGAAAGCCTGTCTCTGCAAAACCTTCGGTCCGCCTTCCAGCCTGGTTGTCGAGGAGATTGCCGATCCGGTTGCCGGGCCGGGGGAGGTCGTGGTGCGGGTGAAGGCCTGTGCGCTCAATTTCTTCGATACGCTGATCATCAAGGGCAAGTACCAGTACAAGCCGGAAATGCCGTTTTCGCCGAGTGCCGAATTCGCCGGTGTGGTCGATCAGGTGGGCTCCGGCGTCGAAGGGGTTTCGCCCGGTGACAGGGTCATGGGCTACATGCGCTGGGGGGCGGCGCGGGAAAAAGTGGTGGTCGCAGCAGGCGATCTTGTCTCGCTGCCGGACGATATTTCCTTTGAAGTCGCGGCAGGTTTGACCGTGACTTATGGCACCACGCTGCATGCCTATCGGGACCGGGCCGGGTTGAAGCCCGGCGAGACTGTTGCCGTTCTGGGCGCATCGGGCGGTGTCGGCCAGGCTGCAGTGGAAATTGCCGCGATCATGGGGGCAAGGGTGATCGCCTGCGCTTCATCTGAGGAAAAGCTCGCCTTCGCCCGCTCGCTCGGCGCTCACATGACGGTCGATTATTCGGTTGAGCCGCTCAAGGAAACCCTGAAGGAGCTGACCGGTGGAAAGGGTGTGGATGTTGTCTACGACCCGGTTGGCGGAGAGCTGTCGGAACAGGCCATCCGGGCAACAGCCTGGGAGGGGCGGTTCCTGGTGATCGGGTTTGCCGCGGGCGACATTCCGAAAATCCCGCTGAATATCGTGATGCTGAAAGGTTGCGACATTCGCGGTGTCTTCTGGGGCGCAGCACTCGACCGGGACCCGGAAGGTCATCGCCGCAACATGAAGGAACTTTTGACCTGGGTGTCTGAAGGCAAGCTGAAGCCGCACATCCACGGCGTTTACAAGTTGGAAGAAACCGCTCAGGCGCTTGAGGAAATCGCTGCGCGCCGGGTGCAGGGCAAGGTGATTGTGACGCCTTGAGGCCTGCGTTGCGCCTGATTGATGGCGCGAGGTCTTTCCAGGTTTAGGCAAGTTCAGATGCTGTTTTTCGGGTACGTGGCCCATCCTTCGAGACGGACCTTGCGGTCCTCCTCAGGATGAGGCTCGGGTTCGGCAAATCCGGGAACATGCAACAAGGATGACCTCATCCTGAGGAAGCGCGAAGCGCTGTCTCGAAGGATGGGCCGCTTGTTCGAATTGACTTCAGATCGCAAATTCCGCGATTACCGGGGCGTGGTCGGACGGCTTTTCCCAGCCGCGTGCATCGCGCAGGACCGTGGTGCCCTTCACATACGGGGCGAGTGGCTGAGACACCCAGACGTGGTCAAGACGGCGGCCCTTGTCGGCGGCAGACCAGTCCTTGGCGCGATAGCTCCACCAGGTGTAGAGCTTTTCGTCCAGCGGGGTGAACTGGCGCATGGCGTCCAGCCAGCCGCCTGCCTCGCGCACCTGCTCGAACAGTTCCGTTTCGACCGGGGTATGTGAGACCACCTTCAGGAGCTTCTTGTGGGACCAGACATCGTGCTCGTAAGGCGCGACGTTGAGGTCGCCGACCAGAATGGCGGGTTTCGAGGTTTCCTCGCCTTTCAGCCATCCCAGCATCTCGGCCATGAAGTCGAGCTTGTGGCCGAATTTCGGGTTGATCGTGCGATCCGGCTCGTCACCACCTGCCGGCACATAGAAATTGTGCAGCCGGATGCTGGAGCCGTTGAAGGGCACGTCCGCGGCCACGTGACGGCTGTCCCCAACCTGGCAGAAGTCGCGATTCTCGATGTTGCTCAGCGGCAGCTTGGAAAGCGTTGCGACGCCGTGGTAGCCCTTCTGGCCGTGGATGGCCATGTGTTCGTATCCCGCCTTGCGGAAGGCGTTTTCCGGGAAATTGGCGTCCGGGCACTTGGTTTCCTGCAGGCAGATCACGTCCGGTGCGACTTGCTCGATCAACTGTTCCACAATCGGCATGCGCAGGCGCACGGAATTGATGTTCCAGGTGACGAGTTTGATCCGGTCTGTCATGGGAAATTTGCCAAGGCTTGTTGCGGGAATAGCCAAGTCATACGGATTCGGCCACCGAGTGCAAACGAATTCAGGTCTCGGGAACGTCTTCCCCGGCCTTGCCGGTTTCGCCGACCCGTTTCAGGGCGAGTTGAGTGGCCGCGGGGCCGAGCAGTTCGAAGACGATGGTTGATCCGATGGCGACGGTCAGGATTTCGTCGCGGAACTGCGGCAGCGCTTCCGCAGCGACCAGAGCCATGCCAAGCGCGACCCCCGCCTGAGGCAGAAGCGAGAGGCCGAAGAGATAGCTTCGGTCGGTTCCGGCCCCGCCGCTGAGCTTGCCGCCCAGCCAACCTCCGGCCAGGCGCCCGGCGAGCCGCAACAGAACATATGCCGCGCCAAGGAGGCCAAGCTTCAAAAGCAGGTCCGGCTGCAGCGCTGCGCCGGCCAGCACGAAAAAGAAGATCATGAACGGCCATTCGATATGTTCGATTTCATAGAACGGCCGGGTATGGTGACGCCCGGTGTTGACCACCATGGCCCCGCAGGCAATGCCGGCAAGCAGGAACGAGAGGTCGAGCCAGAGGGCGAGACCCGCCGTCAGGAACACGATGCCAAGCGCTTCGGCAAGGGTCGGGTCGCCGGGTTGGAGGCGGCCAGACAGGTAGCCCGCCGGGAGGCCGATAATCGCGCCAAGCAGAAGCGATCCGGCGATTTCCCAAACAGCATGCAGCAGGGCGCCCGAGCCGTCGCCGCCCATGAGTGCCTGTGCTCCCATGAGACAGAACGCGAAGACCAGAATGCCCCAGATATCGTCCAGTGCGACGATGCCGGACAGGATGGTCGTGAATGGCCCCTTGGCGCGGTACTGGCGGATGACATCGCTGGTGGCTGCCGGGTCGGTGGCGGTGGCCAGGGCTGCCAGAATCAGGGCCAGTTCCAGAGGAAAGCCAAGCAGGGCGAGACCTGCAAAGACGATGATCGCAGTAGAGGCGACCGCTGAAGCCGAAACGACCGTTACGGCCTTGCCGCTGTTCTGCAGGTGGACCCTGGAGAGTTTGCCGCCCAGAACGAAGGCGACCATCGACAGGGCCAGAACGGCGAGGGTTTCGTAAAGCTGGGTCAGGTTTTCAGGCAGAAGATCCAGAAAGGCGGGGCCGGCGGCCAGTCCGCACAGGATCAGCAGCGTCACGCGGGGCATCTGCGTCCTGTGGCCGATTTCGTCGGCCAGCATGCCGAGCAGCAGCAGGGCGCCAATGGCGATCAGGGTGGTCGCGATTTCCATGCTCATACATTGAGGGAAAGAGACCAGTCGTCTTTGATCCGCCGCAATCCCGCCCTATTCGATTGCCCGCACGATAACAGATACGTGTTTATGCGGAGAAATCGTGATTTCGTCTACGCTCCGTTAGGAAATCCCGCGCATTTTGTGCGGTGAGTGAAAGCCTTTCTTAACCCTGCCGAGGACGCTGTGCTGGCAATCGTAAAATCGTTTTGTTCCATTTTCGGGTTCATCTTTTTAAGCTCGTGCGCGGCTTACGACTTTCCGGATCCTACGCCAGAAGACTACGCGGTACACGGCATCGACGTGTCCCGGTGGCAGGGCGATATCGATTGGGTGGCCGCAAAGCAGGGCGGTGTCGCCTTCGCCTGGATCAAGGCGACCGAAGGCGGCGACCACGTCGACCCGCGCTTTGTCGAGAACTGGGTGGCAGCGCGCCAGGCGGGCATGCCGCGCGGGGCCTATCACTTCTATTATTTCTGCCGTCCGGTTGAAGAACAGATTTCGTGGGTGAAGGAAATCGTTCCCGTCGACCCGCAAGCCTTGCCGCTTGTTCTCGACATGGAATGGAATGCGCATTCCAAGACCTGCCGGGAACGGCCGGAACGACCGCAGATCCTGCGGGACATGAAGATCTTCCTCGACGAAATGGAAAAGCACTACGGCAAGCGCCCGGTGATCTATTCCTCGGTCGATTTCCACCGCGACCGACTGGTCGGTGCGCTCAAGAACGAGCAATTCTGGCTGCGTTCTGTCGCTAGCTTCCCGAACAACATCTATGAGCAGCGCGACGACTGGTTTTTCTGGCAGTATACGGCCGAGGGCCGGGTGCCGGGCGTCAAAGGCGACGTCGACCGGAATGCGTTCTTCGGAACCAAGTCGCAATACCGCGACTGGCTGAACGGCAAGCTGAGGCGCTGACCGTGCCCTGGGCCAATACCGCTAACGCACCTTGATCTGGTGCGTGACGTCCTTGCCGTTGCTGACTGTGACCTGGGTGAAGCCGATCATCTTGCAAAGATCGAGGAAGTTCAGGTCCTGCGGCTGGTTTGACCGCGCGAAGAGTTCCGTCGTGCGGGCCATCGAGGTCAGGGAAGCAAGCAGGGCCCGCAGCCTGAACAGCGTGTCGTAGCGCCCGTCGCCGGTTGCCACCACAATCAGCTTTTCCAGTTCGGTGCCCTTGGCAAAAAGGTGATATCCGGGCGGATACCCCAGTTTTGCGTTCTGGGATGCAAGGCCGCTGACGAAGGCTGCCCGCGACCGCTTGCCGGTGTCAGGTGCAAGGCCCAGTTCTGAGACGTAAACCTCCTGGGTCTGCACCTCCGGGTAATAATAGCCGGCATGCGCATCGAAGGCCGACGCCTGTGCAATGGATGCAGCAGACCAGAGCGCCGCCAGCGCCATGGTAGACGCAACAGATTGAATTCGTTTCACTTCACAAAGCCCCCCGGCTGTTCGTGCGCCTATCAAGCCCGAAATGCAGGCCGAACGCAAATCGGACGCAAGCTGGGCGCAAGCTGGGGCGGGCAGCATTTGGCGTGAGAAGGAATAGAGACGCCTGCAGCGCTATACTTTTGCCATGATGCTAGCCGCTTCTTGAAAGCGTCAGGGCGCAGAACTTTGGAGTTTTGAACATGTTGATCCGCTTTTCGCTGGCATTTGCCGCGATCGTGATGATGGTGCTGCCAGCAAGCGCACAATCACGGCCGGCCATTGCCTTCACGACGGCCAATCTCAACATGCGCGCCGGACCGGGAACCAATTATCCCGTGATGGCCACCGTGCCGCGCGGGGGCGGGGTAACCATTTTCGGGTGTACGGCCGACTTCGGCTGGTGCGATGCCGCCTTCACCAATGTGAAGGGATGGGTTTCCGGCCAATATCTCAGCTATGGCGGTGAAGGCATCTATTATGGCCGGCCAATCCCCAGCGCGGGCATCAACCTGGGTGTGCAGCGCTACTACCGGGATTACCCGATCTATGCGGAGGCGCCTGCACCTGCCTATCGCGGCGGTCCGGTCTACAAGGGCGATCCTCCCTATGATCCGCCGCCGGTTGAACCGGGACCCATCTATGCACCGGAACCGCTTTACGAAGCGCCGCCTGTCGTTGTCGCGCCGCCGCAGCCGATCATTATCCGGCCCTACTGGGATTCATTTCCCGGCTATCCGCAAAGGTATTTCGAGCCGCGTATCTATTGAAGCGGGCTGTTACCGGGCCGGTTTCGGTCCAGCCATGACCAGCGACCAGAAAACCTTGTGCTTGGCATTGGGCGCGTAAGCCGTCGCGATGCCAAGCCGGGTCGCGTCTTTCGTCAGCAACACCTGGTTATGCTTCGGGCTTTCCCGCCAGCCTGAAAAAGCTTCGGCAAAGGTTCTGTATCCGGCGCTGACGTTTTCGGCAGCAGCCGTCTTCGGCTCGCCGATGGAGGCCATGCGGGTTGCCAGCTGCTGGTTCGGGGCGAGCGATGCCTGAACGTTTCCGGCCGCGGCCATCGCGTCGGCCTGCGATTTTGCAATGGATGTCAGCTGCGGATCGGCAATCACGGGCGACAGTCCGTTGTTGATCCGGTATTGCGAGATCATCTGGGCGGCCGTTGCAGCATCTACCACACCGTCGACACGCGCCATGTCCTCGTAGAAGGGGGGTGTCTGCATGCGGTCGCCCATGCAGGCGGCAACCGAGAGCAGCAGCGCTCCGGCGAGGGCGAGTTTCAGGGATCGATGGACCATCGGATTGTCAGCCACGCTGTTGAAGCTCCCGCTCAGGATCAATGAGATTTAGTGAGGCACATGATTCGCCTCACATTGGAAGGTGATGGGACGACAGTTGAGCAGAATTGCGGCGCAAGGCTCCTGAAACCGGTGCACAAGCCTTTCAGCTGGGGTGTGCGCGCAATGGGTTGGAAAAAATGGAGCAGGTTTCTTGAATGGCAAATTTCAAGTTACATATAAAGTAACATGATGGTGCCGAACCTCTTGGTATGGATCGGAGCACCAGGCCACGCATTGCTTGAGGACCTTTTCCATGTCGCTGTTTTCCGGAACCGCATCAACCGCCGGACATGCGGAAAGAACGGCGAGGCTCGTTCCCGGGCTTGCCGACATGCACAAGATGGCCGGCCTGCTGCTGGCGGAGCGGGCGCCATCGGACGGGACAATCCTGGTGCTTGGTGCCGGTGGCGGTGTTGAACTGAAGGCCTTTGCCCGCATGCAGCCCGACTGGCGTTTCCTTGGTGTCGACCCGTCCGCGGACATGCTGGAAAAGGCGCAAGAGCATCTTGGTCCTCTCGGGGCAAGGGTGAGCCTGCAGGAGGGATACATCCATGATGCCCCCGAGAGACAATTTGATGGCGCCGCCTGCCTGCTGACGCTTCATTTTCTGGATCGGGAGGAGAGGTTGAAGACGCTTTCCGGGCTGCGGCAACGGTTGAAGCCTGGCGCGGCCTTCGTTTCGGTTCATCACAGCTTTCCGACCGACCCTGCGGGCAAGGACAGGTGGCTGGCAAGATATGCGGCGTTTTCCACCGAATCCGGCACTTCCCGCTCGCTTACCGAAAACGGCATGGCTGCGATGAAGGAGCGCTTGCCGGTGCTGACGCCCGAGCAGGATGCGGATCTGTTGAGGCAGGCCGGATTTGTCGACGTCGAGACCTTCTACACGGCCTTCACCTTCAGAGGCTGGGTCGCCACCGCCGGGTAATCAAAAAGAAAAGACCAGCCCGTGAGACACGGGCTGGTCAGGCTGCATGAGGCTAACGGGGCTTGAGGCCCCCAGCCTTTCAGGGAGCTTGTTGAGCCCGCCGCCTGCAGGTGGTTGCCCTGAAGGCGGCGGCGCCGGATCAGCGGGTGGAGGCTTCCAGAACGTCCTCATAGGTCCGAAGACCGGTGGTCGGTGCGCAGACCAGGACGGACATGTTGCCCGGTGCGTGCTGGTTCTTCCACATCTTGGTATGGGCCTTCGGGATCTGATCCCAGGGGAAGACCTCGGACATGTAAGGGTCGATGCGCCGTTCGATCATCAGCTTGTTGGCGGCCGAGGCCTGCTTCAGATGGGCGAAGTGTGACCCTTGAAGGCGCTTCTGGTGCATCCACATGTAGCGGACGTCGAAGGTGCAGTTGAAGCCTGACGTACCTGCGCAAATAACGACCATGCCGCCCTTCTTGCAGACCAGGGTGGAGACCGGGAAGGTTGCCTCGCCCGGGTGTTCGAAGACGATATCGACGTTGTTGCCCTTGCCGGTGATGTCCCAGATCGCCTTGCCGAACTTGCGCGCTTCCGCGAACCATTCCGCATATTCGGGCGAGCCGACCGTCGGCAATTGACCCCAGCACTTGAAGTCCTTGCGGTTGATCACGCCCTTGGCGCCGAGATCCAGCACGAACTGGCGCTTGTCCTCGTCAGAGATGACGCCGATGGCATTGGCGCCTGCTGCCGTAATCAACTGGATGGCGTAGGAGCCAAGGCCACCCGAGGCGCCCCAGACAAGCACGTTCTGACCCGGCTTCAGCTCATGCGGGTGATGGCCGAACAGCATGCGATAGGCGGTCGCGAGCGTCAGCGTGTAGCAGGCGCTTTCTTCCCAGGTCAGGTGGCGCGGCCGGGGCATAAGCTGCTGGGCCTGCACGCGGGTGAATTGCGAGAACGAGCCGTCCGGTGTCTCGTAGCCCCAGATCCGCTGGGAGGTGGAGAACATCGGGTCGCCACCGTTGCACTCCTCGTCGTCGCCGTCGTCCTGATTACAATGAACCACGACCTCGTCGCCCACTTTCCAGCGCTTGACCTTGTCACCAACGGCCCAGACGATGCCCGAGGCATCGGAGCCGGCAATATGATAGGCGGCGCCGTGACCGTCGAACGGGCTGATCGGCTGGCCGAGGCCTGCCCAGATGCCGTTGTAGTTGACGCCGGCGGCCATCACCAGAACCAGAACCTCGTGGCTGTCGAGTTCCCAGGTCGGCACGACTTCCAGTTTCATGGCGTCTTCCGGCGGTCCGTGGCGTTCACGGCGGATGGTCCAGGCATACATGTTTTTGGGAACGTGTCCGAGCGGCGGGATCTCTCCGATTTCATAAAGATCTTTCACCGGCGCGCCCTCTCGCGTTTGGTTGTCATTGGCTTCCGCGGTCGCTGTCATTCTCCCCTCCCAGGGCTTCTTTTGGGCCTCAGAATTTCGCATTTGCACAAGTCGTAATCGGGCAAATACCCAATTTTGCGCAACTATTGTTCAAAAACGATCACCGTTCTATACGACTATTGCTTAACTTGCGTTTTGATGCCAACCATATTTTGCATTGCACATTGGGGTTTCGCAGTCGCGTAAACTCCGGCACACTGCTGACTGTTCGGGAGAAACAGGCTGACGCGGTGCTGCCAAATCAAGAAAAAACAGGCAGCAGAACGCCTTAGGAGGATGAGTGGCATGAGTGCATCGGGTGAGAGCCGGCCGGAGAAAGATCGTCCGTGGATTTTCCGGACCTACGCGGGTCACTCGACGGCGGCCGAATCGAACAAGCTCTACCGTGGCAATCTTGCCAAGGGTCAGACTGGCCTGTCCGTTGCGTTCGATCTGCCGACTCAGACCGGCTATGATCCGGATGACGCCCTGGCGCGCGGCGAAGTGGGCAAGGTCGGTGTTCCGGTGGCTCATCTCGGCGACATGCGCACCCTGTTCCAGGACATTCCGCTGGAGCGGATGAACACCTCCATGACGATCAACGCGACCGCACCCTGGCTGCTGTCGCTCTATATAGCGGCTGCCGACGAACAGGGCGCCGACCGCAAATTGCTGTCGGGCACGACCCAGAACGACATCATCAAGGAATATCTGTCCCGGGGCACCTATGTGTTTCCGCCGGCGCCATCGCTCAGGCTGACGACCGATGTCATCGCCTGGACCTATTCCAACATGCCCAAATGGAATCCGATGAACGTCTGCTCCTATCATTTGCAGGAAGCAGGTGCGACACCGGTTCAGGAGTTGTCCTTCGCGCTGGCAACGGCGGTGGCCATTCTGGATTCCATCAAGGCGAGTGGTGCCATTCCCGATGAAGACTTCCCGAAGGCTGTCGGCCGGATTTCCTTCTTCGTCAATGCGGGCATGCGGTTCATTACCGAGATGTGCAAGATGCGCGCCTTCACCGAATTGTGGGACGAGATCTGCCTGGAGCGCTATGGCGTCGAGGACGAGCGCTATCGCCGCTTCCGCTATGGCGTTCAGGTGAACAGCCTCGGGCTGACCGAGCCGCAGCCGGAAAACAACGTCTACCGTATCCTCATCGAGATGCTGGCGGTGGTCTTGTCCAAGAATGCGCGCGCCCGCGCCGTGCAACTGCCGGCATGGAACGAGGCGCTGGGCCTGCCGCGACCGTTCGACCAGCAGTGGTCGCTGCGAATGCAGCAGATCGTTGCCTATGAGACCGACCTTCTGGACTATGCGGACATTTTTGACGGCTCCGCCGAAATTACCCGCAAGGTGGAAGAGCTGAAGGCGCAAGCCCGCGAGGAACTTGCCCGGATCGATGCCATGGGTGGTGCGGTCGCCGCGGTCGATAGCAGCTACATGAAGCGCCAGCTTGTGGAAGCCAATTCCGCACGCCTTGCCGCGATCGAAGGCGGCGACCAGGTGGTGGTCGGCGTCAACCGCTGGACGGACAGCGAGCCTTCACCTCTGGCCGCCGGGGAAGATGGCGGCATTCTCACCGTTTCCGAGCATGTCGAGGAAGAGGCGGTCGAGAAGGTCAAGGCCTGGCGCGATGCACGCGATCAAGCTGCGGTCGAAACCGCGCTGGCGGACCTGAAAGCCGCCGCCCAGGAAGGCCGCAACATCATGGAGCCCTCGATTGCCGCGGCCAAGGCCGGAGCGACCACAGGCGAATGGGGCCGGACACTGCGCGAGGTCTTTGGCGAGTACCGTGCTCCGACCGGTGTCGGCCAGGCCGTGCGGGACAATGCCGGCACCTTGGCAGACATCCGCTCGGATGTGGAAGCAGTGTCAAAGAAACTCGGTCGCCGACTGAAGTTCCTGGTCGGCAAACCGGGTCTCGACGGGCATTCGAACGGAGCGGAACAGATTGCCGTCAGGGCGCGCGACTGCGGCATGGAGGTGGTCTATGAGGGAATCCGGCTAACGCCGGCGCAAATCGTCAACGCCGCGGTGGAAGAAGACGTTCACGTGATCGGTCTGTCGATTCTGTCCGGCTCGCACCTGGCCCTGGTGCGTGATGTGATGGACCGCCTCCGGGCAGCCGGCGCGGACGATATCCCGGTCGTGGTTGGTGGGATTATCCCTGACGAAGACGCGGCACAGC
Source organism: Labrenzia sp. THAF191a (assembly GCF_009363335.1). Taxonomy (GTDB): domain Bacteria; phylum Pseudomonadota; class Alphaproteobacteria; order Rhizobiales; family Stappiaceae; genus Roseibium; species Roseibium algicola. The sequence goes on from NZ_CP045333.1 coordinate 1,843,416, forward strand.
TCAAGGCGCAAGGCATTGCGGCGGTCTATACGCCCAAGGACTTCCAGCTCACCGATATCATGGCCGATGTGGTGAAGATTGTCGGCAACCGCGCAGAACAGGCTGCTTGAACCGGCCTTCGTCGAAAGTGACAATAATGCCGATTGAAGTATTTATTGGCGAAAATTATTCGCTCTTCTAGTCTCGGATAAACTTTCAGTTGCAACTGGCGCAGTCGTGGCTGCGTCGGTTTCGCTGGCGGGTTCAAGATTTATTTATACTTGGCCATTAGTAGTTTCCCTTAGCGCGGGTCTAAGCAGGAAACGATCCGATGATACGTAAGCCAATTTCCAGAATAACTTCAGTCCTCATCGGATTGCGGGACGGGACCAGTCTGCGCCAGCAGGTTGCCCTTTTGGCGGCTTCGCTTTGCATCTTTTCGATCGCGGTGGCCGCATTCGGTGCGGCCCTGATTGCACGCGGCGAAGCCATCCGGGAAAACCAGTGGGACCTGACCCTGATTGCGCGCAGCATGGCGCAGCGGCTGGACCAGACGATGTTCGACCGTTACCGCGAAGTGCGCAACGTCGCAGACATGGAACTGCTGAAGCCCGTCTGGACGCGCAATCCCGACATCATTCGTGAAACGCTTGACCAGTTGCAGCGCAGCCTGCCGCAATATGCCTGGATCGGATTTGCATCTGTCGACGGCACGGTCGTGGCGGCAACCAAAGGCATGCTGGAGGGCGCATCCGTCGCCGAGCGGCCCTGGTTCATCAGTGGTCTGAAAGGGCCTGCGGTCGAGGATGTGCATCTTGCCAAGCTGCTTGACCACCTGTTGCGGACAAGCCCCGATGAAGCGCCGTTTCGTTTCGTCGACGTGGCAATGCCGGTAAAGGACGAAAACGGAAAACTGGCGGGCGTGCTTGGCGCGCACATGAGCTGGAGCTGGGCGGAAGAAACCCGGCGCGATGTTCTGGAAAACAATCTCGGCAAGGAAGGGCTCGACCTCTTCGTGCTTGCGCGCGACGGCACGGTGCTTGTCGGGGAAGACGCCGAAGGCACGAGCCTCTCCCGGGAGAATGCTGCCTACGATCCCGGCAATCCCGACATGGTGGTCGCGGAGGTCGAAACCTCGGGCCTTGGCGATTATCCGGGGCTGGGCTGGAAAGTCGCCGTGCAGCAGCCGGTCAGCGTCGTGTCGGCTCGGGTGGCGGCTCTGGTTCGCAATATCTTTCTGATCGGATTTGCGGTCGCCTGTCTTTCCGCGCTGCTGGCATGGCTTGCGTCTCGCACCATCTCGCAGCCGCTTCTCGGCCTGGTTTCAGCGCTGGACAGGATCGGGCGTGACGAAAAGGAAACGACAGTTCCGCGTCTGCACGGGTTCCGGGAACTTTCGCAGGTGTCTGCCTCCGTCAGGTCGCTGCTGCGCCGGCTCGGTACCGTGGAAGAAAGCGCAAGGACAGCCCGGGACATGCTGGCGGTTCTGAAGGACGAATACAGCCGCAACATACGGTCCAGTGAGGAACGGAACCGGCAACTGGGAGCCGACATCCGCTCCTTGAGAACGCTGGCGGAACGCGATTCCCTGTCGGGCCTCCTGAACCGGCGTGCGTTCCAGCCGTTTGCGGAAGATGCCTTTGCGACCTTCCAGCGCCACGACCGGCTGTTCAGCGTGCTGATGATCGATGCGGACCACTTCAAGGCCGTCAATGACCAATTCGGGCACCGGGCCGGTGACGACGTCATCCGGGCCATCGGTGATGCCATCGTTGAAGAAATCCGTTCGACCGACAAGGCTGCCCGGTTCGGCGGGGAAGAATTCGTTCTCCTCCTGAGGGAAAACGACGCAAACGGGGCCTGGGTCCTGGCCGAGCGCATCAGGTTGAGAATTGCAGCCCTCACCGTGGATGCCGGCGTTGGCAATATCTCCGTCACGGTCAGCATTGGGCTGGCGGAAGTCACGGCTGATGATCGTGATGTCGAAGACACGATCGCCCGGGCGGATCAGGCGCTTTACATTGCCAAATCGTCGGGCCGCAACCGGGTCTGTGTCGACTATCCGACCCCTCGGTCCCAGTCGGCCTGAGGCAGTTGCCTTTGACAATACCGAGGGTTAACTTAACGTAAAGTTTTGTTAACCCTTTGTTGAAACAATTGGCGGGTTCCGCCAGAAGGCGGCAATTCTCTGAGGGCCAGGAGGCCGGAATGGCGACGATCGAAAGGCCGCAATCGGCCCAGGTCGTGGCGCATGCGACAGAGTACCCCGCGGACCGTGACGGTGACGGCACCGGTTACGACCGCAGAAAGAAGCGTGACACCGCAGAGCGCCACGAAAATGAAAACGGGATGTCCGAGGACACTCCGGCAGTTCTTGTTGACGATCACCACACCGTAAATCATGTGCTGGATGGCGTTGCCGCCTATCGGGCTGTCGCGTTGCAGGTCATGGAGCCGGGCATTGATCACGGGCCGGTACACCCCTTGCGGGGACCTGTCGACAGGATGCCCGCGGACAACGTCCGTCATGCCTATGAGGATCACGAGGACGGTGAGCCGCCCCATGAGGTGAATGTCGCGACCTGACGGGCGAAGTCGTCCAAAAGGTTGAAGCCACTTGGCTCGTTACGTATTAACCCGTATCTATGGCCGGCAGGGGAGATCCCCTATCGTTCGTGCACAGGTGCGCGTCCTTCGGGATGCAGCATCAGGTGCCGCCGTTCCGGTTGGCAGGCCTCCCACATCTGGTGCAGGTGGCTGATCCCGGGTGACAAGAGCTGGAGACTTGAGTTTGACTTTCCCCGCACATCTTCTCGAAGGCTACGGCCGTTACCTCAACAAGGGGTTCGTCAGGTACAAGGAAACCCATGAACGCTTGGCGGTCTACGGTCAGACGCCGGATGTGATGGTGATTTCCTGCTGCGACAGCCGGGTTACGCCGGAAGGCATCTTCAATGTCGGTCCGGGCGAATTGTTCGTGGTGCGCAACGTTGCCAACCTGGTGCCGCCATACGAGGATACGGAAGGTCAGCATGGCACCAGCGCCGCGATCGAATTCGCGGTCAACGGGCTCAAGGTCAAGCACATTGTGATCATGGGACATGGCCAGTGCGGTGGCGTGAAGGCGTTCCGGGAAAACGCGAATGCGCCGATGGCGACAGGTCAGTTCATCGGCCGGTGGATCAAGTTGCTGGAGCCGGCGGCAATCGCGATGGCCTGCATGCCGGTGGACAAGGCCGACGATCCTCAGCTTGCCATGGAATATGCCGGTATCCGCCAGTCGCTGAAGAACCTAATGACCTTCCCGTTCATCGAGGCGGCCGTTTCGGCGGGTTCGCTCAGCCTGCACGGGTCCTGGTTCGACATCGGGTCCGGCGAATTGCGGGTCATGGACGCCGAAACACAGAGATTCTCCACGACAGCCCCTGAAGCTCTCGCCACTGCGGGATAAGCGCTGCAAGGAAAGGGACGTCATGCTCGTCGATCCGGTGCTCTATCGCCGAATGGCCAAATACAACAGCTGGATGACCGAAAAGGTCTATGCGGCAGCGGATCTCATGAGCGATGAAGACCGCAAGGCCGACCGGGGTGCCTTCTTCCGGTCCGTGCATTCCACGCTTAACCACATCCTGTTTGCCGACAGGGCCTGGATGGGTCGCTTCACCGGCCGCAAATACGAAATCAAGGGCATGGGCGTTGACCTCTTCGAGAATTTCGATGAGTTGAAAGCCGCCCATTTCGACATGTGCCTGCAGATTTCCGACTTTGCCGAGTGGCTGACCATAGACTGGCTGGCGGAGGATCTGGAATGGACAAGCGGCCAGGACGGTATTCCCCGGTCCCGGCCGCGCTGGATGCTTGTCACCCACATGTTCAATCACCAGACCCATCATCGCGGCCAGGTGTCGACGCTGTTGACACAGGCCGGGCATGACATCGGTGTTACCGATCTGCCGTTCATGCCCGATCTGGTGTGACGGGGAAGCCTGTTCAGACTTCCGTCTTCATTCCGTAGTTCTTCACCGCGCCAAGCACTGCGTCGATCTCGGACTTTGAGAGAATGTGCGGCGAGCCGATCGTCCGGCTGAGGATATAGGCCTTGGCCAGGACTTCCAGTTCCTCAAGACGCCAGAGGCCCTTTTCAAGGGTCTCGCCGACAACAACTGCACCGTGGTTGGCCATCAGGCAGCCTTGCCGGTCTTTCATGACGTCTGTCACTTCTCGCGCAAGTTCGTCGCTGCCGAAAAGGGCGTAGCCTGCCAGGGGAACCGTGTCACCACCGAAGAGCGCGATCATGTAATGGCAGGAGGGGATCTCCATCCGGTTGATCGCCAGCGCGGTGCAGTGGACCGGGTGGGCGTGTACGACTGCGTGCATCTCCGGCTTTGCCCGCAGCAGCGCAAGGTGGAACTGCCATTCGGTTGAAGGCGGCAGGGGCCCTTCGAAAGCGCTGTCTCCGTCCAGCGGGATGGAGGCCAGCATCTCCGGGGTCATGCGGTCATAGGGCACGCCGGAGGGCGTGATGATCATCCGGTCGCCTGCGCGCGCGGAAATATTGCCCGATGTGCCCTGGTTGATACCGCGGCTGTTCATCTCCTTGCAGGAATCGATGATGGCCTGGCGAAGTTCGGGTGTGTCCTGATAAGGCGTCTTAAGCATTGTTTTCCGTCAGATTGAGCATTTCCGTCGCCGTTTCCGAGCAGGTGGCGATGTGGGTGGCGTAGCCGCCGCGCAGGGCGGCCAGCATCGGTCTGGCACGGTCCGGGCCGGAGCCGACCAGCAGGCCCATGTCCTTGCCGCGCATCTGGTCCAGCGTCACGGCAATCATCCGGTCCTCGATTTCCCGGTTGAGACCGTTGCCGTCGTGGTCGATCAGGCGGCCACAGATCACGCCGATAGCACCGCGTTCCGCGCATGGGGCAACGTCGGCGGGGTCAAGCAGACCGGTATGGACAACGTGGCTGTCTGCCGTGCAGGTGCCGCAGGCGAAGATGGTCTTGTTGCAGTCGGCCACCGCATCAAGCTGCATGCGGATCACCGGTTCCCGCTTCAGTTCTTCCACCAGCGCCCGATTGGACAAGAGCAGCGGCACATGAAGGTTGACGCAGTGCGCGCCATAGCGGCGGGCGAGCGTTGCCGAGCAGGTTTCCGCGGCAAAGCCGAGGGCTGCCGGGCGCGAGCCGACCAGCTGAACCACGGTAAGGTCCGGCACTGTTACCCGCGGCGCGGCCTCCGCCACCCGGTAGACCGTTTCGCCCCAGGCAACGCCAAGCCGGTCGCCCGGTTCCAGCAGGCCCGGCAGCCAGTCGGCAACCACACGGGTGACCCGGTCAAGGGACTGATCGGCCCCGGCAGAAGATGTCGGAACGACGATGGCGTCCTGCAGACCAAACCGGTCGACGAGACGGCGCGCCAGATCGTGATCGCGGAAGATGTCCGTATCCAGCGTGATGCGGACATAATCGCGTTTTCGCGCTTCGGACAGATAGTTGACGACCGTCGCCCGCGAAATGCCGAGGCGTTCGGCGATCTCGTTCTGGTTCATGCCTTCCTGGTAGTAGCACCAGGTGACCTCGATGATGGCGTCGTCCTGGCTGCGCGCCCTGGTGGCCGCGGAGGGTGCCGCGGCCTTGGTGCCGGTTGGCCGGGAACTGGTCGGGCCAGGGCTCATGCGCTCTTGGCGATCCTGCTGAGATCCGGGAAGAGCGCGGCAAGGCCTTCGGCGCTGGCCTCGCAGACACCGCGTTCGGTAATCAGGCCGGTGACGAGGTGGTTCGGCGTGACATCGAAGGCAGGATTGCCGCCGGGCGTGCCAACCGGTGTCACCTGGACGACGCCGATCTTGCCGTCGTCCGTCAGGCCCTGGATGTGCGTGACTTCGCGTTCCTGGCGTTCCTCGATCGGAATTTCGGCAACGCCGTCATCTACCGTCCAGTCGATGGTCGGTGAAGGCAGGGCAACGTAGAACGGCACGTTGTTGGCCTTGGCGGCAAGTGCCTTCAGATAGGTGCCGATCTTGTTGCAGACGTCGCCTCGGCGCGTGGTGCGGTCCGTTCCGACGATGACCATGTCGACAAGGCCGTGCTGCATCAGGTGGCCGCCGGCGTTGTCGGTGATGTAGGTGTGCGGAATGCCGTGGCTGCCCAATTCCCAGGAGGTGAGGGCACCCTGGTTGCGCGGGCGGGTTTCATCCACCCAGACATGGATCGGAATGCCGGCGTCATGGGCCTGGTACATCGGGCTCGTCGCCGTGCCCCAGTCGACGGTCGCAATCCAGCCGGCGTTGCAATGGGTCAGGATGCGAACAGGCTCTCCGTCCTTCTTGCCCGCTGCGATCTTGCGGATGATCTCAAGACCATTCTGGCCGATGCTGTGGTTGATGCCGACATCCTCGTCGGAGATCTCGTGCGCGAGCTTCAGCGCAGCGGCGGGACGGTCAGCTTCCGGCAGCGGGAGCAGGTGCGCACGGCAGCGGTTGAGCGCCCAACGCAGGTTGATGGCCGTCGGCCGGGTCTTGTCGAGAAACTCCCAGGCCGTGTCCAGATGCGCATTGGACGGGTCGATCTTTGCGGCCAGTGCCATACCGTAGGCAGCGGTTGCACCAATGAGCGGCGCGCCGCGCACGCGCATCTCAACGATGGCGTCGGCGAAGTCCTGAAGTGTGTCGACCTGCTGGATGCGGAATTCGTGCGGCAGCCAGCGCTGATCGATGATCTGCAGGGCAGCCTTGTCGTCATCCCACCAGAGCGAGCGGTAATGAGTGCCGTTGACCTTCATGGGATGTCCTTCTTGTTGAATTGGCGCGCAAGCTTCACGAGCGCATCGGTCGAGCCGTAACTTTCTGGCGACAGGATGAGGTCGGCCCCCATCAGCAGGTTGCGCGTTTCCAGACGGCGCTTCAGCTGCTTGTCCTCGATTTCCTCGAAGTCGGCATTATGGGCGAGCGACAGGGTGCGGCGGTGCATCTCGATACCGCAATAGCCCATGGCCTCGTTGCGGATATCCTGCAGGAGGCCCGCACATGCGAAGTCTGATGCCTGCCCCTGATCCTCGAACAGGGAAGCCGGATAAAGCATGCCGGTGCGCTCGGTGTTCCAGAGGCGGGTGAACTCGGCCTCGAAGGATGAGAAGGTTTCGGCGATGACCGACAAAACCCATTCCTGGAAATCCTCGAGTGTTTCCGCGCTGCGATGGGCCGGCTGGCTGAAATAGGCCATCAGGAAGTTGGCTGTCAGCATTCCGATGTCGAAGCCGAGCGGGCCGTATTGCACGAATTCGGGATCGATGACACGGCTGTCGCTGTCCGTGGACATGATGGAGCCGCTGTGCAGGTCGCCGTGCACCATGGTTTCGGTGTTGGAGGCAAATTTCATCAGGAACCGCTGCACCTTTGCCTTCAGTTCGGCATTGGTGCGCAGGTCTGCCACAACGGGGTCAAGACCTTCCGTGTGGTGGTTCATTTCAGCAGCATAATAAGGATCGGTGAACACCAGCGCTTCGGTGATTGCGGGGATTTCCACGTTGCCGGCGAACAGGCTGACATCGGCCTTCTTGTCTGCGCTCTTCATGGACAGTTCCGAGCCGCGAAACGCGGTGCGGGCGCAGAAGGTGCCAAGGAAAGCACCGAGTCCTGCAACCTTTTCACCATCGATCAGCTTGCGCCGCAGGATCTTGTGCGGCGAGAGGAATTCCATGACGATCAGCGCCTGGTCCTCATCGAAGTGGTAGACCTCCGGCACTGCGCCCGGATCACGGGCGGCCTGTCGTACAAGCGCATGGTTCTCGTAAAGCGCGCGATAAAGCGGCAGCGGCCAGCTGTCGCCGACCAGGCGCACATAGGGCAGTGCCTGCTTGACGATGATCGTGCCTTTGGGGCCCTCGACAATGAAGACGAGGTTCAGGTTGCCGTCGCCAACTTCGCGAACGGTCCAGTCAGACGGGTCTGCTCCGATCCTGTCCGCAACGGCGGAAATGCCGGAAAGTCTTTCGCCGAGCGTTTCCGGCGTGAGGGGCCGATAGAGGTCTGGCGTGTCCATCTTGGGTCTTGTTCCTCCCTATTTTGCCCCGATAATGGTCAAGATTATTCAAAAGTCAACACAGTTGACAAATGCCTATTTAGCGTGTTGTAACGATGAGAAGCGGGGGAGGAACTCGCAAAAATATCGGGAGGAAAGGTGCCAGACGTCACCTGTAAATTGAGCGGCTTGGAAAAGTCCTTCGGGCGCAACCACGTGCTTCGGGGGATCGATCTGGAGCTGCGCGCCGGCGAAGTCACGGCGCTGATGGGAGCCAACGGTGCCGGCAAGTCGACGCTGGTGAAGGTCCTGTGCGGCTATCATTTTGCCGATGCCGGCGAGATCGAGCTGGCCGGTGCGCCCTTCAAGCCGCTTGACGCGGCCGATGCCATCTCAAAGGGCGTCGTGACCGTGCACCAGTCCATCGATGACGGCGTCATTCCGGATCTCGATGTTGCCACCAACCTGACGCTGGACCTCCTGACCGAACCGGGTGCCGATTTCTTCGTCAACGACAGGAAACTTCGCCGGCAGGCCCGCAAGGTTGCCGAAAGCATGGGGCTGACGATGGACGTGCGCACCCGTGTTGCGGATCTGGAGGTTGCCGACCGCCAGATGATCGCGATCGCACGTGCCATGGCCCGCGCGCCGAAGTTGCTCATTCTGGACGAGCCGACCTCATCTCTGTCCGCTTCCGAAGCCGACCGCCTGTTCGCGCTGATTGACCGGCTGCGTGCGGAAGGTGTCGCCATTCTCTATATTTCCCACCGCATGTCGGACATCCGCCGCGTGGCCGACCGGATCGTTTCCATGCGCGACGGGGCGATTTCCGGCCTGTTCGAGACAGAGCCGCTGGACTATGTCGGCGCGGTCAACGCCATGCTTGGCCACCAGATGACCGAGGTCGATATCGATCCGGTTGCCGGCGGCGATCCGATCCTGGAAGTAGATGGTGTGCGCCTACACGAAAATGGCCCGCAGATCGATCTGACTGCTCGCGAAGGCGAAGTGGTAGCCCTGACGGGTCTGCTCGGCAGCGGCACCACGGAACTGGCGGAAGTGCTGTTTGGCCTTGCGAAACCGGCCGGCGGCACCTTGCGCCTGGACGGCAAGGCCTACACTCCGAAGAGTGCGGAAGACGCCGTCGCCAAGGGTGTGTTCATGTCGCCCAAGGACCGCAGCGTGAACGCCGTGGTGCCGGACTTCGACATCGCCAACAACATGACACTGCCGTTCCTCAGGGCATTCAGCCGGTTCTCTTTCCTGAGCGAACGCGGACAGCGCCGGGCTGCTGACGACATGATCGGCAAGATCGGGATCGTCTGTCAGGGCAACGGCGACGGCATCAACACCTTGTCGGGTGGCAACCAGCAGAAGGTCATGATCGGCCGCTGGCTGTTGCAGGCAAGCCGCGTATTGCTGCTGGACGAACCTTTCCAGGGTGTCGACATCGGCGCCCGGCGGGACATCGGTCACTACATCCGGCAGACCGCAAAAGGGCGCACGACACTCGTCTTCGTGGCGGAAATCGACGAGGCCCTGGAAATCGCCGACCGCATCGTCGTCATGCACGAGGCCGCCATCGTCGGCGAATACATCAACAAGAACGTCGACCTGAACCGTCTGGTCGCGGATGTCTCGGGGCCCGCAAGCGGGCAGGGGCAGAGCGAGCCAGCAACGCAGGCAATGGCAGGATGAATACCGGAACAATGAACAAGAACCCGCTCGAACTTGCCATCCGCTACGGCTTCCTCGTCCTACTCGGCGGACTGGCCCTTTTCTTCAGTCTCTATGCCAGCGGCTTTGCCAGCCCGCGTTCGGCCGTCTTCATCCTGCAGTCGGTGGCCATTACCGGCATTCTCGCGCTCGGTGTCACTTGTACGCTGGTGGTGGGCGGATTCGACCTGTCCATCGGATCTGTCGCAACCTCGGCGCTGATGCTGTCGGCCTACTCCATGGTGGTGCTGGAGCAATCCGCCTTTGTCGCGGTTGCACTCTGCCTGGTGATGGGGGCGGTCGTCGGGCTGATCAACGGGTTCCTTATCGTGAAGATGCGGGTGCCGGACCTTTTGGCGACGCTTGGCATGATGTTCCTTCTGATCGGTTTGCAGCGCATTCCGACCCAGGGCAATTCGATTGCGACCGGGATGAGCCTGGGCGAAGGCGTCGTCGCGGAGGGAACGTTCTCCGCGGCTTTCCTGTGGCTCGGCCGGCATCGCTTCGACCTGTTCCTGGACCGGTTGCTGCCGGTGCCGGTGGTGGTGTTCCTTTTGATCGCGCTGCTGATCTGGCTGTTCCTGGGGTACACCCGGCATGGCCGCCTGATGTATGCCATCGGCTCCAACGAACGGGCTGCCGAACTGGTCGGCACCAACGTGCAGCGCTACAAGATCGTAGCCTACATGATTTCCGGCATGCTGGCATCGGTTGGCGGCATTCTGCTGGCTGCCCGCCTTGGCCGCGGTGACATTGCCTCAGGCAACAACCTTCTGCTCGACAGCGTGGCCGCGGCCCTCATCGGCTTCGCGGTACTGGGCGCTGCCCGCCCGAACGCCTTCGGCACGGCGGCAGGGGCACTGTTCGTCGGCATTCTTCTTCAGGGGCTGACGATGATGAACGCTCCTTACTACATGCAGGATTTCGTCAAGGGCGCCGTGTTGGTCGCCGCCCTTGTCTTCACATTCTACCTGTCCTCGCGACGTGGGGGCCGGAGAACAGCGTGACGCCCTGAATGGCGCCGTTTCCATTGGGAGGAAAACAAATGCTGAGACGTGAATTCATGAAGCTGGCGGTTGCCGCCGGGATCGGGCTTTCCGGCGGAGCGGCTTTTGCAGCCGATATGCCGGCGCCGTTCGATAAGCCGGAAGAGGTCAAGATCGCGCTGGTGCGTTATCTGTCCACCGGTGACTTCTTCCAGTCCTATCTGTCGGGTGTTGAAAAGCAGTCGGCTGCCCTTGGCGTTGATCTGCGTGTTCTCGACAGCCGTCAGGATGCCGCCCTTCAGGCCGACATGGTCGATCAGGCCATCGCGCTTGGTGTCGACGGCATCATCATCCAGCACGGCCTGACCGAATCCATGAAGGCCGCCGCACAGCGCGCCGTCGATGCGGGCATCAAGGTTGTCGCCTTCGACGTCAACGTTGAAAACGATGCGATCCCGCAGATCGAACAGTCCGACTACCTGCTCGGCAAGCTGGCCCTGGAACAGGCGATCAAGGACAATGGCGACAGCTTTACCGCAGGCTATGTCTATGTGCCGGGCATTGCGCCGCTGGATCGCCGCGACGTCGCCTGGAAGGAAATCAAGGAAGCCAATCCGGGGATCACGGAAGCGGCCATGTTCGGCACGCTTGATAACCCGATTGCCAACTCCGTTGCCAACCAGGCCCGTTCGGTGCTGCAGGCCAATCCGAACATCAACGTCGTCTTTGCTCCTTACGATGAATTTGCCAAAGGTGTGAAGATTGCGGTCGATGAAGCCGGTCTCAACCAGGACATCGCCATTTATTCCGCGGACGTTTCCACGGCCGATATCTCCGCCATGCGCGAGCCGGATTCCGCCTGGGCGGCAACGGTCGCGACCAACCCGGCGGTTGTCGGTGAAGTCAGCGTGCGCACGCTGGCGCTGATGCTGGCAGGTGAAGACCCGGGCAAGCAGGTTGTCGTGCCGCCGACCCTGATCACCCAGGATTTCCTGAACGAGCAGGACGTCAAGAACATGGAAGACCTGGGCCAGAAGATGCCGCAGTTCCAGCATGCCGATGTTTCTGTTGCCGAGTGGATCCCGCTTCCGGCGCGCTAAGGCCAGGTTCAAAAACCCGTCAAAAGAAAACCCGGTGCCTTGGCACCGGGTTTTTTTGTCTGGCAAGGACGGGGCGTGATGTCAGATCGCGCGTCCCGTGTTCACATCAGGGATTGCGAGGCCTGCTTAACGTTCTTCGTCGCGGCGTCTATCTGGGCAGTTGCCGAGGAGATCGACTGCATGTTGGAGGTGATCCGTTCCACGCCCTGTGCGGCCGAATGCATGTTGGAGGATATGTCGTTCGTAACCGCCGATTGCTCCTCGACCGAGGATGCGATGCTGGCGGCGATGTCTCCGACATTCTTGATGACTGCCAGGATCGACTCGATTGCGGCGACTGCCTGACCGGTCGTCTCCTGCATGGAGCCGATCTGATTGGAGATCTCTTCGGTTGCCTTGCTTGTCTGCGCGGCGAGGCTCTTCACTTCGGAGGCAACAACGGCGAAGCCCTTGCCGGCTTCCCCTGCTCTCGCTGCCTCGATGGTCGCGTTCAGGGCCAGGAGATTTGTCTGGTCGGCAATGCCGTCGATCAGTTCGATTACCGAACCGATCGTCTTTGCATCCTCAGACAGCCCGCTCATGATGTCACTGGACCGCTCGGCCTCGGTCGCAGCGCTTTGCGAAACTTCAAGCGCGGTCTGGACTTGGCGGCTGATTTCCTGAATCGAAGCAACGAGTTCTTCTGCCGCCGCCGCGACGGTCTGCACGCTGGAATAGGTCTGTTCGGACGCCGAGGCCGATGTGGTGGCCTGTTCCGTCGTGTTGGAAATGGCCGTGGCGATTTCGGACAGATCCTGGTCGATGCCCTGTTGAACGGTGGCGCGGCGACGTCTTTCGACGACTTGCGGTGTGCGGTCAGTCGCGAATTTCACGACCTTGAAGGGACGACCGGCGGAATCGAATATCGGATTGTAGGTTGCCTGGATCCAGACTTCGCGCCCGCCCTTGCCGATGCGCTTGAACTCACCCGCCTGAAATTTGCCTTCGGCGAGATTCTTCCAGAACTGCCGGTACTCCGTGCTCGCCGCATGGTCCTTTTCGACGAACATGCCGTGTTTGCGGCCCTTGATTTCATCAAGGGAGTAACCCATCGCGGACAGGAAATTGTCGTTGGCGTCAAGGATCGTACCGTCGAGATCGAAATGGATCACGGCTTGCGACCTGTTCATCGCCTCGACCTGGCCTTCAAAGTCGGCGGTCTTCTGCTTGCGCTCGGTGATGTCGAAGGCGATCTTGACAACCTTGACCACCTTGCCGGCGCTGTTGAGGATCGGATTGTAGGACGCATGTATCCAGACCTCCCGGCCGCCCTTGCCGTAGCGCAGGTATTCGGCGGTCTGATATTCGCCTTGGGCCAGCTTTTTCCAGAAGGCCTTGTATTCTGCCGATGCCGCGTGGGCGGGGTCGACAAACATGCTGTGGGGTTTTCCCTGAACTTCATTGAGAGCGTAGCCCATCGCCTTCAGGAAATTGGGATTGGCAGTCAGGATCGTGCCTTCGGGTGTAAACTCGATGATCGCCTGCGAGCGATTGAGCGCATCGAAGGCGGCTTTCCACATGTTCGACCCTGAAAACAGCACCTTGTTCACTCCCGGTTTTTGTCTCTGTTTGGGGACAATATTGTCGTAGCGGAAGTTGAAGAAAGAGTTTCGAAGGCCTGTGGAACTGGGTGATTTAGCTGATTCAGACAACACAAAAAGGTGATCGCGCAATCCTGAGATGGCGCAACGTTTTCCGAAACAACCTCTGGGGGCGGTGTTTGGGTGTCAGGCCCTGGCCTGACGCCGGACACGGCCGAATTCCGAGCTCAGCACCAGTGTACGAAATTTGCGCAACAGGTCCATGTCGAGCTTGCCCTTCATCTCGAACATGATCGCAAAGGCCTGTCGTGGACTGAGGCTGTCCTTGTAGGCGCGTTTTTCTGTGAGGGCGGAGAAGATGTCGCTGATCGTCAGCAACCTGACCCTTTGCGAGATCTGATTGCCCCTGAGGCCGTTCGGATACCCGGTTCCGTCCAGAAACTCATGGTGACACAGAGCCATTTCGACAACCAGCTTTGGTACTTCCTGCCGCGTTGCCAGAATCTCCCGGCTATAAAGCGGGTGATTGTTGACAAGCTCACGTTCTTCCCTGGTCAGTTTGCCGGGCTTGTCCAGGATGGAAAGCGGGATCTTTACCTTTCCCAGGTCGTGCACCAGTGCGCCCAGGCCAAGCATCGTCTGCTCCGCCTCGGAGTGACCGAGCGCACGCGAAAAAGAAACTGTGTGCCCGGCGACCATCATCGTGTGGCAGAAGGTGTGGCTGTGGTGGCATTGAACCGCACTCAACCAACTGTCGAGACCTTCCGTCATGATTGTTGAGGTGATGTCCTGGGCGTTGGTTGCCAGGAGCTGCATGGGCAGGGGAGCGCCGGAGAGGGCTGCGGCCGACATCAGGTTCAAGCCCATGCTGGTGGTTTCAACCGACTTGACGATTTTCTCCGAATACCGGCTGGGGAGCGTCGGTTTGGAATAGTCGCCCACCACTTCGCGTATTTTTTCGAACAGTGTCGCGAATTTTTCCTCGCGATCGATCAGATTGTAGAAGCCGAGTTCGCGCGCCTGCAGCACGCTCTGTCTGCTTTTTGTGTCAACGATGCCGAGCGTCGGCACGGATTGGCCGCTTCTCGAAAAATCCCGAAGAATTTTGATGTGGTCAGTGCCAAGGTCCAGAAAGTCGACAAGAAGCAGCGAGCGGGGCTTGATGTCTCTCAGGTTGGCGCCGGAAAAGGCAATTCGTTTTGTCGGGTAGAGGGTCGCGATTCTGGCGAAACGCGATGGAAAATTTCCGAAATCCACTGCCGCAACTAAAATTTGAACCATGATCAATCGGCATCTGAAACAATTTTGGTTGAAATCAAGGATTGTAGAAAAAACCTAAAAAAGGTTTAGTAAATCTGCCAAGTAAAAATACGAAAGACGCTGCGTGAATTTTGTATCAGGCACTTCTCTTTAACCGCTTTTGTGAATTGACCTGCCTGTAAACGTTAAAGGCATTTGGTGAATAATCGTGTGCAGTGCAGCAAAGTTTTGGGCGTGAGAAAAGTGCTGCGTGACGGTTGTGGGGCTGAAAGTTTCGCCTTTTCAGGTGCTCGATGTTTGCCGTCCTAACCAACGTGCGGGACGGGCTGGCACGTTCAGTCTCTGGATGAGCGCGGTTGGAGGCTGATTGCCGCGACGCGGGGCTCTGATGTCGGGTGTGTTCTGAGCGAAAACCCGATGCCGAAAACGAAAAAGGCGCGGACGATGTCCGCGCCTTCCTGACAAGACAAGTTGTCGTTGGATGGTTGCCTCAGGCGGCTGCCACACCGTTCAGGAATGTTTCCACTTCCTGTTTCAGCTCTTCCGTGCGCGAGGACAGCATTTCCGATGCGTCCAGAACCGATTGGGAAGCCTGTGACGTCTGGTTGACCGCACTGGAAAGGTCGGACATGCAGGACGACACGAAGGTGGTGCCTTCGGCGGCATTCTGGGCGTTCTGCGAAATCTCGCCGGTGGCCGAGCCCTGCTGGCTCACGGCTGCCGCGATGGTGCTGGTGTAGGAATTCACCTCTTCCATGATCTTGGTGATTTCCGCAATCGCACCGACCGAGTCCTTGGTCGCGTCCTGAATGGCCGTGATCTGGGCGCTGATTTCCTCGGTCGCCTTGGAGGTCTGGGTGGCCAGTTCCTTCACTTCCGCTGCGACGACCGCGAAGCCCTTGCCGGCTTCCCCGGCGCGTGCCGCCTCGATGGTGGCGTTGAGGGCCAGCAGGTTGGTCTGCTCGGCAATCGCCTGGATAAGGGTCACCACTTCGCCGATCTTGGAGGCGGAGGCTGCAAGGCCTTCCACCTTTTCGTTGGTCATGCGGGTGCCTTCGGTTGCCCGGCCAACAACTTCCGTCGTCTGGGCCACCTGGCGGGAAATTTCGCTGATGGACGCGGAGAGTTCTTCCGCGGCGCTGGCCACGGTCTGAACGCTCGAGGTCGCTTCATCGGCTGAGTTCAGGGTTTCCGTCGCGCTTGAGGCGCTCTGGCCGGACAGGTCGGAGAGATGTCCCGCGGTGCCTTCCAGGCCATGAACGGTTTCGTTGACCGAGTTGAGCACGTTGGAGACATTGGTCCGGAAGGTTTCGATCAGACGCTGAACACGGTTCTGGCGGTCGATCGCCGCAGCTTCGGACGTGCGCTGGTGTTCGGTCAGTTCGATCCGCTCGACAGCCCTGTCACGCAGGGTGCTGACGGCCTGGGCAAGCGTGCCGATCTGGTCGGAGCGTTCCTTGAAGGGGACTTCGTCTGCGAGATTGTCCTGCGCAATCTGGTCCGTGATTTCCGCAAGGCGTGTAATCGGACGCAGCTGGCGGCGAATTGCGAGGATCAGGAGCACCACCGAAACGGCGACGACCGGCAGCACTAGCATCGCGTAGCGGCTGGTCAGTTCCCATGCATTGGCTTCGACTGCGGCCTTTTCCACGCCGGCATAAAGGATACCGAGAATATCGCCCTTGGCTGAGAAGATCGGCTGGTAAACAGTGAAGTAGTCCTTGCCGAGAATGGTCGCTTGTCCGTGGAAGGTCTTGCCCTGGGTAACGACAGGATAAACCGCGCCGTTCTGACCGAGCTGGGTTCCGACGGCACGCTTGCCGTCACCCTTGATGATGTTGGTGGTCTTGCGCCAGAAATCCTTCGTTTCCGGATCCCAGGCAAAAACAGTCGCGGTCTCACCTGTCATGCGCCCGACGGCGTCGATCATGTCATGGTTTTCGAACACGGGCATTTCGGCCAGTTCGATCCGCTTGACGTTGTTGTTGGCGTCCCAGCTGACCTTTGCCCCGTCGATGCGGTCCTGAAACAGCGTCGCGGCCACGCGAAGGTTGATATCCTGCTTGACCTGGGCACGATCCTCAGCCTGGCCAAGGGCGACCTGATACAGGATAAAGCCCACAACAATCATCGATATTCCAAGCACGCCGGCAGAAATAATTGCGAGCGTCGAAGTCACACTTAATCGGGACAAGAACTTCTTCATCATTTCCCCCAGCGTCATAGTTGGGTTCATCTTTCGTGATTTGCGTAAATTAAGAATGAAGGAAAGTTCGCGTAAAAATAGCAGTGATAATCACAGTTTAGTGAGTGTTTCATAGTTCCGTGAAAGGGCTGCGGTTTATGTTGTTTTTGTGTATTTTCTCCGGATAATCCATCTCTGTACCGATGGAGTTTCTGTCTTGTCGCTTTCCTGAAGCTGAACTGAAATGGGCAGAAACCCTCGGTCAGTCACAAGTATGCTGGAGGAAACATGACGCGCCTGGCCGCTATTTGCCTTTTCCTGCTTTGCATTTCGGGGACGTCCGTCCTGGCGCGAACCGTTACCGATTCCGCGGGCCGTACGGTCGAGATCCCGGATACGGTAACCCGTGTGTTCGCGGCCGGGCCTCCGGCGTCCATTCTCGTCTACGCGCTCAAACCGGAAGCCCTGCTCGGCTGGCCGAGAGCGCTGCGGGACTACGAGAAGCCATTCATCGCCGAAGCCTTCCGAGACCTGCCCGAGACCGGCCGCCTGACCGGGCGCGGCGGGGAGGCAAACCTGGAGCGGGTTCTTGCCCTGAAACCCGATCTGATCATCGATTTCGGGTCCGTCCGCGATACCTATATCGATCTTGCCGACCGTATGCAGGAACAGACGGGAATTCCCTATCTCCTGGTCAACGGCCGCTTCGATGAAACCGCTGGCGCGTTGCGCCTTGTGGGCGAGGCGCTTGGCGTTCCGGAACGTGGAGAGGTTCTGGCCGCAGATGTCGAGGCAACCTTCACCGCACTGACGTCGGCACTCGGTGCCGTGCCCGAGGAGGACAGGCCGCGTGTTTACCTCGCCCGTGGGGCGGATGGACTTGAAACAGGCCTGAAAGGCTCGATCAACACCGAAATCATCGAGAAGGCCGGTGGGCGCAACGTGGCCGATGTGCCTGGGCAATACGGGCTGGTGCAGGCAAGTCCCGAGCAGATTATCGTTGCCAACCCGGACACAATCGTGACGTGGGATCGTAGCTTCTATGAAGCTGTCTGGCAGGATCCCCTGTGGCAAGGCATTGCCGCGGTGCGTGAAGGCCGGGTTTTCTTGTCGCCAACGGCCCCTTTCGGCTGGATCGACAGGCCGCCGTCCGTCAATCGGATGATGGGTTTGAAATGGCTTGCGGGCCTGTTCTATCCCGAGCTCTGGGGTGGAGAGCTGCGTCAGGAGACCGCTGACTTCTATAAGCTGTGGTATCATGTGGACCTGAGTGAAGCAGAGCTCGACACTCTGCTGGAATGGGCAAAGGGGCGGGCTCCCTGACCGGCAAATCTACTCCTTTCACGCGTTCCGGCTTGCTCGTATGGCTCGGCCTCGCACTTGTTCTTGGCAGTTTCGCGGCGCTTCTGATCGGTCCGTTTCCGCTTGCGCCGTCCGAGGCCGTCGGTGTGCTGGCGCGCGTCGTGTCCGGCGCACAGCCTTCGGGAACGCAGGACACGGTTCTCCTGTCGATCCGTCTGCCAAGGGTGGTTGCGGCGCTGCTGGTCGGCGCTTCGCTTGCCGCCGCCGGTGCCTGTTACCAGACCCTATTCCGCAATCCGCTGGTGTCACCGGATATTCTCGGTGTTTCTGCCGGCGCAGGGCTCGGCGCCGTTCTCGGCATCTTCCTGTCTCTTCCTGTCGCGGCAATCCAGCTGATGGGTTTTGCCGGTGGTCTAGCCGCCGTTGCCCTCGTCGGTTTTGTGGCCGCGACGGTGCGGGGTGGAGACAGCACGCTTGTGCTTGTGCTTGCAGGTGTCGTCGTCGGTGCGTTGGCGGGAGCGGCGACATCCTTGCTGAAAGTGCTGGCTGATCCTTATGACCAGCTTCCGGCGATCACCTTCTGGCTGCTGGGCAGTCTGGCAGGGGTGAAGGCTGGCGATATCCTTCCGGCAGTACCTGCAGTTCTGTTCGGCCTTGTCCCGCTGTTCCTGTTGCGCTGGCGGATCAACGTCCTGTCCCTGGGGGATGAAGAAGCAAAGGCGCTTGGCGTGGAAGCCGGTCGGCTGCGGCTTGTTGTCATTTTCTGCGCGACCTTGATCACCGCGAGCGTCGTCGCCATTGCCGGTGTCGTTGGCTGGGTGGGGCTGGTGATACCGCATATCGCCCGGATGATCGTTGGCCCTGGTTTCGGGCGCCTGTTGCCGGCAGCAGCCCTGCTTGGTGCGGGATACCTTCTCGCCGTCGATACGCTGGCACGCACGCTCTCGGGAACCGAAGTCCCGCTCGGCATTCTGACCGCCGTTGTCGGTGCACCATTTTTCCTGTGGCTGCTTGCCAGGGGGAGGCGGGCATGGGCGTGAAGCTGAGGGCTGAAAACCTGTCCATCGGCTATCCGGGCCACGATGTCGGGAGCGAGTTGAACCTGACCGCTTCCTCCGGCGACGTCTATTGCCTGCTGGGGCCCAACGGGTCCGGCAAGACCACTCTTTTCAAGACGCTTCTGGGGCTGTTGCCGGCGCGTGGCGGCACGGTGCTGGTGGAAGGACGACCGCTGAAATCGCTGTCCCGTGCGGATATCGCGACGCGGATCGCCTACGTTCCACAGGCACACGCCGCGCCCTTTGCCTTTCCGGTTCTGGAAGTCGTGCTGATGGGCAGAACCGCAAGACTGCGTGCCTTTCAGCAGCCCGGCCCGCGCGACAGGGACGTTGCGTTGGCGGCGCTGGAAAGGCTCGGTATCGGGGAACTCGCCGGCGCAGACTATACGCGGCTTTCCGGCGGACAGAGGCAGCTGGTGCTGATCGCCAGGGCACTCGCGCAGGAAACACGTGTCCTCGTGATGGATGAGCCGACAGCCAGTCTCGATTTCGGGAATCAGGCGCTGGTGCTTTCCGAAGTTGCAGGTCTTGCGGCGGACGGCCTGACCGTTGTGCTGTCGACCCACGACCCTGATCACGCCTTTGCAATCGGAACCAGGGTGGCTTTGCTTCACGATGGTCGCATCAAGACGGATGGGCCCCCAAAGGAAGTGCTGACAAGCGCTGCTCTTTGCAAAGTTTACGGTGTCGATGTGCGGATCGAACAGCTGGCCGATGGCCGCACCGTCTGCCTGCCGTCACTTGCGCGCAAGCGGGAAGCGGTGCAGGTCTGAATTGTGTCTTGACTCATTCATAACTCCGCGGTTATTAATTCAATCAATAACCGCGGAGTTATGAATTTGAGTGAGCCAACACCTGACCTTCTGTTTCGGACGCTGGCCGACCCGACCCGGCGGGCGTTGTTCGAGCGGCTTTGCCGCGAGGGCGAGCTGACGGTGCGGGTGTTGACCGATCAGTCTGGTGTCTCCCAGCCTGCGGTTTCCAAACATCTTGGCGTCCTGAAGGAGGCCGGGCTTGTCACGGACCGCCAGGACGGCAGGCAATCGCACTATAGCGCCAGGCCCGGAGCGCTCGCACCGCTGGTCGACTGGACCCAGCGCATGAACGTGTTCTGGGAACGCCGGTTCGACGATCTGGAAGACCTTTTGAGAAGAATGGACCAATGAGTTTCTCGGACGAAGATACCCTTGCTGTTGTCGTGGAACGGGAAGTTCCCTTTCCCGCGGAAAAGATCTGGCGTGCGTTGACCCAGCCCCACCTGATCGAGGAATGGCTCATGAAAAATGCCTTCAAACCGGTTGTAGGTCACCGCTTCGACCTGAGTGCCGACTGGGGAATGGTTGATTGCGAAGTCCAGTCGATCGAGCCGCATAAAGCGCTGGCCTACAGCTGGAACACCAAGGATCTTCGAAGCACAGTGACCTGGACATTGACCCCGACGGATAACGGCACCCTTCTGCGTATGGAGCAAATCGGCTTCACGCAGGAGCAGCTGCCCTACTATCGCGGTGCAAGCGCCGCCTGGCCCCGCTTCATGGAAGCGCTGGAAAGCGTTGTTGCGCGGCTGGACGATGCCGGCAAAGACGCCTGATAACCGCAAGGAGGACGACCATGGACAATCAAATGTCCCCCGCGCAACAGATCGACGCCAGGATCGCAGACCTTGACGACTGGCGTGGACGCACACTGGCGCGGATGCGCGCCCTCATCCACGAAGCGGTTCCCGATGTTGAGGAAACCTGGAAATGGCGCGGTGTTCCCGTCTGGGAAAAGGATGGCATCATCTGCACTGGAGAGACTTACAAGAAAGCCGTGAAGCTGACGTTCGCAAAAGGCGCATCACTTGATGATCCGGCTGGTCTCTTCAATTCCAGCCTGGACGGCAACGTGCGCCGGGCAATCGACCTGTTCGAGGATGCAGTCATCGATGAAGCGGCGCTGAAAGCCCTCGTTTGTGCAGCCGCCGAGCAGAATGCCACTGCCTCGGCTGCCAGGAAAACGCGCAGGAAATCAGCCCAGGTCTGACAGTCCGCCACGTGGCGGACTGAGCGCACACCCCCAACTCTCAAGAACCCTTTGCTGACGGATCTTTCCGGCAGACGGGATCTTGCGTCGTGATTACCAGGAGCAAACCATGAATTGGAACAAGATCATCCGTCAGCTGCACCGCTGGCTGTCCATAGCCTTTACACTGGCCGTGGTTGTCAATCTGGCTGCCATGGGGCAGTCCGAACCGGCACTCTGGGTCGGATTGCTGGCGTTGGTGCCATTGATCTTCTTGCTGGTATCGGGACTTTACCTTTTTGCACTGCCTTATGCCGAAAGGTGGCGTCGGCAGGCACGGTAACGGGCAGTCGATCGGAGGATAGCCCGAATTCGGCTTCCAGGCGCCGTTGGCCGTCAGGCCAACGGCATCGTCGTGCCCTATCCTGGAAACTTTATCGTGAAATAGGGGGCAGGGGCGTTTTCCCCCGGTGCAATCAAACCTGGAACGGGATTGTCATCCGGTGTCAGGGACTGCAGGTAGCTCGCAAGAGCTTCGGCGTCCTGTGTGGTCAGTCCGGCGTATGCAGGCCAGGGCATAACGGGAATGAGCAACCGTCCGTCTGGTCGAACGCCGGTCGTCAGGGCCGTTACGATTTCTTCCGTACTCCAGGATCCCGCACCGCCATTGGCGGGCGTGAGGTTCGGACCCCAGACAATGCCTGCCTGCGGAATTTCAAAGCCGACATTGCCGCCGATGAGCCCGGCTTCGGGCATCGGTGCGCCGTTCGGTCCGCGCGGACTGTGACAATCAGCGCAAGCCATGATCCGGGCAAGGTAGGCTCCACGTGCAGCCTTGTTCTCATCCGCGGACACGGATCCTGAAAAGGCCGCGAGCACGGCAAAAGCCAGAATGGTTCTCTGGAAGACACAGCAGATCATTGCCGTCTCCTAAGCCGCGGCCTGACCTGGAAGCATTTCCAGGCCGTAGTCGGGAGCAAGTTCCATGAAACGTTCTGCTCCTTGCGTGCCGGCTTCGGCAGCGCGTGCGAACATCGTTTCGAACCCTCCGGGCGTAACGGTGACATCGAGCCAACCCTCGACATCGCCGACATTGCGAAACGCATGCGGGACACCACGCGGCAGGACGACGACATCACCTTGATGGACGTCGAAGACTTCATCGGCGCACCAGATGCGGAAATGACCTTCGCGGACATTGAACATCTCGTCTTCCTTGTGATGGATGTGCAGGGGCACACCTTCTCCGGGCGGAACGATTTCCTCAAAAAAACCAAGCCGTCCGCCGGTATCGGCACTCCGCACCCTTAAGCGGCGGAAGCCGAGTATTTCGTTTTCGCAAGCGTCCCGGTGCGCCGCGATTGCGGCTGCATTAAAAATTGCTGTCATAATGGGTCTCCTCAAACCGCAAACTGCGGCGAGGGCAAAAAATACGACTTTCCCGAAATTGCGGAAGTGGTGATACTCCGGACAGTTTGTCCGGTTTCACAGGACGTTCGCATGGCACTCTTTGATGCAATTGAGATCTTCGCCCGGGTGGTTGAAGCCGGAAACATTACCCGGGCCGCCGAGCAGCTCGGCTTGTCCAAATCCCGTGTCAGCGAATGTGTCATTGCCCTGGAGAAACGTCTGGGGGTACGCCTCCTCGACCGAACCACCCGTCACGTTTCTCCGACCGAAGCCGGTGTGATCTTCTACCAGCGCTGTACCCGTGCACTGGAAGAGGCACACGCGGGCGTAACTGAAGTGATGGCGTATCAGGAAACCCCGGTAGGCCATATGCGGATCGGTGCGCCTGAAGCTTTTGCTGACCGGTTTATCATTCCGGCACTCGGGTCTTTTCTTGCAGAGAATCCGCAAGTGACAGCTGAAATCGTCGAAGACATGCGCATGGTCAACCTCGTTGAGCAGCGTCTCGACCTGTCGATAAGGATCGTGCGTGAACCGGAACCTGCGACAATTGTCCGTAAACTCGGCATGTCGGAGATCCTCGTCTGTGCCGCACCGGACTACATCGCGAGGCAGGGAGCGCCGCAACTTCCTGTCGACATTCCGGACCACAAGTGCATCGGGTTCGCTGCGCTCTACTGGGCACGGGAATGGCCGTTCTTGTCGCCACAGAAACACACCGTTTCACTGTCTCCCGTGATGATTTGCAACAGTACGGCATCGCTACGGGCAGCGGTCCTGTCGGGTATCGGCCTGGCGGCACTACCCCGTTGGGCGGTTGCCACTGAGCTGAAAGAGGGTGCCCTCGTCAGGGTGATGCGGGACTGGACGCTACCTGAAAGCGGCATTTATGCCGTCTATCCTTCAAACCGACTGGTGACGGCGAAGGTACGCCGCTTTGTCGATCACCTGGCGCCGATCCTGCGCCAAAGTCTAAGCGACATGCCGGACATGGACGTAGCGCAAGATGGGTATCCCGCAGATGGCATAAATGCAATTTCGGATGGTTTGCGTCCCGACGAACAAGCCGCCAGTTTGCTTTGATCTGCGTTCATTACCATTCGGTATTTGGCGGCTGAAAGGCGCTGCTTGACTGTAAATCGATGCGGACAATTGTTCTTGTCGTTGAGGTGTTCGTTGCGAAAATACACCCAGTAGTAGTAATTCAGGCGGAGTCGAGGAGCGGGTTTAAGTAAATTTTTCGAAAAAAGTACCGATGTATTCCCCAGATGGGGAATAGGAGATATGCCGTAGGGGCATAAGATCTTCCTGGCTGCGTCGGGGCGGTATGGCTGTTTAAGCTGGAACGTCTTGTTTGGTGTCAGCTGTGTTTTTGCCGGTTGCTTACTCGAGGGGCGGTCGGTCCTCGAAATTCGTTTCGGGTGTTTTTTAAGCTATCGATACTGGCGTTAGGGAGCCGGGTGAGGTTGGAACTACCCGCTTGCAGCCCGCTGCAAAGTACCGGTTCGAATCCGGCTCCCATATTCCTCTCACACTTGTAGATCCATTGTTCCGATCTGCCAACGTCCTTTTGCCTAGCTGGCAAAGAGCAGCGCACTGCCTGCCACAACGCCTGCCGCGCCTACCCAGGCGCCGAGTGCCGGTGCTTCCCTGGTTCGCCACCACATCATCGGTAGCATGAGGACGGGTGTCGTTGCCGACAGGGTCGCGATGATGCCGACTTCTCCGCCGGACAACGCGAACAGGATCAGCGTCATGCCGAGACCCATGCCGAGCAAGCCGGAAATGGCGATCAGGCCGACGACCGGAAGCGTAAAGTTTCCCGCCGGCTTGACCCAGCTGACCGGAAGGCGTGTCAGGAGCAGCAGCCCCACAGCTGCAACGCCGACGCGTATGCTGGAGGCTGCGACCGGGTCAGCGCCGGTTTCCATGATCGGACGGGCAATGAGGGAGCCGACCGACTGGGACAGTGCCGCGGCAAGGCCGAGAAGCACGCCAATCCATACCGGACCCTTGATGTTTTCCCATTTGTGAAGCTGGGACTTGCGCTTGCCGAAACGGATGGCCAGCAGGACACCCAGAAAGGTAAGGCCGATACCGACCATCTGCGTGGGGCTGAGGTCTTCGTTCAAGAGCAGCCAGCCGAGGATCGCCGACATGGGGGCATTCAGAGAAAACAGCATTGCGGTCCGGCGTGGACCCATGCGGTTCAGTGTCAGGAAAAGTGCGGTGTCGCCAAGAAAGATGCCGACGAAACCGGACAGGACAAGAGGCAGCATCTGCGCGTCGCCGATGGAGCTCCACCCCGTGGTCAGGAACACCCAGGCGCACAGCATCAATGCCACAAGCACCATGCGGGTACAGTTGAAGGCAATCGCGCCGAGATGCTGGGCGGGGCCGGTGGACAGAAGACCTGTCAGCGCCCACAGGGCAGCCGCGCCGAGGGCTGCGGCTTCATAGAGAAACATCGGGTCAGGTCCGTAGCAGATCGTCCTCCGGACCGGGCACTTTGCCGGTCCAGGCGGCTTCGAAGAAGGCGACTTCCAGTTTGCTCATCTGGCGGAAAAGACCCGCAACGCGGGCTTGCTCGGGTTCCGGCAGAGTGGGGCCGATCCGATCCATTTCCGCCCGGATCCAGGCCACGAAGGCCTCGAAGCCAGGCACGGCGTGCAGATCAATCCACTCGGCGAGATAAAACGCATCCGGGCGCGGTTTCTCCGCTTCGCGCTGGCCCCAGGTCAGGTAGCACCATTCCGCGCAGAGAAGGCATGCAAGCCCTTCGGCGTAACTGCCTTGTCCGGACGATTTCAGCAGGAGCTGCGAGAAGGCGCGGGTCACAGGGCCCTGTGCGGCGGTCTGATAAACCCGCGGTTCCACGCCGAGCGCCTCGAACGAGCGCAGGAAGTAGTCGTTTTCCTCCGAGGTCAGCAGAGCAAGGAAACCGGATAGCCGCGACTTGGAGGGCATTCCGGGGGCTTTGGCGACGAGATATCCCAGAGTGGAGGCGAGATCCGTGACGAAGGTGTAATCCTCGATCAGATAACGCGCATAGGCTTCCTCCGGCATGGTGCCGTCGCCGATCGCAACGGTGAAGGGATGGCTGGTCGCATCGCTCCAATAGGGCTCGGCGCAAGCTGCCAGCCAGTCGGTGAAGCGTCCGCCGGGAGTGCTTTCAAGGAAGTCGCTGAACGACCCGTCAAATTCAGAGGGCATGGGAGAAAACTCGTTGGCGGCCTTTACGAACGCCGGGAACAGGGGATGACAGAGGTGATGCTGTTTTCGCGGCCTGTCAACATCAAAACCTGTCGGTCGCCGGCAATGTTCGGGTTTGTGGCGTTGAGCTAAGTGTTGTCGCTTCATCCCTCGACGTAGCGCGTCGAGCTTGCCCGGAAAGAGGAAACCCGGGGCCTGGATCGATGGGTCGGGGGGCTGCTCGGCAGGGTGTCGGGAACACGGTTCCCGGTTCAGGACCTTTGCAGTGCCGTTGTCCGGATGACAGTCGGCAGGCCACAAGAAAACGGGCGCCCGAGGCGCCCGTTTGAACTGTCGATCAGGCTGCTGCCTTTTTCGGCGTGATCAGGCCGCGGTTGACGAGAACCTCGGCGATCTGGACGGCGTTGAGCGCCGCACCCTTGCGCAGGTTGTCGGAAACGACCCAGATGTTGAGGCCGTTTTCAACGGTTGCGTCCTCGCGGATGCGTGAGATGTAGGTCGCATCTTCGCCAGCACTTTCGTAAGGCGTGATGTAGCCGCCATCTTCCTGCTTGTCGATGACAAGGCATCCCGGAGCTTCGCGCAGGATGTTGCGGGCTTCTTCAGCGGTGATCTCGTTTTCGAACTCGATGTTGACGCTTTCCGAATGACCGATGAACACCGGCACGCGAACGGCGGTGCAGGTCACCTTGATGGACGGATCGAGCATCTTCTTGGTTTCCGCCAACACCTTCCATTCTTCCTTGGTGTAGCCGTCTTCCATGAAGCTGTCGATGTGCGGGATCACGTTGAAGGCGATGCGCTTGGTGAACTTGCTCGGCTCGATCGGATCGTTCACGAAAACCGCACGGGTCTGGTTGAACAGTTCTTCCATCGCTTCCTTGCCACCGCCGGAAACCGACTGGTAGGTGGAAACGACGACGCGCTTGATCTTTGCGTGATCATGCAGCGGCTTCAGCGCCACGACCAGCTGGGCGGTGGAGCAGTTCGGATTGGCAATGATGTTCTTTTTCGTGAAACCGGCAACGGCATCGGCATTCACTTCCGGCACGATCAGCGGCACATCGGCGTCGTAGCGCCATGCGGAAGAGTTATCGATGACAATGCAGCCCTTGGCAGCGATCTTCGGCGACCATTCCTTGGAAACGGTGCCACCGGCGGACATCAGGCAGATGTCGGTGTCGGAGAAATCGTAGTTCTCCATGGCCTGAACCTTCAGCGTCTTGTCGCCGAAGGAGACTTCGGTGCCCTGGGAACGGCGGGAAGCGAGGGCGACGACTTCGTCTGCCGGAAAGCCGCGCTCAGCGAGAATGTCCAGCATCTCGCGTCCGACATTGCCGGTAGCGCCTGCAATTGCGATCTTGAAACCCATCTTTGACTAGTCCTTGTCCGTCTCCCCGCTTCGCCAGCCGCCCGGTTCTGGATGGGCGTGGCCGGCTCCCGGCGCCTCCCATCCCCGGGGAGGCGGGATGAGCGGCACCGTCAAGCGGTGGTCTTGGTGGTCTTGGTAGTGCGTTTAAGAGCGGTTGCGGCAGCCGTCCGGGGCTCGCCGCGCATGAAGGTAGCGCTGGCAAGGGCCTGGGACATCATATCCAGAATGTCGGCTTTCAGCCGGGTCATCGGGGCTCGCAATCGTCAAAACTTGAGACGGCGGTGTTTTTGCCCGGAAATCCCTGCGAGTCAACAAGGAATAGGCGGGTGTTGCCAGCTAAGTGAACGAATTGATGCCGTTCGGGAACAGTCGAATAGCTGCAGCCTCGGCAATTTCACCGAAAGAAGACCTTCGCCAACCTTGTCTTCTGGCGTGGATCTTTCCGTTTTTTGTCGGTCAGGTGGCAAAAAGCCGTCCCGGTCCACGGTCCGTCGTCTGCAGGTTCGCCAGATGCATCATGTGCCATGCGAGTGCCAGGTTGGAGCTGATGACGGGTTTGGAAAGACGTTTCTCGCAGGCTTCAATGACAGACAGCGTGCGCAAGTTGGTGCAGGAGGCAAAGACGGCTTCTATCTCCGGATCCTTCCCCACCTCGCAGATTGCCTCTTCCACGGACCGCAGGCTGATCCTTGCAACCACGGCTTCTTCCGCTTGCCCGAAAGAACCGACACTCAAGGGCGTTATGCCGTTTTCTTCCAGGAGACGGCAGAGTGCGTCGGAGACTTCCTCCACATAGGGTGAGACGATGGCGATCCGTGAGACACCAAGGTGTGCAAGGGCTGCAACGACTGCGCGAGCGGGGTCGGTCACGCGTGCGCCAGGGTGAGTTGCCTGGATCGCACCGGCGACCTGATCCGATCCGATCACCGTTGCGCCGGACGTGCAGGCATAGGCAATGACGTCGAGTGGGCGCGTTCCCGGCAAAAGGGCTGCGGTGTCCGTCAGCCGGGCTTTCATCTGCATGAGTTTTTCCGAGGTGACTTCGGAAGCGCTCTCGATTCTGGCGTGAAGCAGCGAGACGCCTTCCTGATCAAAGAGAGGCCGGAACTCGCTCTCGATGGTTTCGTCAACCGACAGCAAGATCAGGCCGAAAGCCGCTTTGGTTGCCGATCCCCTGTCGCAGTCGAAGGAAAGTTTCATGCCGCGGTTCCAGGTATTCTAGCGGGTGATAACAGGAATGTCCGGCCCTGCCGGCACGGTCAGGAATTCGGGCGCGCCGTCTCGAATGACGATGTTTTCCTCGTGAACCATCATCCTGCCGGGTCCAAGCGAGAGGCTCGGCTCCAGCGTCAGTACCATGTTCTCTCGAAGTGGGGTCTCGTCGAAGCCGGTCAGGCTGGGCGCTTCGGTAAGCTGCATGCCGAGCCCGTGGCCGAGCCTGCCGACGTCACCTTCGCCCTGGTCCAGCACCTTGGCCATGGCCTGGAATAGATCGGCACAGGTACGGCCCGGGCGGGCAATTTCGGCGGCTGCCTCAACGGCCCGGACAAGTGTTTCATGGGTGGATCTGACGGCATCACTCGCCTGGCCGATCGCAAAGTTGCGGTCAAAGTCGCAGAAATAGCCGTTTTTGGTTGCACCCGTATCCAGCATCAGGACGTCCCCTTCCTGTAGGGGGCGGGTCGACGGGGGAGAAATGACATCGCCGTAGCCGCCCTGTCCGGCTCCGCCGACCAGATAAGGCACGTCGTCCGCACCTTGCTTCAGAAGTTCGATCCGGAAGGTCCGGAAAACCTCGTTGAGCGGTTGGCCGGTGTGGATAAGCTCCGGTGCCCTGGCAAATGCTGCCGAACCGATACCGCAAATCTTGCGCAGGAGAGCAATTTCACGTTCGGATTTCACCATCCTGAGGCTCTGGATCAGACCGGTTCCGTCCAGATATTCAGCGTGGTTGGTGAGATCTCGAAGGCGCTGAAAATCACGAAGCGGCATGCGAAGCGCGCTTTCCCGCCCCATCGGCATGGCGATTTTTGTAAAGCCCTTGAGGGTGTCCGCGAGCAGGGCGATGCCGTCATCGACGGGGTGCGGAGCGGAAAACACCCGGATATCGTCAATCCAGGTGCTCGCCATCAAGTGCGCGCCGATCTGCGGAATGACCGCAATCGGCTTGCCGTTTACCGGCACCACGAGGAACCAGGGTCGCGTGGGGCTCTGCCAGAACAGGGTCCGGAACCCGGTGAAATAGCGCATTTCGGCTTCGGTCGTGAAAAACAGCGCCTCGATGCCCTGGGAATTCATGGCTTTTTGGGCTGCTTGCGTGCGCGCGGCAAATTCGTCTTCAGGAAAATCCTGTTCAGACATCTTCCGGTCCTTCGGAGAGATAGCAGAGCACCCGGGCTTCAGGTCCGAGGCCGAGGGGCGATGCTCCGCGACCTGCGTGTCGAACGGCTGTGATGCCGCCCGCACCGGATGGCGTCGTCGCGATGCCGTTGTTGCCCAGCCAGTCAACCGTTTCAGCCGCCTCGCTGTCAGAAACGGTCACGAAGAAATCGGCTTCCGTGGCCAGGTACTTCAGCGCCAGATGCGAGGGTTCCTTGCAGTCTAACCGGCCCATGTTCGACACCGGACCGGACGCCGTGACGGGCTTTCCGGCTTCGATGCTGGCCATAAGGGCGGGTGCGTGTTCTGGCTCCGCCACGACGATGGTGACATCGTGGCCCCAGGTCAGGCGTGCGCCGACGGCACAGGCGGCGGCAAGTCCGCCGACACCCGCCTGCAGGAAGACATGCGTGGGTGGTGTCTTGATCTGCCGGGCAATTTCCGCGGCCATCACAAGATAGCCCTCCATGACGTCGTGTCCGGCGGCGGTCATGCCCGGCCAGGTGCTGTCCGGCAGCAAGGTCCAGCCTTCGGCCTCGGCGCGCCTCTGGGCTTCCGTCATGCTGTCTTCATAGGTGGCTCCGACCCGGACAACATCAGCGCCCCGGGCCTTGAGGCGGGCCTCAAAGGCGCTTGGAACACTATCGGCAACGAAGACGACAGCCCTGGCCCCAAACAGCGGAGCGCCTGCGGCAAGGGACATGCCGTGGTTCCCGGCACTCGCACAGACAAAGGTCATGCCGTTGAGTGCGGAGGAATGAAAGGGGGCAAGCCCGTCACGGATGCGCTGGTCAGCCAGTTTGGCAATCGCATAGGCAGCGCCAAGCGCCTTGAAGCTGCCAAGGCCCATGCGCTGCCGTTCGTCCTTGAGGGCAAGGTTCTCGATAGCAAGATCGGCTGCTAGGTCATTTGCATTCAGCAGCGGGGTTTCATCCGCACGCGGGCATTTCCGAAAAAGGTTCTCTGCTCCGGCGACGTCCTGCGACACGGATCCATCCGCAAGCCCGCTTTGCTCGGGAAGGCCTCTGCCGAGGAAAGGGTTTTTAAGTGTTTTCATCGTCTGCCCCGCGCGGTTTCCCGGGCAGGTCAGCAGCTCTGAAGGCCGGTTGCAAGCGACTTGCGGAAAATGACGGTTACGAACCAGACCGGGCCGTGTCCGAGATGTTGAGCCCGGTTGCGAAAAAGACTTGCCTGTTGCTGATGAATCGAAATATCATGAATTATGGATATGAAAGATGCACTGAGCGCTTTTGGGGCGCTCAGCCAGAAAACCAGACTGGAAGTCTTCCGGCTGCTGATCCGGGCTGGTGATGCGGGAATGACTGCCGGCGAGATCGGCGAGGCGCTGGACGTTCGGCAGAACACGATGTCGGCGAACCTTGCTGTTCTGCTTCAGTCCGGGCTGGTCCGCAATGAACGCGAGGGGCGGTCGATCCGGTACTTCGCGGACCTTGACGGCATACGTGAGTTGCTGACGTTTCTGATGGCCGATTGCTGTGGTGGTCATCCGGAACTTTGTGCGCAGGTCATCGAGACGATTGCCTGCGGAGAGACCTGTTCAGGTTAAGGGGGACCAAATGTCCGGCGATGTCTATAACGTGCTTTTCCTGTGCACGGGCAATTCCGCCCGGTCGATCATGGCGGAGGCGATCCTGAACCGGGACGGGCAGGGCCGCTTCAGGGCGTTTTCTGCCGGGTCACAACCGGCTGGCGCCGTGCGTCCGGAAGCACTTGCCTTGCTCAGCAAGCTCAATTTCAAGACGGATGGGTTGCGCTCGAAGGACTGGGTCGAATTCGCTGTGCCGGATGCCCCGGTCATGGATTTCGTCTTTACCGTTTGCGACAATGCGGCCAAGGAAACCTGCCCTGTCTGGCCCGGGCAGCCGATGTCCGCTCATTGGGGGCTGCCGGACCCTGCAGCGGTTGTCGGAAGTGACAGCGAACGGGCGGTCGCATTCAACGATGCCTTCCGGATGCTCAGCAACCGGATCTCGGTGTTCGTGAGCCTGCCGATGTCTTCGCTCGACCGTCTGTCCCTGCAGAAGAAACTCGATCAGATCGGGCAGTCCGCCGAAGAGCACGTGTAACGCTTCTCCGGCGGACTTGTTTCAAGGTTGTCGCGTCAGGCGACTGCCTGGCCCTCGCGTGACGTGCGCAGGGTCAGCAGTGCGATGACCAGGGCGATGAGTGCACAGGCGGCAACCGCGCCGACCAATGGCAAAGCTGTCCGGTCGAAGAACGGGCTGCAGACGAGGATCATCACGCCACCGGCGACCATCTGGAAGGTGCCGCCGAGGGAGGAGGCCATGCCGGCATGTTCGCCATGTTCTTCCAGCGCCATGACCATCACCGGAGCAATGACCTGGCCGAGGCAGGAGTTGCCGATGAAGAAGAGCGCCATCAGAACCGGCAGGTCGTCGATGCCGCTCCACACAAGAATGACCAGCAGGACGTTGGCTGCCGCAAATCCGCTGACGGCCATCAATGCCACTCTGCCCATGCCAAAGCGCTCTCCAAGCGAGGCGGCAAACTGGGAAGACGCAAAGAAGCCGATCGCGTTCAGCGCGAAAACAAGGCTGAAGGCTGTCGGCGTCAACTGGTACTGGGTCATGTAGACCAGCGGCGCGGCGGCGATGAAGACGAAGAAACTCGCCAGCGAGAAGCCGCCGATCAGCGTCAGACCCATGAACCTGCTGTCGCGCATCAGGTAGATGGCGCTGCGCAGCATCGCTGTCGGGTCGATCTTGCCCCGGCGCTCGGCCGGTAGCGTTTCGGGCAGCAAAAAGGCCATTTGCAGCATGGCGAGAAGGGAAATAACGCCCAGGGCCACAAAGATCAGGCGCCAACTGCCGAACTGGATGATCAAGCTGCCGGCGAGCGGTGCAAGCATCGGCGAAACGCTGAAGACCAGCATCACCAAAGCCATCAGCCTGGTCGCCTTTGGTCCGGTGTGGAGGTCGCGGACTACGGCCCGCACGATGACCATCGGCGCGCCGGCACCAAGAGCCTGCACGAAACGGCCGAATGTCAGGGCTGAAACGTCGACCGCGGTCGCGCACATGACCGATCCGATGAGGAAGACGATCAGGCCCAGAAAGGCGGGCAGCTTGCGTCCGAACCGGTCTGCCAACGGACCGTAGATCAACTGGGCTAGCCCGAAAGCGATGAAATAGACCGTGAAGGTCATATGAACCGCAGCGTCGTCCGTCTGCAACGCCTGCACGATTTCCGGCATGGCGGGCAGATAGAGGTCGATGGCAAATGGACCGACAGCAGCGAGAAGCCCCAGCACAATGGCGGAGCGGACAAAACCGATCTGCATTGGAAAATCCGATGAAAAATGCGCCGGAGGCACAAATGCGGGAAAGTCTGGAAGATGGAGGTGGCGGTGATCACCGCCCGGCCTTGATATGATGTAAGTGCTCGAAATGCAAATTCAAGGCTTGCTGGGTGTTGTCATGAAAGCTTCATGCAACTGTCACCGATATTGTAATCAGGGCCACTAGCTTGCGCGCACCATCAACCCGATATTTTGTGGGAGCGAGTGCAATGGCGGACCTTCGTGGGCGCTTTTTAAAAGGTGTCAGCCTTTCAGTCCTGTTCGGCCTTGGCGCCGTGTCGGCAGCACAGGCAGAGTATTTCGAGCGTATCAACACATTCCCGGTCTACAAGACCCTGCCGGAAGGCGTGGATCAGGCCACCGAAACCGTTGCCGAAATCATCTATGCCACGAAGGACGGCCGCACGCTCGTCTTCACCGACAGCCCGGGCGAAGCCATTGTTTTCGTCAATGCGGCCAACCCGCTGAACCTGCAGCCGATGGGCCGCACCGCGCTTGGTGGTGAGCCGACTTCGGTCGCCGTCGGCGAAACATTCGCCTATGCGGGCGTCAACACGTCCGAAGACTACGTCAATGCGTCCGGCCATCTGGCCGTGATCGCTCTCGACGGTCTTGGTATCACCGCGAAGTGCGACGCCAAGGGTCAGCCGGACAGCGTTGCCATCTCTCCGGACGGCAAGTTCGTTGCGATCGCCATCGAGAACGAGCGCGACGAAGATCTGAACGACGGCGTGATCCCGCAAATGCCGGCCGGCCATCTCGCGATCTTCGATCTGGACGAAACCGGCACGCCGACCAACTGTGACGCGGTCCGCATCGTTGACCTGACGGGTCTTGCGGAAGTCGCGCCGACCGATCCGGAGCCGGAGTTCGTTTCGATCAACTCCCAGAACCAGGTTGTCGTCACGCTGCAGGAAAACAACCATATCGCCGTGGTCGATCTGGCCTCCGGTGAAGTTGTCAGCCATTTCTCCGCCGGTGCGGCTTCGGCTGAAAACATTCCGGTTTCCAAGGCGCGCATGAGCGATGCCTCCGGTTCGACCGAAAACGTCAAGCGTGAGCCGGATGCGGTTGCCTGGATCGACGACGAGCGTTTCGTGACCGCCAACGAAGGCGACTACGAAGGCGGTTCGCGCGGCTTCACCATCTGGAACACCAAGGGCGAGGTCCTGTTCGACAGTGGTAACCAGATGGAACACCTTGGCATGGCCAACGGCCACTATCCGGCCAAGCGCGCGTCCAAGAAGGGCACCGAGCCGGAAGGTGTGACGGTTGGTGAATTCGGCGGTGAAAAGCTGATCTTCGTCAATTCCGAACGCGGCAACTTCGTCGCTGTCTACAAGGACACCGGCGCCGAGCCGGAATTCGTCCAGTTCCTGCCGACCCATGTCGGTCCGGAAGGTTCACTTGCGATCCCGAGCCGTGACCTGTTTGTGGTTGCCAACGAGGTCGACAGTGCGGAAGACAACGTTCGCGCGCAGGTCTCCCTCTACAAGTTTGGTGCGGAAGCTCCGTCCTACCCGATGGTCGTGTCCGAAACCGATCCGGAAAAAGGCGCGCCGATCGGCTGGGGTGCACTGTCTGCACTGGCTGCAGACCCGGAAGACGGCAACAAGCTCTACGCCGTCAGCGACAGCTTCTATGACGACGCCCGCATCTACACTCTGGACATCTCTTCCAAGCCGGCAAAAATCGTTGCCTATGCAACCGTTCAGGGTGGCAAGCAGGCAAAACTGGACCTGGAAGGCATCTCCGTTGCCAAGGATGGCGGCTTCTGGCTGGCTTCCGAAGGCAATCCGGACAAGGAACTGCAGCACCTGCTGCTGAAGGTCGGCACCGACGGTCAGGTTCAGGAAGAAATCACGCTTCCGGAGGAGCTGAATGCCCAGTCCGCACGTTTCTCCTTTGAAGGCGTTGCCGAGTTCGAAATGGACGGCAAGACGCTGGTGGCCGTGGCCGTTCAGCGTGAATGGAAAGACGACCCGAAGGGCATGGTGAAGCTGGCCATCTACAACCCGGCCGACAAGTCCTGGGGCTTCGTTCACTATCCGCTCGACAAGCCGAAGAGCGCAGCCGGTGGCTGGGTCGGCCTGTCGGAAATCGTCTCCATGGGCGACGGCAAGTTCGCCATCCTGGAGCGCGATAACAAGGGTGGTGAAGACGCAGCCATCAAGCAGATCACCACGATCTCCCTGGACGGTGTGACCCCGGCTGCCTACGGATCCGAGCTCCCGGTGCTCCAGAAGCATTACGCCATGGATATCCTGCCGGCTCTGGCCGAAGGCAAGGGCTGGGTTCTCGACAAGCCGGAAGGCCTGACGATCACGGCCGATGGCCGCCTGATCCTGGTCACCGACAATGACGGTGTTGACGACGCACCGGGTGAAACCCGGCTGATCAACCTCGGCCCGGCAAGCCGCCTGAACTAAGGTACTTCAGACAAAGGTCCTCCCAAGACCTGAGCGAAGGTCCGGCCGCTTTACGCAGCCGGGCCTTTCCTTTTCTGCATTGCCATTCTCAAGCCGTGAAACTTCGTCTTTGCCAGTGCCACAGGGCAGCAAGGCTGTGCAGTCCGGTGAGTGCTGCAAGCAAAAGCGCCGCGGCATGGTGCAGGCCTGCCGGTGGCAATCCGGCGAAAGTCGCAAGTCCCGGCAATGTGCCATTCGCAATCATTTCCAGGCTACCGGATATGACGATCATGCCGACACCGCTGACCAGAAGCAGAAGCGGTACGAGGCGCAAGGCGGCGTGGACGCCCTTGCCGATAGCTTGCTGCAACCCGGAATGAACGGCGAACACCGGCTGAGGGGACCCCATTGTCAGCCAAAAAATTGTGCGAACAAGAGCGAGCAGGCCCGCAGACAAGCCAAGTCCCAGATGGGTTTTCAAAAGGTTTGGCGAAAACGGTTCGTTGTTCGTCAGGGCATAGCCGGTAGCCAAGGCACTGATGGTAAGAGCGGCAATCGTCCAGTGCAGCAACCTGTTTCCGGTTACGGGCAAGACCGCCATCATTCATCCTCCCGAATGACGTTGTAGAGCGCGGCATGAAAGCTGATGCCCTTGAATTCCGCGACGATGCCACTTTTGCCGAGTTTCCGGATGGCGGCCTGATACGCATCTGGACTTTCCCAAAGCGCGATGTTGACCAACTGGAACTTTGCCTGCGGAGACAGGGACTGGTGCAGGCGCGTGGTGATGTAGCCGGGCTGCTCTTTCAGGAAGTCACGCGCCTGTTCCCAACTGCGAACTGCATCGGCAAGACGGTCTTCGGGAACTTCAAAGGAATTGATCAGGGTTACCGGGGCCTTGGTGTTGATTTCACTCGCCATGGCGGAGACTCCCAGGTTGGCGGTCAGGAAGGAAAGTGCTGCCAGATGAATGGCACGACGTGTCCAGAGTGATGTCATTTCGAACTCCTATTTATATAGCAAGCTATGTTTATTTATATAGGGTGCTATCTATCGTATATGCAAGGGATGACCTTCGAAAAAGATTCCTCCGCCGGGTATCTGGCAAACCACATGGCACGGCTGTTTGCCGCCGGTCTCCATCGCCGCATCCGGCCGCTAGGCCTGTCGCCGGGGCAATTTCCGGCGCTGGTCGCCCTTTGGGCAAAGGAAGGACGCACGCAAAAGGAACTCGTGCAGTTGCTTGATATCGAACAGGCAACGCTGGCAAACACCCTGGCCCGGATGGAACGGGACGGCTTGATCACCCGCCGGGCGAGTGAAGAAGACGGCCGGGTTCAGGAAATTTTCCTGACCGACAAGGCCAAGGTGCTGGAAAAGGAAGCCATCGCGTCTGCGATTGCCCAGAACGGAGAAGCGCTGGAGGGGTTTTCGGAACAGGAAAAGGCGCAGTTCCTGGATTTCATGCACAGAGCCATTTCAGCCATGCAGAAAGCCCAGACCGGCAGTTCCCGATGAGTGCCAGCTTGCTGGGCCTGTTCGGCGTATCCTTTCTGGCTGCCACCCTGCTGCCCGCCCAATCCGAACTTGGCCTTTCCGGCCTGATAGCGCTTGGAACGGAACCCGTCGTTCTGCTGGTTGCGGCGGCAAGCCTTGGCAACACGCTCGGATCGATGGTCAACTGGGTTCTTGGTCGGGCAGCAACCGCCTGGTCGACCGCTTCATGGTTTCCGGTCAAGCCTGACAAGCTCGCCAAGGCAACCGGCTGGTATCACCGCTACGGACGCTGGAGCCTGCTGCTCAGCTGGGCGCCGATCATCGGCGATCCCCTGACACTGGCAGCCGGTGTGCTGAAAGAGCCGTTCTGGAGTTTCACCCTGCTGGTCGCCATTGCAAAGACAGCACGCTATGTCGCTGTCGCGTTGATCACGTTGCAGGTTATCTGAGACTGCAGATCAGCCGGGGGAACGCGAAACCTTCGCTGCGCGTGACGCTTAACCCTCAGCACGCTCGATCAGATCCCACTTGTTGCCGAAGGGGTCCTGGAAGACGGCAACCTTGCCGTAGGCCTCGTGGCGTGGTGTTTCCAGAAAGGTGACGCCCGTCGAAAGCATCGCCTGATGATCGCGATCGAAGTTGTCGGTGTGCAGGAACAGAAACACACGGCCGCCGGTCTGGTTGCCGATGGCGGCGTGCTGATCGTCACCGTCGGCTTGCGCCAGCAGGAGACGTGTCTCGGAGCTGCCCTTGGGCGCGACCAGTACCCAGCGCTTGCCGCCGCCAAGGTGGGTGTCTTCGACCAGGTCGAAGCCAAGCTTGCCGACATAAAAGTCGATGCCCTGGTCATAATCCGGCACGATGAGGGCGATCGCTCCAATCATCTGTTTCATGGCAGGCCGTTTCCTACTGCGCGCGCCGGTAGACGGACACGTTCGTGTAGCTTGCAACGTCGACCAGGTGGACGGTTTGGGTCACGGTCAGCGTTCTGCCGTCGTCAGACAGTTCCCGGTCGGCTTTCATGATCGTCAACCCTCCGCGGCGGGCTTCCGAAATGAGGTTGCGATCTCCCTGGAACACGAGACGCATGGCGTCGACCAGGCCGCTTTTGCCAAGACGCACTTCCGGGCCGTCCGGCATTGCCTCGAAAGTGTCGTTGGTGACTTCGCCGTCGGAGGCCACCTGGTTCATCGTGAAGACGGCGACGCCGAAGTTCTCATCGATCTTGAGCGTGGCGCTGCGTGGCGGCTCGCCTTGTTCGAAGTCGCTTTCCTCCGTGTCGAGGATCCAGGTGCCGAGAAAGGGGGCGAGTTTGTCTTCGATCATGGGACCAGCGGTGTCTTGAAAAGGGAAAGCCGCCACCGGGATAACCGGTGACGGCTCTGCTTGCAAATGGCGATTGCCTGTCAGGCGCTCAAGGCGTCCAGTTCGGCAATGATGGCGTCGCCCATTTCCACGGTGGAAACGGTGGCCTGGCCAGGCGCTGCGATATCTTTCGTCCGCAGGCCCTTGTCGAGAGCGTTGGCGATGGCCTTGTCCAGTTTGTCGGCGGCTGCAACTTCCTCGAAGGAGTAACGCAGCGCCATGCCGAAGCTGGCAATCATGGCGATCGGGTTGGCAGCGCCCGTGCCGGCAATGTCCGGAGCCGAGCCGTGGACGGGCTCGTAAAGCGCCTTGCGCTTGCCGGTAACACCATCCGGTGCGCCGAGGGATGCGGACGGGAGCATGCCGAGCGAACCGGTCAGCATGGCGGCAACGTCGGACAGCATGTCGCCAAAGAGGTTGTCCGTCACAATGACGTCGAACTGCTTGGGCCAGCGGACAAGCTGCATGCCGCCGGCGTCAGCCAGCATGTGCTCCAGCTGAACATCCTCGTAGCCGTTCTTGTGCGTCTGGGTAACGACTTCGTTCCACAGTACGCCGGACTTCATCACGTTCCGCTTTTCCATGGACGTGACCTTGTTGCCGCGCGTGCGCGCCAGCTCAAAGGCGACACCGGAAATGCGCTCGATCTCGTAAGTGTCGTAGACCTGCGTGTCGATACCGCGTTTCTGGCCGTTGCCGAGGTCGATGATTTCTTTCGGTTCGCCGAAGTAGACGCCGCCGGTCAGCTCGCGCACGATCAGGATGTCGAGACCTTCGATCACGTCCTTCTTCAGCGAGGATGCATCGGCAAGCGCCGGGTAGCAGATGGCCGGGCGCAGGTTGGCGAACAGCTGCATGTCCTTGCGCAGGCGCAAAAGCCCGGCTTCCGGGCGAACTTCGTAAGGAACGTCGTCCCACTTGGGCCCGCCGACGGCACCGAAGATGACCGCGTCGGCAGCCATGGCCTTGGCCATGTCTTCTTCGGAGATCGACAGACCATGCGCGTCATAGGCGGAACCACCCACCAGGCCTTCGTCGGTTTCAAAGGACATGCCGCCCTTTTCATTGAACCAGGCAATGACCTTTTTCACTTCCTGCATGATTTCCGGGCCAATGCCGTCACCCGGCAGAAGCAGAAGGTTTTGTGAAGCCATGGGTGTTCCATCCCGCATTTTGAGAAATCTGATGGCGATGGGTTAGCGCGTCGGCCGTTGTCTTTCAAGATGAAGCCAGTTGCGAAGAACTCAAGCAAGCCGTGGGGAAAGGTCAAGAACGGCAGAAAGGCCCGGAGAGCTGCGGGATTGAAGCGGGTTTCAGGACGGCTCCGGCAAGGATCAGCCGAGCCAGCCCCGCACTGCCTGGAACAGGAGGTTCAGCGCCAGCGCGGTCATTACCCATCTGAAGCCGGTCTTGAAGCTCTTCTCGTCCATTCGGCCGAGCAGGCGGCTGCCGGCGAGTGTGCCGAGAAAGCCGCTGGCGATCATCAGGACAATCAGTCCCAGCCAGGGCGCAAAGGCGAAGCCGAGCGCGCCGAACGCAATGATCTTGAAGATGTGCATGATCAGCGCGGTGATTGCCTGGTTGGCGACGAACCCGTGGCGCGGCAGGCCGAGGGTCGACAAGACGGCACCGCCGATGGGGCCGGCCGCACCGAAGAACATGGACAGGAACGTGGAGGCAAAACCCGCCGCCGCCATGACCCGTTTCGGTGCCTTGCCGAAGTGAGGCGCCTTGCCCCAGACGACCCAAAGCACGAACAGGCCGATGCCCGCCTTTAGAACCGCCGGTGGCAATTCCACCGCGATGGCACCGCCGACGGCCGCGCCAATTGCCGCCCCGACTGCGAACCAGAGCGCAATCAGCCAGTCGACATGTTTCAGTTGCACCAGTGCGCGTCCGGCGTTCGATCCGAGCTGAACGACACCGTGGACCGGCACCAGGGCACTGGCCGGCATGACGGTTGCCATGATCGCGATCAGCGCGACCCCGCCGCCAAGGCCGACGGCCGCTGTCAGGGCCGAGGTGAAGAAACTCGTGACGATCAGTGTCAGCGATGCAGCAAGGTGCAGCTGATCGGGAAAGAAGAAGCCGGCGATGTCCGACATGTCACGACCATCTCTTGTTGGCGTAGTTGACCGCTTCGCGGACATCCAGTGCGCGGGTGGAATTGCCGCTGCGCAGATAGAAGACCGAGGCCTTGTTTTCTTCCAGATAGACGGCGCGGGGTGCCGGGCTGACGATGACCATGGCGACGTCCTTGCCGTCCACCCTGGAAAAGACCGTGTGGATGTAAGGACAGAGATCTCCGCCGAGTGTCTTGGAAACGATGTCGTTGACGGTGCGCTCGAACGAATCGAGGTCCGGGCTTTTCAGCGTTGCCAGGTCCTTGTCGAGACCAAGCGGTGTGCCGTTGTCATCAACACCGATCAGAAGGTGCCCGCCATCGGCATTGAAGAAGCCGGCAAGGGTCTTGGCGATGACCTTTTCCAGGGACCGGTTGGTCCGGTTTTCCTTCAGGTCCCAGCGCAGCGACGACTTGAACTCCACGCGCCGGTTCTCGCCCTGTTTCAGAAGATCGGGAATGAGCGCGGTTTGCTCTTCGCGCAGAGACCGGTAGGCTTCGGACGTTCGCATGTAGTTGCGGGTGAAGATGCCGAAGGCGAGGCCGACAACTGCGCCGAGACCCGTATAGGCAATCGCAACATCCAGATGCCGGGGAAGCAGCACAAGCCACAGGCGCGCCGTCAGAAATTCAAGGAGGTTCGGAGCCGTTTCCGAAAAACGTGCCAGTTCCCACCAGACCACCACAAGGTTCAGCGGGTGGATCACCAGCACACCGACAATGGCCCCGACCACGACATAGGCTGCCAGGAAGGGAAGCTTGAACGGGGAAAGAGCCATATTCGAAAATCCAAATGAAAACGCCGGTCGGAACCGGCGTCACTCTTAATCCAAAACCTTCCCGCCGTCATCCCGGCCCGTCGTCCCGGGTCGGCATCGTGCGAACCGGGAT
The DNA here is from genome assembly GCF_009363335.1 of Labrenzia sp. THAF191a. Classification (GTDB taxonomy): domain Bacteria; phylum Pseudomonadota; class Alphaproteobacteria; order Rhizobiales; family Stappiaceae; genus Roseibium; species Roseibium algicola. The sequence continues at coordinate 1,884,598 of NZ_CP045333.1, forward strand.
GACGATGAAGGATTTCACAGGCGGTCAGGCCGCTGCGGGCAGGGCCGTTTCGACCAGTTTCACCCAGTAGGAACAGCCGACAGGGATCAGGTCGTCGTTGAAGTCATAGGCCGGATGGTGCAGGCCCGCGCTGTCGCCGTTGCCGGCGAAAATGAACGCGCCCGGGCGTTCTTCCAGCATGTAGGAGAAATCCTCCCCGCCCATCATCGGCTCGATCTCGCGATTGACCTTGCCGACCCCGGCAATGCCTTCGGCGACGGCCGCCGCGAAATCCGTCTGCTCGTCGTGGTTCGCCGTGACCGGATACCCGCGCGTGAACTGCAGAACTGCCTTTGCGCCGAACGCATCGCCAACAGAGCTGACGATGGATTCCATCCGTGCCTGGGCGAGATCCCGCATTTCCGGGCTCAGCGTGCGCACGGTTCCGCGCAGCAGCACTTCCTGCGGAATGACGTTGAAGGCGTTGCCGCCCTGGAAAACGGTCACCGACACAACAACCGAATCGAGCGGATTGGCATTGCGGCTGGCGATGGTTTGCAGCGCGGACACCAGTTGCGAGCCGATTACGATCGGGTCGATGGTCTCATGCGGCTTGGCGGCATGGCCGCCCCGGCCGGTGATGGTGATGCGGAATTCGTCGGTCGCGGCCATGATCGGGCCCTTGCGGATGGCGAATTCGCCCACCGGCATGCCCGGGAAGTTGTGCATGCCGTAGACTTCCTCGATCGGCCAGCGGGTCAGAAGACCATCGTCGATCATCGCCTTCGCGCCTGCGCCACCTTCTTCGGCCGGCTGGAAGATGACGACGACGGTGCCGTCGAAGTTGCGGGTCTCGGCGAGATATTTTGCAGCGCCCAGCAACATGGCGGTGTGGCCGTCATGGCCGCAGGCATGCATCTTGCCCGGGATCTTGGAGGCATAGTCCTTGCCAGTGATTTCCTCGATTGGCAGCGCGTCCATGTCGGCGCGCAGGCCGATGGTCTTGCCGGCACCGCCGTTGCGGCCCTTGATCACGCCAACGACGCCCGTCTTGCCGACACCCGTTGCGATTTCATCGACACCGAAGCTCTGCAGCAGCTCGGACACCTTTTCGGCAGTCCGCACCGTTTCGTAGAGAATTTCGGGATTTTCGTGAATGTCGCGGCGCCAGGCGGTGATCTCGTCGGCCAGATCCGCGAGGCGATTAACGATGGGCATGAAGGACTCCTAGAAACACATCGGAACAGGAAAGCGCTTTAAGCTTGAACGGCTAACCTATCGCAAGCTGCAAAAAGAGGAAGTGGGATTGCGGAAAAAGTTATGTGCAAGGCGATGGTCCGCAAGACTGATCCGCCACCAGGTCATTCTCCGGATGATTTTTCCTGCAACCGGAAAACACGGGTGCGTTTGATCTCGTTGTCTTCCAGCGCACCGACCACCGGAACGCTGTAGGCCGCCAGTTCAACCAAGCGTGACGAGGGCAGATAGGACCGGCCAGGGTCGCCGACATAGACCTCGATGTTGTTCGTCAGCAACCTGTCGAGAAATGCCAGCACCTTGTCGGCCATGGGCTTGTCGTAGAAAACGTCACCACAGAAGACGAGGTCCGCTTGCGGCGGTTCTCCGGTGGTGATGTCCGCGGTCTCGGTGGTGATCTCCACCTCGTTGAGCGCGGCATTGAGGCGTGTTGCGGTCAGGGCGTAGGGGTCGATGTCGACCGCGTGGCAGGACGCTGCGCCTGCCTTCATGGCGGCTATGCCGACCAGACCGGAGCCGCAGGCAAAGTCGACAACGCGTTTTCCCGCGACCAGTTCCGGCGTGTCGAGCACGTAGCGGGCAAGTCCCTGGCCACCTGCCCAGGCAAAGGCCCAGAATGGCGGCGGCAGGCCTAGCTCGCCCAGTTCGTCTTCGGTCTTTTGCCACAGATCCATGGCCTCATCGGCCACATGCAGAAGGATTTCCTCTGCATGCGGCACAGGTTTGACCTTGGTCTCCTTCCGGATGAAGGCTGCCGGATCCTTGATAAGGGCCATTCGGGGCGGATCTCTCAGGAGAGGAAGTTACGCAGGCTCTTTCAGACCGCCCATTTCACAGACGATTTTCCATTCCTCTTCCGTGACCGGCTGAACCGACAGACGCATGGAGGTGACCAGCGACATCTTGGCAAGGCGCGGTTCGGCCTTGACGTCGGCCAGGGTCACCGGCTTGGGCATGTCACGGACAGCCTTGAAGTCCACGCATTCCCAGCGGGGGTCATCGATGGTGGTGTCCGGATGGATGTCGCTGCAGACCTCAACGATGCCGACGACTTCCTTGCCGATGTTGGAATGGTAGAAGAACGCCTTGTCGCCGATTTCCATGGCCCGCATGTTGTTGCGTGCCTGGTAGTTCCGGATACCGTCCCACTGCTCACCCTTGTCGCCACGGGCCTTCTGCTGTTCCCAGGACCATTTGTCGGGCTCGGACTTGATCAGCCAATACTGCACTCAGTTTGCCTCCGGGTTCTTGATTGCCCAGTTCCAGGGGCGGATCTCGACGCTTTCGAACAAACCGGCACGGGCGTAGGGATCTTCCTGGGAGATCGCCAGGATCTCGTCGCGGTTGGAGGCTTCGATCACCACCAGCGAGCCGGTCATGTTGCCGTCGTCGTCAAGAAACGGGCCAGCTGCCTTGAGGCTGTCCCCGAGGCCTTTCAGGAAGTCGAGATGGGCGGCGCGGTTGTCGAGGCGCGTCTGCAGGGCACCGGGCTTGTCGGTGCAGATCAGGGCATAGAGCATGAAGAATTCCCCGGGTTGGTCGAATCTGCGTCGAACCTAGGGCCGGGGCGGGGGAAACTCAATGGGGGAAAGTCTGAGAGGTGCATCACACCCTGTGCGAGCGGCCCATCCTTCGAGACGCCTGGCGTTGCCCGGCTCCTCAGGATGAGGGAGCGGGGGAGCTGTTCTCCCCTTCGTGGCAGGGCAACTGACTTTGGACTAAAGACAGGCAGCAAGCACAAGTGTCACCCCGGGCGAGCAACGCGAGACCCGGGGGCTACTCGTTTCCAGAGAGCTGGAATGGGTTTTGCGTCTTCAGGGCACCTTGTCTGCTTCGGCAAGCGGCGCGGCGAGTGGGCCCCGGATCTGCGCTTCGCTTGTCCGGGGTGACGCCGAGGGGATGAGGATATCGCTCATATGCCAATCCCCTATCACAAGCGGAAAGAGAATCAGGTGCCGGCCTGTGTCGATGCCAAAGGCCGGTTTCCTTACGAGAGGCTTAAAGCCCTGCCGTTTCCGATTTCAGCGGGCGTGCCATCAGGGTGTTGAGGGCGTCGTCGATGGTCAGATCCTCGTCGATCATCCTGGCGACGGTCTCGCAGATCGGGACTTCGACATCGTATTTTCGGGCCAGCTTTACGGCGACGCGGGCGGAATAGGCGCCTTCCGCGAGCTTGCCGCCTGCCGAAATCAGCTCGGAAGCCATGAAGCCTTCGCCGAGCCGCAGCCCGAAGGAAAAGTTGCGCGACTGGCTGGACGAACAGGTGAGCACAAGATCCCCCAGACCGGAAAGGCCTGTCAGGGTTTCACCCTGTGCGCCCATGGCAGTGCCGAGGCGTGACAGTTCGGCAAAACCGCGGGCGGTCAGCGCCGCCTGGGCACTGGCGCCGAGCTTGCGGCCGACCACGGCCCCGCAGGCGATCGCGAGCACGTTCTTGAGGGCGCCGCCGATCTGGGCACCGAGAATGTCGATCGAGGCATAGGGCCGGAAACAGGGCGATTGCATCGCTTCGCACAGGCTGAGCGCGGTCTTGGCCGAATTGGCGGCAACGGTGACGGCAGTCGGCAGGCCCTTGGCGACGTCGTCGGCAAAGCTCGGGCCGGACAGGACGCCGGGTTCGACGCCGGGCAGTTCCTCGCTCATGACCTTGGACAAGAGCTTGCCGGAGGATTGTTCGATGCCCTTGGCGCACAGCACGACGGGGCCGCGTACCTTGCCCGTCTGTTTGAGGGCCGCCAGCATCGCACGGGTTGTCTGGGCGGGTGTCACCAGCAAGATGGCATCGGCGTCGGCAACCTCTTCCAGCGAAGATGTCGCTTCCAGTTCCTCGTCAAAGGTGATTCCCGGCAGATACCGCGGGTTCTGCCGACGGGACCTGATATCGGAGACCGTGCCGGGATCACGCGCCCAAAGGCGCACTTCCCGACCGGCACGGGCCGCGGTCAGGGCCAGGGCCGTGCCCCAGGCGCCGCCGCCAACGACGCCGATAGAACTAATGGCGCCCATTGCTCTGCCTTTCCACGCGCGTCCGTAATGTTTCAAGTTGCGCTCCAAACCCTTCAAAAAAGCGGGCCTCGGTCGGCGCATCCATGGTGAACAGGTCAATCCAGAACAGACGGAACCTTATCGGAGGTCCGCCTGCGTTCGGTGACATTTCGAAATGTTCCCATTCTGTCGCGGGCTTTTCACGAATTCGGCCGTGAAAATGCCGCCGGCGATGCAAGCCGTCGAGACAACGGGGAACATCTTTGAAGATATGGTCCTGGTCGGCGAACGATTCGAGCGCGATATCCAACGAAAGTCCGGTCTCCTCGGCAAATTCTCTCCTGGCAGCCTGCAGATAGCTTTCGCCGGGGTCGACCGTGCCTCCGGGAACCTGGATGCCGGCGTTCGGGAAATCGGGTTCCACAAACACGAGAAGCTCTGTTCCACAGGTCAGGTAGACATAGGCCTTTTGGTAGATCAGCACGGGCAGGTCCTTGAAAGAACTGTTGTTTATGCCGCGTTGGCGAGGCATGTCACACGTTTGCGCAGGGCATCGAGGGGCGCGCCGAAGGCTGCGAAGAAGTTTTCCTCGTCGCTTGCCCGTTCGCCAAAGAGGTCAACCCAGAAGAAACGATAGCGAATCGGTTCGCCGCCGCTGCTGGGATGCATTTCGTAATGTTCCCACTCGCTCTCCGGCCGGGCACCGAGGCGGACATGGTAGTTGCGGCGGATGTGGCGGCCAAGCAGCGGGCGGTTTGGTGCGGGCCGGTACTGGCCGACGGGAGGGATCGTTTCGAACGGGATATCCTGACTGGAAAAATGATCAAAGGCCACGTCCAGTTCGAGGCCTGTTTCCTCGGCAAATTCCCGCATGGCGCCATGCAGAAAGCTTTCGCCCGGATCAATGGTGCCGCCCGGAACCTGCAGGCCCAGGTGAGGCGTGTCCGGTTCGTCGAAGACCAGAAGGTCCGTGCCGCAGGTCAGGTAGACATAGGCCTTGTGGTAGACGCGCATTTCTCAGAACAGTCCTTGTTGGAAGGCTGAAGTTTCCTAACAGGGTCTTTGGTCGCGCAAAAGGGTCGGTGGGAAATTGAGCGATGATTTACAGGTCCACACCCTAGACCTTGGCGCCCTTTTTGCCCGCGCCGAGCACACCGGCATTGGCCGAATCCAGCGGCCAGCGAGGCCTGGGCGACAGGCTCATGTCGTCCACGGGGCCAAGTCGAAGCCGCTCGATACCGGCCCAGGCGATCATTGCTGCATTGTCGGTGCATAGGCGCATGGGCGGCGCGATGAAACGGGCATCTGCCTCTTCTGCCGCAGCCAGAAGACTGTTGCGGATTTCCTGGTTCGCCGCGACACCGCCAGCCACAACGATTGCCGGTTTGACACCCGGGTGACGTGTCCGGAAGAGATCGAGTGCGGAGCGGGTGCGGGCTGCCAAAACGTCGGACACAGATCGCTGAAACGCCGCGCAGAGGTCGGCAATCGTCTGTTCATCGACAGGTTCAAGCTTTTTCGCCTGGGTGCGAAGTGCCGTCTTCAGTCCGGCGAAGGACATGTCGAGGCCCGGGCGATCCAGAAGCGGACGCGGCAGGCGGAAGCGGGTGACGTCGCCCTTGGCAGCCATTTTTTCCACATGCGGGCCGCCGGGATAGGGCAGGCCCAGCAGTTTGGCTGTTTTGTCGAAAGCTTCGCCAATGGCATCGTCGATGGTCGTGCCGAGACGTTCATAGTCCCCGACGCCGCGCACCAGCAGGAACTGGCTGTGGCCGCCGGAGACGAGCAGCAAGAGGAACGGGAACTCGAGATCGTCGGTCAGGCGCGCGGTCAGGGCGTGGCCTTCCAGGTGATTGACGCCGACGATCGGCTTGCCCGCGGCCATGGCGATGGCCTTGGCAGTCATGAAGCCGACGATGACACCACCGATGAGGCCGGGACCGGCAGTTGCGGCAATCGCGTCGATATCGTCCCAGCCGCAACCGGCCTCGTTCATGGCTTCGGCAACGATCCGGTCGAGGATCTCGATGTGGGCACGGGCGGCAATTTCCGGCACCACGCCCCCGAATTCTGTATGCTCGTCGATCTGCGAACGGATCGTATTGGAGAGGATCTGCTTGTGCGCAGGGCCGCACACCACCGCTGCTGCGGTTTCGTCGCAGCTGGTTTCAATGCCCAGGACCGTCAGATTGGTCGCATTGTCATCTGTTTTGACTGAGGTCATTGGTCTAAGTGCGGTGGCCTGTGTTAGGACATCCGAAAAGACATAAATCGGTGCCCGTCATTTCTGCCGGGCGTAGCATCTGGACGGTAAACCTTGCAATCAAATCCTTTGCGTATCGGAACAAGGGGCAGCGCGCTGGCGCTGGCACAGGCCCACGAAACCCGGGACCGGCTGATGGCGGCCCATGGTCTGGCCGAAGACGCGTTCGAGATCGTGGTCATCAAGACCTCCGGCGACAGAATCCAGGACAGGCCGCTGTCGGAAGTCGGTGGCAAGGGGCTGTTCACGAAGGAAATCGAGGAAGCGCTTCTGGACGGGCGGATCGATCTTGCCGTTCATTCGTCCAAGGACATGCCGACGGTCCTGCCGGATGGTCTGGCTTTGACGGCCTTCCTGCCGCGGGAAGATGTGCGCGATGCGTTCCTTTCGCCCAAGGCAAAGACCCTGACCGATCTGCCGCAGGGCGCCGTCGTCGGGTCCAGCTCGCTGCGCCGGCAGGCGATGATCAAGCGGCTGCGACCGGATATCGAAGTGGTAATGTACCGCGGAAACCTGCAGACACGCCTGCGCAAGCTGGCGGAGGGCGAGGTGGACGCAACACTTCTGGCGGCGGCCGGTCTGCGCCGGTTGGGCCTGGAAGCGGAAATCACCAGCCTTCTGGAAACCGACCAGTTTTTGCCGGCTGTCGGTCAAGGTGCGATTTGCATCGAAAGCCGGTCGGACGACATGGCTACCCTTGAAATGCTGGCGGCAATTCACGACGCGGCAACGCAGATCCGCCTTGATGCGGAGCGCGCCTTCCTTGCTGTTCTGGACGGGTCTTGCCGCACGCCCATCGGCGGCCTGGCAACGCTCGAAGGCGATGCGATGCACTTCCGAGGGATTGTGCTGAAGCCGGACGGATCGGCCGCGCATGAAGCATCGGGCAGCGGGCCTGCGGCCGAGGCCGTGCGGATTGGCCGGTCTGTCGGTGAAGATCTGAAAACCCGGATGGGACCGGACTTTCTGGCAGGAGCCTGACCCGGTCATGCGCTTTCTGGTGACACGCCCCCAGCCGGATTGCCGGCGGACCGCTGAAAAACTGCGGGCGTTGGGGCATGTTGCCGATGAAGCTCCTGTTCTGAAAACCGTTGAAGTGCGGTCGGCAAAAATCGGACTGGAGGGCGTGTCGGCGCTGGCGTTTTCAAGCCGGCGGTCGGTTGCCGTCCTGTCGGCACAGGGCCGGATCGATGCCTTGCGGAGCTTGCCGGTATTCACGGTGGGCGACGTAACCGCGCTCGCCTGCCGGGAAGCGGGCTTTTCAAACATACTTTCGGCCAGCGGGGATATTGCAGCGCTGGCCCAGCTGATTCTCGATAATCGGAGCGGATTGTCCTCAGGGGCCGTCCTTTATCCTGCTGCCGAGGATCGGGCGGGGGATCTGGAGGGACTTCTCGCCGCAGGGGGCATTTCCTGTCGCACCGTCGTGCTTTACCGCATGGAACCGGCGGAAAGGCTGCCTTCTGCCGTGGTTGACGGCCTTCGCCAGAATGCCTTTGATGGTGTCTTCATTTATTCCAAACGCACGGCCGAAGCTTTTCTGGCGCTGGTTCGCAGGCACGGTCTCGACCATATTTTTTCCGGGTTGCCTGTCTATGCCCTTTCGCGGCAGTCGGCCGAGCCCCTATTTGAGGTAAGCCAGGTGCGTATTGCAGCTGCGCCGAACGAAAGCGCCTTGATGGATCTGGCTTTAACACAGTGTTAACCAGATCCGGGGGAGTCGTTCTTTTGCAGCGCGCAAAAGTCTTTGCTGCGGCGGTACCGCTTCGCAAAGAGGTGTGTATAGTGAAGGTCTTGGGACCGGCAGGGTTCAGGAGGAGATGAGATGACGACGGACAAGAAATCCCCGGGCGGGACATCTTCATCGGGCGGCAGCGGCACCGGCGGCAAGGACAAGCCGGGTAGCAGCACCGCGTCTTCCTCCGGCAGCAGCAAGCGGCCGGTAACGATCGATCTGACCGCAGAGAAGGTCGGTGCCAAGCCGACAGACACGAAGCCAACCTCTGGTGCGAGCTCAACCGCGAGCGCCACGACGGGGTCTGGCGGCACGACTGCGGGTGCAACCAAGACAGGCGGCATCGGCAGCACGACTGCGTCCGGCAGCTCAACGTCAGCCGGAAATACAACGTCTTCCGGCAGCACGGGCAGTTCGGGCAGCACATCGTCGCCCTCTTCGTCTGCTTCGACATCGTCCTCAACCGGATCAGGCTATTCTTCGTCGTCTTCTACCACTGCCGGGTCTTCCACTGCCGGAAAGCCATCCGGAGCCGGCACGACCGGGTCGTCAACGGCGACCGGCAAGCCGGCGTCTCCGGCAAGCTCATCGACGTCTGCCACCAGCCAGCCTGGAACCTCCTCGACAAGCAGCAGCTCCCGTCCAGGGGGAACAACCAGCTTTTCCAATCCGCCGGCCGCTGAAGACCGCGGCGGTGTCGGGGCATTCGGCGTTCTGATTGCGGCCGTTATCGGCGGTATCCTGGTGCTTGGCGGCGGCTTCGGCCTTTATCAGGCCGGGCTCGTCAAACTGTCGCCCGAGCCGAACCAGCAGCTCACCAGCGCGCTCAGTGCCGCCGAACGCAAGATCTCCGATCTGGAGAAAAAACTCGGCGACGTGACGTCTTCGGTCTCCAGCCAGGGCAGCTCCGGTGCTGTTTCTGCTCTGGAAAGCAAGGTCACCGCGCTTGAAGCCAAACTGCAGGATGCGTCGTCGTCCGATCTGAGCGCCGCGATCGATGCCCTGAAGCAGGATGTCGAAGGACTGCGCAGCACCGTCGCTTCGGCAGGGGCCGGCACCGGCGAAGGAACTCCAGCCGATCTCCAGCCGCTTGAAAGCCGTCTGGCCGCGCTGGAAGAGGAAGTGAAGGGCGATAGCCAGGTGGATCTGGCACCGCTTGAAAGCCGCCTGGCCAAGCTGGAAACCGACACCACCTCGACATCCTCCGAAGCCGACAAGCTTTCGGGTTCCGTAACCGGGCTCGAAGGTCAGCTTTCGGACCTGAAGACGACCCTTTCCGAGGTGGAAACCCGCCTTTCCAATACCGAAGCGACCGCGAAGGCAGCGCAGACAGCCGTATCGACGTCGGACGTTTCCCTGAAGACCCTTGCCGACAGCCAGGCACGGGCAACCGAAACCCTGTCTTCGCTGGCTGCCGACATCAAGTCTGTCGGCGCGGCCAACACGGCGGCGCTGGAAGGTTTGCGCTCTGAACTGGACGCGCTTTCAACGCGCCTTGCCGCGGTTGAGGCAACGATGGGCGATGCGACGGCGCGTGAAGTTGCTGCCAGGGCACTGTCCGTTTCCGCGCTGAAGTCGGCCGTCGATTCCGGCCGCCCTTATGAAACCGAGCTGGCCGCCGTCAAGGCGGGACTGCCGGGCGGGCTCGACCTGTCTGCACTGGAGGCCAACGCCAAGACCGGTGTCGAACCGGTGCCCGTGCTGATCGCCCAGTTCCCGCCGGTTGCGCGCTCTGTCTACCAGACGTTTTCCGAACCGGACCGTTCGGGTGATGTACTCGACAGCCTGATGACCAGTGCACAGTCGCTGTTCACCGTTCGCCGTTCGGGCTCGGGTGAAGGCGACGGGCCGGCCGCTGCCCTGCAGCGCATGGAAAACGCCGTCCGGAAGGGAGACCTCAAGTCGGCACTTGCCGCCTACAAGGATCTGCCGGAACAGGGACAGGCAGCTGCTGCCGACTGGGCAACGCGCGCCGAAGCCCGCGTCGAGGTTGATGACCTGACGGACAAGGCCTCGCAGGAAGTGCTCAACGCGCTTGCTGCGAAGGATAGCTGAATGCAGGCCGGCCACTCGCCCGCCCGTCAATGGAACTATGTGCCGGCAGGAGCCGGCCGTCGCAGGGAGCGAACTGAATGATCCGCGTTCTGTTCTTTTTCGCGCTGTTGTTTGCCGTTGCCATGGGCTTTGCCTGGATGGCGGACCTGCCGGGAACGATCCAGATTTCCTGGCCGGTTTATGAAGGCGGCCAGCAGGTCGGGACGGACATCTGGGAGCAGTCGCCTGCGATTGTTGCCCTTGCCGCAGCTATTTTCCTGGCGATCTTCCTGGCGATTGTCTGGGTGATCCGCGTCGTCCTCAAATCACCGCAGATTGCCAGCCGCTTCTTTCGGCGCCGCCGGAAAGACAAGGGCTACAATGCGCTGTCACAAGGCTTGATCGCTCTGGGCACGGGCAACGCCAAACTGGCGCGCCGCTACGCGCTGGACGCCGACAAGCTGCTGGATGATGAACCCGCGGCAAAGCTGCTGCTTGCGCAAACGGCCCAGCTTGCCGGCAAGGACGGCGAAGCGCGTCAGCGTTTCGAGGCGATGCTGGAAGATCCGGCCACCAAGGCGCTTGGTCTGCACGGCCTCTTCATCGAGGCCGAGCGGCACAGGGAGCCGGTGGCGGCACGTCACTACGCGGAGGAAGCCGCCAAGACATCGCCGGGTCTGGAATGGGCCGGCAAGGCTGTTCTCGGCTATCAGGCGGTTGCCCACCATTGGGATGAAGCGCTCAAGACCCTGGAGCGCAACTACGCCGCCAAGATGCTGGACAAGAAAACCTATCGGCGTCAGCGCGCCGTCATCCTGACGGCGCTTGCGACAAAGCTGGAGGACGGCGAGCCGGAACGGGCCTATTCGCTGGCCAAGGAAGCTCATGGTCTGGCACTCGACCTTGTACCGGCGGCCGTGCTGACGTCTCGTCTGGCGACGCGCCGGGGCGACATTCGCAAGGCCTCCAAAGTGTTGGAGGCAACCTGGCGATTGTTCCCGCATCCGGAGTTGGCTGAAACCTATGCCCATGTGCGTACCGGCGATTCGGCTGTCGACCGCTTGAAGCGGGTGAAATCGCTTTCCGCACAACGGGCAAACACTCCCGAAGGTGCGCTGGCCATCGCCCGCGCAGCCATGGAGGCGCGCGAGTTCGAAGAAGCGCGCAAGCAGCTGAAAAAGGTCCTGCAGTCCGAACCCACCCGTCAGGCGTTTCTGCTGATGGCGGAAGTGGAGGAAGCCGAACACGGTGACCGGGGCCGCACACGCGACTGGCTGGCCCGCGCCGTCAGTGCGCCGCTCGACAAGGTCTGGATGGCCGACGGCATCATTTCCGCCGAATGGCAGCCGGTGTCACCGGTCACCGGCAAGCTCGACGCGTTCCAGTGGGCAACGCCGGGCAGTCTGTCGGACGAGGATGGTCCGCTGCTGGAGGACAGCCTGTTCGAGGCGCCGGCCCTGCCGTCCGCCACTCCAGGCGAGCCGGTTCGGCCGGTTGCAGATGCGGATGACGGCGCCGTGGTGCTGGAAGCCGAACCCGTCACCAAGCCTGCCACTGCCAAGCCTGTGGAACCCGAGACGGGTGATGCCAAATCCGGCAGCGCCAAGTCAGCCGCCGCGGAACCTTCCGCTGCCTCTGTACCATTGGAAAAGCAGGGCTACGAAGGGACGACGGACGATGTCAAATACAGCCCTGCGCTGAAGGACCTGCCCGACGCCGAGGCTACCAAGGCACCTTCGGACAAGGCTGCGAGCGTTGAGAAGACGGCAGCCAAGGAAACTGCGGCAAAAGGCGAAGCCGGGGCCGAGGACAAACCCGCCGTGGTGACAGGCAAAGATGCCGGGACTGCGAAAGCTGGTGTGATCGGCAAGGCCGACACCCGGAACGGTTCCGGGACGCCTTCCAAGCCAGAGGCAACATCTGAGGCCAAGGTTGAGGAAACCTCGAAATCGGCGGATGCAAAGCCATCGGCAGCCAAAGCCGGGGAGGCCAAGACAGGCGAAACAAAATCCGGAAGTTCCAAAGAGGATCTCAACCGGCCAATCGAATTTCCCCTGTCGCGGATGCCGGACGATCCTGGCCCGGATGAGGACGACGAGGAAGAGACCGCCAAGACGCCACGGCCGCGCTTTTTCAACTGAAGCGCTGCTGCGGCGATAGTCGGAATGTGCTGACGAGCATGTGTTTGCCTGGCTTCCGGAAAAGGGAAGATGTGATCTTCCTGAAAGAACCGGTTTTAGGCTCTTGCATCTGACGCCAAGCTCCGGTAATTAGCGGCGCACTCGGGCTTGACCTGAGTGTCCGCGCCTAATCGCGCGATGCCCGGCATCTGCCGGAGAACGCCGCTGTAGCTCAGATGGTAGAGCACGTCATTCGTAATGATGGGGTCGGGGGTTCGAGTCCCTTCAGCGGCACCACTTTCCAGGCCCAGTTTTCTTTCTTCAGGTGCGCCCCATAGGGCTATTCCTTCTCTGATGCTTTCCTCCGAATTGAGGAAGCTGTCACGAGACTTCAGAAAATGTGTAGCGCGCAAAATCGCTTGGCGAAACGCGCAACACCATATGGCACCCAGATTGCGCGCTGAGAGAGCACCGGCAGAGGCGCGTGCTCCCAAGAGGAATCTATTGCCGTTTGGCACTAGCCATCCTTCTCACTCGGACGCTCGATAAGGCTGTCCCGCCAATCTCCCTGATAGTTGAAGTCCGGCGCTGGTATCGGTTCGGAGAACCAGAAGTCGGTGAAGGCTGCGACATTGGGTACGCAGAACCAATGTGCTTGACCGTTAGCATCGATCGCCCACCAACGTGCTTGTCTCGGCGCTTGCTTCCAGTCGACATTTGGCATCCGCGTACCCTAGTTGTTACGGAGTATTTAAAGGGACTTTATACGGCCTTTGAAAGCCGCTCACTCGCAATATCGTAATAAGCCGCCTCCCGCTCGCAACCGACAAAGCGACGGCCGGCACGAAGCGCCGCAACACCTGTTGTGCCCGATCCTGTGAAGGGATCGAGCACAGTACCGGGCGGGCAGACCTGGACGAGAGCATCCATCAACGGGAGCGGCTTGCCAGTGGTGTGGAGTTTGGGTCCGGCCGCCATTACGCCACAGCGAATGATCCCCGGATAGGTGGGACCATCCTTGTCGTGCCATGCCCCCTTAGATCCCCAAAGGATGAACTCGGCCTGCTGGCGGAACCGTCCCTTGGCCGGACGGCAGGCTTCCGTCTTGTCCCAGGGGACGCACCCCCGGTAGGTGAACCCGGCTGCCTGGACTGCATCGATCATGACCGACAGCTGTCGCCAATCGGTGAAGACAATGAACGGTGAGCCGGGCTTGAGGACGCGGTGGGCCTCAGTGAGCCAAAGGGTCGACCAGAGCATGTAGGAATGCTGGTCGCGGTTTTCGCCAGAGAACTCCGGATACTTCTTTGGGTCATTCACGTACTTGCTGTTGGCGCTATCCGCCGTGCGGCTGCCGGCATGCAAGCCGCCAGAGCTATACGGCGGATCGGTTACGAGGGCGTCATATTGTTCGGCTGACTGATCATGCAGCCAGGTCAGGGCGTCTTGTTGGAAGAGTTGCCAGGACATGTCTTCTCCGGGATTTGGCGCTCTGGGCGTTCGGAGAAGGGCTCTAGGGGCCTCAGGTTATTCAGCGTCCCGCATCGGGGACATTTGACTTCTACAGGGCCAACGATCGCTCGCTCGGCCGACTTCATCAAGAGTTTGCGGCAAGAGCCGCAGCGGATTTCATTCATCGTGAGTGACAACCTTATGGCGACTCATCCATAAAGCCCGAGCATCGCGCGATGCACCGGGCGCGGCGGTTGTCGTAGACTGCCGGGCGGGCTGAAGATTGGCGTTTGAGGCCCGCCGTCCGGACGTAAGTCCGGACCGTCCGTCAGGGTGGATTAAGGCACTGAACTTTGGGGAAGACGATAATGACCGATTTGCCGCATCTGGATATGTTGGAAACCAACATCCGCAACATCAACATGATGAACACGCAGTCCATGCAGCGCAATGCGCGAGGCCACATCCAAAATACCTTTGCGCTCATCAACGCTGACGCCGAATGCAGAGCGGCCGGCAACAAGGCGATTGCGATCTGCGATGAACTCGCCCATGAAGCCGCCGTTCTGACTGTTGAAGAAAGCCACAAACAGAAGCTGGACCAGTTGACGGCCGAGGCTCTAGCGGCAGTTGTTGCACTCAAGATGGAGTGTAAACGCTGTGGGCCGAACGACGTGGCAAGGGCTCTTGGGGTCTGATCAACCTCAGTGCCGGTCACTCCTTTGTCTCCACTTCCACCATCGTGATCCAACCGCCGCCCTCCGGATCAATCGTATGAGTGACCACGGTCGACACCCATTTGATGCTCTCGATCGCGGAGCCGAAGCCGGTCAGGGTGACCGGAGCGCCGGCAACGGCAAACGGGTTGCCGCGCATCTCGAAAGACCCGGAGCCAGTCCATCGGCTTAAGGCAGACGCCACCGCACCGGCCGTCTTCTTGGCTTCAGTCTCAGTCGGTGTCAGATGCATGGGCGCATATGCGCCGCCTTTCTTTCCGATGTTCTGGGTTTCCTGCTTCAAGCGTCCCTTCTTCGGGTCGTACCAAGTCGTCTCCGCTTTCTCGTGCGCCGGCCGTTCCTCGATATCGACATCCCAGCCGTAACACTGTTTCCGGTTGACCAGGATCGGCGGTAGATCCTTGCCCGATCCGGATTGCGCCTTGCCGCGCTCCAGGACAAGAAGCTTGCCCGCCTGGGGCTTGACGATCGCGCCGATTTCATCGGCCAGCTCGGTGGCAAAATCGAGTGGGCTTTGGTTCCAGCGAAGCCGGTACGGGATCTTGATGTTCTCGATCGCCGAGCTCACCAGCGCAGAGACGCCCGCCTCCTTGGCAAGGTCTTTGAAGATCTTGCCTGCCGTGCCGAAACCACCCTCCTGGTCATAGTGCTTGGATCCGGTTGCTTTCATCTTGTCGATGAAGTCGGCCGCCCTGCAATAGACCTCCATCGTGTCACCGTCTTCCGGGCTTCCGCCGAACGCCGTCCGGCTTGCAGAGAAGGTACCGAACTGCACAGCCGCACCCGGCAGCATGCCGGCGCTGATGGTGTATTTGGTGCCTTTCGGAGGCGGTGAGTACGGCGGCGCGGAAAAGGTCAGGACCGCTTCGTCGCTCTCGTATCCTGCCTGATCCGTGATCGAGACGCGCAACAGGGAACCACCCCATAAGGGCACAAGGTTTGGCGTCTTAGCGCCCGCGACAATGACAAACGGCTTGCCGATCATTCCCAGGGCCTCACCGGTGTTTCGTCAGGCGCTTCAGGTGCCTCGGGAACACTCAGGATCGTGCCGAATGCCACATCGCCGGAAGGGTCTTTCATGGTGCCGGAGAGGCGGCGATTGGCATTGATCAGCGCCTCGGCCGAGCCGCCGCGCTCGCTGCCGTAGAGATCCCGTGCAATACGGTCAATCCGCTCGGCATCTTCGGTGACCGTGTATCTGGTGACTATCTTCGCCATGTTTCAAACCACGAACAAAAGGCCGATTTCGGCATTGAGTGTCCGGCCCCGGCCGGTGAAGGGATGGAAGCGGTCCTCATCGATGTAGAGTTCGCGGATGACGACGAGGCCCAGGTTGTCGGCGGCAAGGTTCGCCCCAAGCCGCAGATAAAGAACAGGCAGTTGGCTTAGATGCTGTGCCTGCAGCCAGCCGAGGGCATCCATGCCGCCAAAAACAAAAGGCAAGGTCAGAACTTCCAGCCGTGCCGATCGCTCGCCAATACCGGTCAGCTGATAGTCCATGCCGGTATAGGTTGCCCGGCCGGGCACTCTTGCTTCGCTGGACAGCGAGACGTTCTGCGGGTTCAGCCCGATGACCTTGAGCTGTGCGGCTCCGATGGAAACCAGTGAACTCATGCGAGGTCTCCCGTGTCATGAAGCGACCGTGCGCGCGCACTCCGGATCGCCCGGTTCTGCATGCGTTGGGCTTCGCGGGCGGCCCGTTCCGGATCGCGCGCCTGGTTGAACGTGTTGTTGATATTCATCGCCGGCTGAGAGGCTGCCGGCGCGGTTCTGAAGCTCCGCTCAGCGCCTTGGCGCATCGAGATCGGGTCGGCCCCGGAGAAGCTCGGCTTGATGGTTGGAGTTGCGGTAAATGAGAACCGAGATTTCAGCTCGTCTGCCATCGCACCGGCTTTGGCGGCTTCCGAACTCAAGGCATCGGCGAATTTAGACCCGGCTTCGCCGCCCGCATCCCGGAGGGACTGGCTTCCAGGGATAAAGCGATCCCAACCATCCCAACCCGGTTTGGCTCTGGGGAACGGTCCGGATGGAACACTTGGCTCCGCTTGGTTGTCGATGCCCTGCACCTTACGCGCTTGCTGCAGCTGCCATTCAAGGTCTTTCAAGCGCAGTTCTAGCGGCAACCGGGCGGTGTCCGGCAATCCGAACCGAGACTCCGGCCGGCTGTCGATCTGTCCGCGCAGTTCCTTGATCTCAAGCTCCAGCGCTTCGACGTTGACGCCCCGGAGCCGCCGTTCATTCTCAATGCTGTCCTCTTGGCGGCGGTAGGACGGATTGAACCAACCTAGGATTTCGTCAATCAACGGGTTTTTAAGCTGCCCCCAGAAGGAACCGGCTACCCGGCCGGTCTGTCCCATGGCAGCCGCACGGCGAGCGGCTTCAGCGCCGGGTGTGCTGTCGATAAAATCGGCGTCCGCCTTGATGCCACCACGGGAGTCGTTCCTGATCGCATCGAAAGCATTGTTGTAGAACTTACGATTGTTCAGAAGCGGCCGGAGGGCAGACTTCGCCTGCATGTCGCCGAAGAGTTCACCAATGGCGAATTCGTTGCCACCGGTCAGGCGCTGGACCTCATCCAGGAGTGCCAGGATATAGGGCGTTCCTTGCTGCTGGGCCCGCTTCGAAATGCCTTCCAGATTGACACCCTTTTCCTTGAAGTTCTTGACCGTGTCGGGGGCTGCCATCTTCGACAAGAGGTTCTGCAGGTTGGTAGCGGCCGGGCCTTCCATGCCGGCACCTTTGCGGACAACCTGGGCCAATGCGATCAGTTCGGCCGAGGCGTCCAACCCCGACCGACCACTGGCGCTGTAGAGCGCACCAAGTTCCGGGAAGTACCGGGCCATTGCCTCGATTTCGAACTCGCCCTCCTTGCCACCCTTGACGATCTGATCGAGGAACGCCGGCACCTGATCCGGAGTGATGCCAAGGTTGTTGATCGCCGCCGTAACAGCACTTGCAACAATCGCGGGGTCAGATCCGGAAGCATGGGACGCTTCAACGGTTTTCCAGAGCAAGCCGGTCTGTTGATCAAGCGGGAAGTTGGCAGCGGCAAAAACGTTTCGGGCCGAGTTTACGAGTTCCGGTGTCTTGCCATATCGGTTGCCAATCTGATCGTTCTCCGACTTGATCCGGGCAACGGCGGCGGGATCGCGCATTTCAGCCGTGATAGCGACACGCGCGGCAGCGAGATCGAGATCATTAAAGCCCCGTTCAAGCTCGTTTAAGCCTCGGACGATGTTGTCGACACTGGCAAAGGCAAGGAGCGCACCGAACGTGCTGCCGGCAGTCGCCCCCAGGACTCCCATAGCTCCGTTGAGTTGGTTGGTTGGGGCAATCAGAGTTGACTGGTTGGATGCCTTCTTTCCAAGCCGGTCGATCTTGTCCGAGGTTTTGTTGATTTCATCATTGAACCGAGTGAACTTGGTCTTATCCAGCCCCTTCAGCTTGTCTCCTGCCCTGTCGGCCGCGTCGCCAAGATCCTTGATTTCCTTTTCCACACGATCCGTGCTGAGGCGGTTGAGGACTCTCAGTTCTTTGGCCGGGCGTTCAAGGCTGTTGCCGGCCTTTTCAGCCGCGTTTTTCAAGCTGTTGAGTTCGCCTGCCACCCGATCGGTCTTTAGCGCATCGAGCGCTCTGACCTTGTTTGCCGGCAACTCTAGAGCAGTCGCGGCCCGGCGCGCGTTTGAACCGACTTTATCGAGATCACGTCCGAGTTTTGTCGCGCCGGCACCATCCAGCCGATCGGCAACCTTGTCGAGTTCCTGAAGGTCTTTCTTGGCGCGGCGGGCACCACGGTCCTTGTAGTCCAGTCGGAGCTTAAGAGAGACGTCCATTTTGCCGCTTACCCTCTCCTTAGGAGACCAAAGGTTTCACCGTGGATATCATCGGCCTCTTTCCACCAAAGAAGGCACTCCGACCAGTCGAGTCGGAGAACCTGAGGCAAAGGCGTGTGCAAGATGGCAGCGACACGAGCTGCAATACGTCGCCAGTCTTCCGGCCGTGCCGCTATTCGCTGTCCGCCCGGAAGACGCGGGGAAAAAAATCCTGACACTTCTCGGTGACGGCATCGCCGTCATCGTCCAGCAAGCCGCGCAATACTGCGGCTGGAAGACCGGTCTGCGCCGCGTAAATATCGTAGCGGTCGAACGCCCTGCCTTGAAGCTTTGAAGCCAGTTGCCCGACCTGGGCAACCGTCAGACGCCGGACATAGATGGCGTCGATCTTTTTGCCTTCCCAGTTGAAGGCATGGTCAATCGGAACACGGCTCACGCGCGTTTCCGCCTCTGAGAGAAAATCGAGTTCCGCGATCTCGACTTCCTTCTCCTGGGAGGTCTCGGCCGTGGCATCAAGCGGGGTGTTGTCCAGCTCATCCGTCAGCTCTTCAGGCGGAAGCGGGATCTGATCCAGCGGCACATCGAGATTTGATTGCTGTTTCGAGGTCATGGGTCAGCCTTTTGTTCAGCCGATGGATGCCAGGAGAAGAAGCCCCATCCATCCGCCAAAAATTAAGATCATGATCGCATACCAACCGCCTGCGACGCACAGCGCCCAAAACAACGGTTGCGGATCGGTGGCAAGGTGTGGTGCCAGCAGCCAGCAAACAGCTGCGCCAAACCATGCGAGGATTGCGGGAATGCCTATGAACAGCCATGCCGCCTGATTTCCGGTCAGGTGTTGCATGGCGGCTCAAGCGGCAATGATGGCGTTGTGTTCGGCGCTGTAGTCGACACCGTTGATCACCATCTTGTTGGCAAAGAAGTCGAAGAGATGGATCATTTTCCCGTCGACGATGTCTTTGTAAGAGACGATGGAACCGACCTGATACTCGGTCTGTCCGCCGCGCTTGCCCGCAACGCGCGGCTGGCTCACGGCACTGATCAGTCCCTTGAGCATGACGACACGGCCAAGGTTTGTGCCGGTTTGCAGATCGCGCAGGCGTTCATAGTAATAGAAAGAGGTCCAGTCGCCGGCCTCCCGGCCGAACAGGGAGCGGATATCGTCGTGAGACCCGATCAGAGAGAAAGGCGCGGTCAGCGGCTCGATCTCCCCGGGGTTCTCAAATGCCATCCAGCCACCGGCCAGGGAAACCGTGTCGTTGACACGGCTCAGGTTCGGCAGCTGTACGGTGTCGAGGCGCAAGCGCTGGTTCAGCGTATCGACGTACCAGTTTGCGCCATAAATCACGCGATCCATGGGAGGCTCCTTCAGTTCGTGTCAGCGACCCGGATGTTCTGGTCACCCAGAGCTTCCAGTGCCTGCGCAATGTTGGCGGCCAGAAGGTCGAACGCCTCCGGCTGCGGTTCGGTGAAGATCTGCAGGTCGACTAGGTCCGGCGTTTCCTCGAAACGCAGCTTGACCTTGAGAGCGCCGTCCCGAAGCGATGTGTTCGGGTTGAGCTTGCGGTCCCAGATGACCTCGTAGTCGATGATTGCACCGAAGGCCTGCCGCTCGGCACAGGCCTCGGAAATCGTCTGGTAGATCAGCGTGGCCAGATGCGGCCCGAGGTCGCCCGCCATGTACTTGCGCATGGCACGGATAAACGCCTTTTCGATGGACCGGCGTGTCCGGATGCGCTTGATCGATCGGTAGTCCCGAACGGTCGGATCGGTTGCCGTGGTGAACGGTGCCCAGAGAAGCTTGTTCTCGATGATCGTGCCAACGCCGGCCTGACAGAGATAGTTGCTGTCCGAAGTCGGGTCACCGTCGCGATGGCTCACCCGCGTTTCAACACCGCGAATGCCGACAAGCGGGCGGTTCCAGGCAGCTTTGTAGGGGTTGCCGGCCTCCGCGTCCCGCTTCAGGATCTGCGCCGCCCAGGACGTGGACATCGGCGCGGTCGCGTCCGCCCCGTTCTTCCAGATCTTCACCCGAGGGTATCCCATCAGGATATTCAACGAGGTGGCGAAGTCTGCGGCAGAGGCTGCGGCCGTCTCGCGGGTGGTTCCGTCAGCATCGGCAACAACAAAACAGTCGATGATCTTGTTGCAGACGCCCTCGGCGGCCGTCACCACGGGGTTGGCGGCATCGCCCGGCCGTTGGTGGCTGAACTCCGGCGCAATGATCAGGCCGGGTTCAAGGCCGATTTCCGAAAGCGCCTCGGCCAGCGCCCAGACGCCGGTCTTGCTTGCCGCGCTGCCGGCGATGTGCCCGAGCTGCGTAGCCTCGTCGGGATCATCCTCGCAACGGGAGAAGATAATGTCGGTGGAAATGCCCGCCATGGCGATCTGCTCGATGGCATCCTTGGCGACACCGTCACCCAGGAGAGCGATCGTTTCGCTGTCTTCCGTCGAAACGGCAATGGGCTTGTGCATCTCGATGGAGTTGTCGGCGTTCGGTGCCGGTAGGCACATGCCAATGTAAGTCTGACGGGCGTCGATCGACGCAACGGTGGGCGTCAAATCGGAAAAGACGCGGGTGCCAACATTTGGAACAATGGCGCTCATATCTACGCTGTCTCCGGCCAA
The DNA here is from genome assembly GCF_009363335.1 of Labrenzia sp. THAF191a. Classification (GTDB taxonomy): domain Bacteria; phylum Pseudomonadota; class Alphaproteobacteria; order Rhizobiales; family Stappiaceae; genus Roseibium; species Roseibium algicola. The sequence goes on from NZ_CP045333.1 coordinate 1,905,624, forward strand.
GGGTTTAAGGGCGGTTCAATCAGCGTTGAAGATCGGCGTAACGGTCAAAAAAAAGGGGCTGACAGTTGTCAGCCCTTGAAAATCTCACTCCCTGAGATCGCGCGAAGCATGCCAGAAACCGGCCCCGACATGCAACGGGTTTATGCCGATCAAGGCCAGAGCGCGACGATCTCATCGAAGTCGGACGGGACCGGGTCCATTGCCTTGATGGCGTTTGCAGCGAAGATATGCGCTGACTTGTGATCGAGGACAGCTTCACCGAAAGCCATCATGGTCTGCGCGTCCATCTTCACCCGGCTGTCGTTGGCCGCGATCCACTCGAAATCGCCAGGGCCACCGTGCCAAGTGAAATCACCAGGCTGCGCACCGTCGATCAGGATAGCCGACTGAGCGCGGGAGTAAGCGCCCTGAATGTTCTCGCGATCTTCCGGGCGGGTCTGGTACAGCACGCCGTTGAAGGTGATACCGGCGTCAATCCGGCGATCGCGAGCAGCGTTGATTTCACCGTTCGTCACCGGCGGGACCGGAGCGCCCGGGAAATCTTCCAGCTCGTTGTCAGTCAGGTACTGGTCGAGATATTCGGCGTGGTAGGTGCCTACACGGGGCCAATCAGCAGAGTCGCCACCGACGAATTCGACCCGAACGCGGGTGTTCTCTGCGTCCGAATAATATGCGTTTTGGATGTCCATTTTAAATCTCCGCGTTTACCGACAGAATTTGATCCGACGGGTTGGTTCCCATGCTGTAGGCTCCGAACGTCAACCCGGAGAAGCCGTCGATAATCACACGCGCACCTTCCCTATCAACGAGCGAAAACGATACCGTCGATCCCGCTCCGATCTCTGTGGTGCCTCCGATGATGAAAGACGGTGTTGTCGTCAGCAGACCGAGTGCCGGCGTGGCTCGCTTCCTGACATAGGAGACGACATGTCTGATGGCCGTTGTAGATTGAGCGTGCCCCGTGCCCATTCTTGCCGAGTTTACCTGTTCGTAAAACGGCAGGCATCGAGCCAACTCCGCTTGCGGATCTCGCGGAGCCTTGATTACCGGGAGGTGTCGATTGTCGCCCGGAGTAAAGGACGTTTCTGCGATGTCGAGATACCCATCCTGCGCGCCAACATAATTTCCGCCACCGGAGAAATCTGTGCCAAGGCTGAGCGCCAGAATAAGGCTCAACCGCGCCCCGACGCCGACAGAAGCAGGTGTCCATACCGGCGTTGTAATTTTGATCGGGAGCCTTTGCCAGATGCCGCCTGTTAAAGGGAAGGTCTGCGGGTCTATCATGACGATGCTGTCGGCAGGATTACCGCTATCGGCTGCAAGTCTGGTTTCGATCCCAACCGCCATGCTGTTTTGCGGACGCACCCAAAGATCATAGGTCCACACCCCGTTTGCAAAACGGAGCGGCCGGTCGATGCGGTAACCATAAGTGACCCAATGAGACGCAGCGTTTGCTGTCGTGCCGGCGAAGTTGACGCGCATATACTTTTCGGGGCTGTTAGGCACATCCGAAAAGCCAATCGCAAAGTCACGAAGCTCCTGACTGAAGCCGGTATCAACGGCATTCGAACAGTCCGCCACGTGTCGATCCGCAACCCGGTAGAGCGTCGAAGTGCTCGACACTGCGCCGCGTTGGTTCACATCAAACGAGCCGTTGATGATGAAATCCTGACGCGGGCCATACGGCCCGTCAACGAGGTTCTGGGGAAGAAGGGTCATGTGTCAGAGCCTCGCGTCTGCTGTCAGACTTTGCGTAAAAGTTGGACCGCTTAGTCCGTAGAGGTGAAAGCCGTCCGGACGAACTGACTGACCGCCATTCACAGTTACGCCACCAAAGAGCGTATAGGTGATGCCAGGGGTCGCCCTCATCCACCGCGGGAAGGTTCCGGTGATTTTACTTTGGTGATCGGAGCTGAAAGGGATTTGGCTCTTGTAGAAGTAATAGTGGGCCATATGCAGCTCTTGCCCACGGCTCCTGCGAGGCCGCTTAATCTCTGATGCCCGCACATCCCCGCTAAGAAGAGATACCTCCGAGAGGTAAACCGTAGCTGTCGGGTTGGTGCTGTCATGTTGACGGGTAAATGCGGCCCGCAGGGCGTCATTCAGGCCTGTGCCAATGACTTTGCCTTCGACGCTGTCCAGAGTGAACAACAGGGAAAACTCTGTTTCTTCAGTCGTCAGATTTACGGTTTGGAAAGCGGTTTCGTTCGTGGCCGATGGCGCCCCGCCTGTTCCAAAGAACTGAGATATGTTGACCTGCAACTCAGTGGGAGCGGATGCCTGCGCCCTAAAAGTGAAGGTACAGGTTTGCCCGCCGAGCGTGTCGACGAATTCAATCGGCTGGAAAAGCGCTGCCGGATTAGCTCCCGGCGTCGGACGCTCCCACTTTAGGCGCTTCCTCGTGCGCGATCCAAGGGGGCGATCCTCGATCGTGATCGGGCAAGAGGTGCCTGCGACACGAAACATCCGCCACATGTCGCAGACATAGCCGCTGGTAAGATCGAACGGACCTTGTCCCTCTTGGTAGATGTCGAAACTACCGTTGATCAGGTGATCTGGGTCGCCAGTCACCTGGCTGATGCCAAGCTTGACCAGCAGCTCCGGAATGCCGCTGGTCTTGATCTTGTCCGCGTCAATGGTTTCCGGGCTCGGCTCGCCGATCTCAACAGCAGTCAGAACCATCGCGTTCAACTTATGACCTGCTGCCGGCATTGTGTTGAAGGTCACGTCAGCGTCGTTGAGCGCGAAATCCTCATGCAGAACGAAGTTGCCGTTCAGGTTCAGAAAGACAGCGTTCTTCGAGTTCGGCGTTGCCGGCAAGGTGACGGTGTCGGTTTCACCGTCAAACACGTAGCTCTGAAAGGCCGGATCGACGGTCGGCGTCGTGACTTCCTGCACCAGCTCGGCGAGCGCTGCCTGGACGTTGTTCGCGGAAATGCCGTTGATCGGGTCGATGGCAAAGAACGAGGCCTTGGCAGCAACCGAAACCCACTGATCATTGAGATACTGCAAGAGCATGCCCTGCGTGGCGTCGGATACGTCCGTGTCTTCCAGCCCCGCAAGCGTGCCAGACACGTTGGCAATGCTGTCTGCCAGCGTGTTCAGTGCAGCTTGCAGGCCATCTACATCATCGATGTCATGGTTATGAACTGAAGGCGCAACGCCTGCGAGTGCCGTCTGGAGGGAATGGATAAATCCATCGATCATCTCCATCGCCAGGATGATACGGGTGAAGTCATAATCGACATCGTTGGCCGGGTCTGGCTTCGGAATGCCGAGTTGTGCTGTAATTGCGTCGGTTGGCATCGGAACCTCTTAGTATCCGTAGGCGCGCAAACGCGCGATGGAGGGACGCGCTGCCGGCGTGCCGTTGAGTGTGACTTTCACGCGGCCTCCGTTGGGGGCGGAGAAGCCAGCAAGGGCAAGTTTCGGTTCCGTCCAGCCACCGCCGAGGGCGCGGGCGCTCTCCTGGACAAGCGGCTGCCAATCGTCATCGCCGTCATCAACAAAGATCGAGACCGTTGCCCCGGCCGGCTGCCACCGATCGAACAGCGCGCGGAATCCGATCGGGCCGTCGATCGCGAAGAACTTCGAGACATAGTCCGCCTGCTCCTGCACCTGCCCACCAATGATCGTGGTGCCTGGCCAGAGGACAGGCGACAGGTACTCGTTGCCGTTCAGTACAGCGCGCAGGGTTATGGTCTCGGAGACATACTCATCGAACTCGATGGACTGCCCTGAAGCGAGTGGGATCACATCCCCGTTGGCGCGGACAAGCTCGTACCTAAACCGGGTCTGATCGGATTGCAGCTCGACCGTGCCGCGAACGACCAGATCGGTGATCGCCTCGATGTCGCCCTGGTACAGATCGACGGTCTTTTCCACCGGGCTGAATTTGGCCGCGAGGATATCGATCTTGAGATCGCTTTTCGGGTGCGCCACCCACGTGGTGCGGTTCGATCCGGAGAACAGGTCGCCGTTGGTATAAGGCTGCGAGGAAACCAGCTGTTGGGATTCCGGAACCACTTCGCCAAGCGTTGCGATCTTCAGGGCGTGGTCCGCATCGTCAGTCATGATCACGACACAGTATTTTTCAGAAGCACTGAGATAGTGCGGCGCATCCCAACGCGGGCTGACCTTGTCACCAGGCTGAACGCCAACCATCGGAATGAACGTGGTCGCCAGAACTTCATTGGTCGGATAGCCGTTCAAGGTCCGGGCGAGCTGGCAAACCAAGCCATTGGCCGGGTCCCCCACCTCGGCGATCTCCACGTCGAACCCGAGCATCATGCAATCAACTGGCGGGACAAACGTGAAAGCAAGCGGATCGCCGTTCATGCCCCCTTCGCGTCCGGAGCCTTCACCGGGGCCGCGATTGTTGGACACGTTGTTTACGTTGGTGACCCGCACAATATTGTTGATCACGTTCACCACGGGCGGCGGCGCAGCCCTGGTCACCAGATTGACCCGGCGCATCACCTCGACGGTGATTTCACCAGCACCAACGAAGGACGCCTCAGCAAAACCACCGGCAGCACCTTCTGCCCGGATCGCATGCGTGCCGGTCGGAACACGGGCCGGGATCTGGAATGTCCCTTGCACATCACCATTGGCACCGGCAACAAGCGGGCCGGCCGGCGTCACGTCCCGCCCTGCGAACAGGAGCTTTTCCAACTCTTCGTTGGGGGCAAACCCTTCTATCGTGAAGTCGATATCGATCTGCCGCAGGAACTCTGCCGCCCGTGTCGTCTGCCGCACTTCTTCCGTAATCGTTGTACGGCCCGGAGATTGACCGGGGGCTGCCGTGAACTGGCGCGTGATGGACGAGGTCCACTGCGTTTCAGTCGACGTCCAAAAGTCGTTGTTCGGGTTGAGCGCCAACAAGCCCGGCATCGGATTATAGTTGGCGTAGGGGTTGACCTTCATGGACCCGGTTGCGAGTGGCTGCGAGATTATCACTTCTTCGGTGTAATCAAGGATCGCAAGCGTGTTGATCGTCTCGACAAACTGCTCATAGACAGGCAACTGCAAGACGCCCTGGTTGGCGGCGGCAGACTGGACGACACCCTCATCGCGGTAGAAATCGCTCCAGAAGTCATCCGTGAAGATGCCATCGGCAGAGATCGCGGCCGCGTCCGGTACTGATTGTTCCATGAGCGTCCGGTTGAGTTGATCGGCAAGCTTCACCGTCAGTCGCAGATATCCCCAAAGCTCATCATAGGTCGGTACACGGGTGCCGTTGTTGACGATCTCCGGAGCGCCGTCCCACGTGTTGTGGATCTCGGCAATCTTCAGGTAGCCCTCGGGTGGCTTCGGCGGCAGCGCGCCCTTGCGAGCGGACTGCCCTTTGACGACGCTCGGCGTGCCATCGATATCAAAAACAAGAATATCCTTGCGCGGGATCTTGGAGTTGTACGTCAGCAATGCGGTTTCGTCGGTCACACCGCCTGACAGTGTGATGGTCGCTGCGTCGAAGGCATCCGGCGCGACCTGTTTGAAATACCGATAGGTGACGACATACGTGCTGCCGGCAGCCGGCTCATCACCAGCCGGAGCCCACGAGATATTGTCACCGGACAGGGAATATGTCGCCGGATCAAACGTGGTCGCGGCCTGCGTGACGCTTATGATTTCGACAATCGACGCTTCCTGCAGTTCATCCAGACCGTTGGGCACAGGCCCGCGCGTCACGTTCTCGGAGATCTGCATGGTGACAACCGCAGACACCACGTTCGCGATCGGCGGCCTTGCGACGGTCAGAACTGCGGTGCCGCTACCGCCATCGGTGAAGGTCTTCGCCTCGGCCGAGACCAGTTCAAGATCCGGATCTTGGGACTGGAACAGGGTAAAAGCGGTTTCGCGCGTGCGGCGCCAACCCTGAATGTTTGCAGCACCGGCACCCACCGACAGGATCTGCCGATCGTTGCCGTCATCCCCAAGCGCGCTGACTTCGCAGCCGGCAACGATGTAGGAGCCGCGTGCGCGGTCGTAAATCGCAGCAGTCGCAAGAATGCCATCAAGTGCAGGCGGAGCGGTCTGATCAACGACGGTGCCATCGAGCAGCTTGTAGACCTGTATAAACTGGCCCTCGCCGCCATCGTTCAGCAAACCCCACTCAAGAGACCGGTTCGTCCGGTAAGCGCCCGGTTCGCCTTCGGCATCCGTGCCTGGATGCAAGCCGACGAGAGACGGGTCTTCCTCGTGGCCGATACGGGTGACCACCTGGCGCACACCAACGATCACGTCGCCGGAGATCGGAACATCATCAAATTGCGCGGCGGCAACGGAAAGAACATGACCGTCAATGTAGATCCGGCCAGCCTGTAGGATGATGCTGGCGGTGGTCGGAATGGCGTTCGGGTCTTCCGGGTCAATGTCGAACGCGACCTTGATTGCCGCATCGCTTTCCCGGTTGCCGTTGCCAGCTACCAGATCGCCAATCGCCTGGATGCGGCGGCCGGTCAGCCCCTGCAGTTCATTGAGTTCCGCGCCCTGAATGAAGCGGTCCTCGACAAAGACCAGATCCGTCCGGGTGGACGGCGCGTCTGGAGTTCTGTCATAGGCGGCGTCAATGCCGGACTCGTGTTCGTAGGCCATCAGAACCTCAAGAAAAATTGGACGTATTCACGGACCGTCTCGCCAAAAAGGATCGAGATCGGCTGTGACGCGATTTCAACGCCTCCGGTCAGACCGGCAGGCTCCAGCCAGAGTTGGCCGGGTTTCGACTGGTCGGTGACATCAGCGCCGAAGACGATGGAGACAGACGCGGCTTCGGAGCCGTAACCGTCGCCGAACCCGGTGCGCGCAAAGACATGCACGCCGATCGGGTTCTCAAGGCTCGGCTCCAGAAAGTCAGTGCCGAACGCGTATCCGGTAAGCCCTTGCTCAACACCCCTACAGACGGCCCGGCGATAACCAATCGTCTGGTCAGCGTCATCGGCAAAGCGAAGCCAGCAAGGTAACGCCTCAATGGCACTCGCCATCGAGACCCTGCGGCCAAGCGCGGCGTCATCGGCCCACTTGAAAGTGGCAGTTGCCCATGGAAACTGCATGTCGGCCCAAAGCTGGCTCGGGACTTCTGGAAGCCAAACACCAAGCACGGTCAGGTCAGCTTCCGTCAGAACGTGGGTGTAGCGATAAGCTCGACCGAAAGACCATTTCGGCCCCTTGCCATCGATCCGGACACCGCTGTCATCTCCAAGGATCGAACCGCTCAAACGGGTTCGGCAACCTTCGGCGGCCGGGACATCGTAGCCATGGACGCCACGGCGGAATGTTGACCGCTCCGGGATGCTGAGATCAACGATGCCTGCGATCTTGGGAAGATCGTCACGCTCATCGCGAACCCGGTCCAGATCGATCTGGAACTCTGCCCAGGCAAGACGACGCGCAGGCGGGTCCTGGATCGTGCCCGAATAGCCCACCATGTCGAGACCTTGCGCAACCGCGGAATGGGTGCCACGCACCCTTGCCCAGGGCAGCCCGCGTGCAAGAACTTCGGCGTAGCTGGAAAGATACGGAACCAGAGCGGCAAGGCCGTATTCATCGACCAGGAACGGACGGAGATCCGGAGGCTGCCGGCTGTACTTCCAGCCGGAGATGTATTCGACGCCCGGCACAAGGTCGGGCATGAGGTAGGTGGCATTCGCCAGCGCACGGTGTTGTAGGCTGACATTGTCTGGCAGGCGGTCGGCGCTCATCGGCTGCGCCCCCCGTCGACAATGGTGACCGTGCCGATCGCAATGGCTTCATTCGATCCCGCAACCACGTCACCGGCCGGAAGTTGGACCGCGATGTTGGAGACCCCTGGCAGCATCGCGTTAGCCGTGATCCAGGCACGTGTCAGATCAAGCCCGAGAAGATCTGCTTCAGCATCGCGTGCGGTTACGAGGTGGCTTTCAAGCTCCTGCAGGAGAGACGCCGGCGCATCCGGTGACAGGGTAACGATGATCGTTACGTCCACGATCTGGCGAACCGCAGACATGACCTCGTAGCGGTCAGATACGAGCATTACCCCCGGAGCTTCAAGGGCCGTTTGAACGATGTTTAAAAGGCTTTGACTGGCGTTGCCGCCGATCTCGGTAGAGAGCACTGCAACGTTTACGGTTGGATCGCGACCAACGCGCCACGTTGCGATGTCGCGAACGCGGATATCCGCCCCCATCGCTACGCTCTTGAAGCGTTCCTTGGTACCGCCAACGGAACCGCCGATCGTTGCCAACTGGATACGCACCCGGAGCCGGGTGTCGTCTTCACCCGGAAGTCTTGCGAGATTGTAAAAGCTGGCAAGGTGGTCCAGATCCGCACTGGTGGAAAAGGCAAGGATCTGGTTGCGGGCGGCCTCGTTCACATAAGAGGTAAACAGCATGGCGTAGAACGCGGCCAGCTCCAGTTGGATCATAGCCGGGTCACTGGAGACATTCGCGTCCCAGGTGATGCCGAGCGCATCGCTTTCGGCAACCATCCTGTCGATCATGTTCTGAAGCCACTCCTCATGGTCGATCGACTTCAGAACCTCAGGATCGGGGAGAGCCTCAAGATCTATCATGCGGCCTCCCGGTAGAGCTTGAGGGGAGCGGTCGAGGCTTCGACAGCGACCTTGTCCTCGTAGTTTCCGAAACGGCCCTCCGGATAGTAGGTGCCCGAATGGCGGACGCCGAGACCGCCCTCCCTGGTCAGCCTGACAAGCTGCATGGAATGGATCCTGTATTCCGGTTCGTGGGTGTGCACGGCGGTGATGAGGGCGTTGTAGAGCCGGAGTGCGAGTTCCGGCGTGATGTCTTCGCCGTGCAAGGCGAAGTGTTCGGAACCGAAATCGAGAGCCATGACGCGCACATCGAGACGCGTGGTCCAGATGATCTGAAGGCTCTGGGAAACATGCGCCCAGCCCGTCAACGGTTCGAAGGTTTCGAAGTGAACGCCGGTTCTGTAGCGGAGAGCTTTCATCAGGTGATAGCCCTCACTGTGTTGGACCCTTCGATGATCGGCCATAGGCCTTTCGAGGAACCAATTTTGACATCGACCCGATCGCCGACACGGGCAACCCGCTTACCGTCTTCGCCGCCCAGGTGAACGTCTTCGCTTTCGACAACGACTTTCGCAGACTTCACAAGTGCATCGGAGCCACGCAGCTCCAGCCGGGTATCACCGAAGGTCACCACAACTTCACCCGCATCATCGGAGGGCGATCCATTGTCGTCGTCGTAGCTGCCGGCGATGGCGATGCTTGCCGTCCCGATCGTGCCGGACGGGCTGAACAGGATCATCTGTTCGTTGTCGGCCGGTACCGCATGAACCTTGAGCCGACCGACACCGGGTGCCCCCCATTTGACGGGGGGAGAAAGGATCGGCTTGCCTTCAGCATCCACAGCAAGCTGCAGGCGAACGGTGCGCTCTTCCATGTCCTGGCTGCCGGGGTGGACCTTGCCGCGCAGGACGGCGCGCGCAAGCCGTCCTTCGGCACGGCGCAGAAACCGGCGAAGCGTTCTGAGTTCGAAAGCGGCGAGATCTGTCACGGTTCCTCCCCTTCGATCATGGCGATGATTTCGGGCGGGATGTCCGTTTCTGCGAGGAACTTCAGGCCTGGGCCGCGTTCTTCATCCGGCGCGACAAACGCCGGCGTTTCACCGCCAAGGAAATCGGGACCAAGGCCGATGATCTCTTGTGTCCAGGTAACGGCGTAATAGGCCGTCCCCTTCTGATAGGCGGTTGCGGTGAACATCGGCCGGAAGGCGGGAGCCGGCTCTGTGAGCGGCAGACTGATGTCGGCAAGTCCCCAGTCCGCGAGATCCGGATCATTGAGGATTGCAAGCAGCCGGGTGCCGATTGCATTGGCAACGGTTTCCCTCGGTATCCTCCGGCCGCGCTGTTTGTCCGCGAAGTCTTCAGCGACGATGTACGCGGCGAAGTCGACCGGCATGGTGTAGTGCCCGGCTGTTTCCCGCATGGCCTTGACTTGGGTCCAACCAAGAAGCACGCCCGGAGCGCGGATCAGATCGCGGGAAACCACATCGTAGATGTCCAGCTTTCCCGGATGAGACCGGACGGTCAAGCCGGCGATCTGCGCGTCGATGGTCGCGGTGATCGCGAGGGTCGCAACCGAGACATGGTCGACGTCGATCAGGTCCGTCAGGGTGGTCGGCTCAATCATTGTAGGCCTCCGATCCCGAGAAAGTCAGTCACCAGATCGCGGATCTCGATCTCGTTCTCCGCCGAGATCCCGACAAACGCACGCGCGGGGACAACGACCTTCTGCGCAAAGACGTTCTGACCGCCGATCTGAAAAGCGAGAGCCTTTGCGTCTTTGGGTTCGATGACGGCACCGAATTGATGGACATGTGCGAATTCCCAGCTCGCACCCCATTCCGCCTGCGTGGCGGAAGAAGTTGAGGCAACGCTGTCCAGGAGATTGCGGCCGGTCTCGCGCAGGATGCTTGTGCCGTTGTGGTTCGGGACCCACGGCGTTCCGTCCGGAGATGTTTTTTCCGTTTCGATGCGCCGGCGCGTCTGGCTCTCACCGAGCGCGGCGATCGCTGCCATCAGCGGCGCGGGTTCAAAGTCCAGAAGCGGTTCAAGGCGCACGAGGGCTTCATCAAGCTCAGTGCTGTCAAGCTGGATTGAAACGCTCATTAAAACCCCCGTAAACGGTCACGGGTGAAGACACGCTCCGGGGCATCGATCAAAACTTCATTGGGTGAGCTGAGAGCATCGGAACCGTTTGAGGAACCGCCATCAGAACCGGACGGCTCGAAAGACAGCCCACCTTTACCGGAGGCAATGGCCTCAAGGCGTTTGATAGCCGCCTCGTACCGATCCTTGATCTGATCGTTCGAACGGGAGAAGGACAGCGCAATACGGTAGAGACCGATATCGATGGCATAGACCTTCAATAGCTCAAGGCTGTCGGCGTCGAGATTGTTCAGATCATTGCTGCCATAGCGGGCCTTGAGGATGCCACGGATTTCCGTGCTGGCGGACGCCAGCGCCCCCGCCACCCTGTCCGCATCGACCGAGCCGTCATTCTCATCTGCGGCAAGCAGAATGAGTTCATCAGGGTAACGCAGTTCTAGATCGGACTGGGAGGCGTAGGCGGTCATGGCTTCCTCAATGGCGGGGCTCAGTAGTCTTCGAATTCACCTTCCACGGCCTGAGACCGCTTCAGTTCCTCAAACTCGCTGCCGGTCATTTCGGGTTCGGCCTCGGGCTCGTAGGTATCGCCGTTCAGACGAACGTGGCAGAGCACGGGGATTTTCTTCCGTTCGGGTCCGTCCTGGGCGGAGGCTGCCGCTTTGGCTTTTGCTTCAGCTTCTGCTTTCGCCTTTGCATCAGCCTCCGCCATCGCGTCAGCCTCGGCTTTCGCCTTCGCATCGGCTTCAGCTTTCGCCTTTAATTCGGCCTCTGCTTTTGCCGCCTCATCAGCCGCCGCTTTTTCTGCAGCTTCATCCGCTGCTTTCTGTTTCGCTTCGGCTTCTGCCTTTGCCGCCGCGTCTGCGGCCTCTTTGGCGGCTGCCTCGTCAGTGGCGGAAGACTTTGCGTCGGTCGATGCGGCCGTCTTGGGAGAACTGGTTTCATTGGATTGCTTGCGGGTTGCCATGATGTTTCTCCGTGGCTCTTCAGAAGAAGTACGAGGCGCGACCTGGGGTCCTTATGGGCCGAATTGCCGTCAACCACCCGAAAGCCAGATTGCGCGGGTAGTGCTGGGGGCCTTGCGAGCCGTACCAGACGCCTCTCTCAGGTATTCAAAAGGCCGCTGTTTCCACTGGACCTGTGGGTCCGCCTGCCAGTGGAGGGGCTTCGCTTGGAGAGCCTTCAGTCCAAAGGCCCTCCTTGCTCGCGGCGCTCCCCGAGGAAACCGCTTAGACCGGGTTCTGGATCAGATAGCCCACGTCTTTGGCGACTATCTCTTCCTTGACCCGTTCGCCGGAACGGATGCGGAAACCGCCTTCAAGGCCGATATCCGGATCTTCGATACGGCCGGCAACCTTGGTGCCGTACTGAGCCGTGAAGCCCCAGGTCACTTCATTTTCGATGTGGGCGGTCGGATCGGTGTAGTGCGCGGCAATGAAGTTGCCCCAGGCACGGGTGAGATTGGCCGCTTGCCCAGGACGGGCGGTGTTGACATGGGCATCGCCCACAAGCACCTGCTTGATCTCAAGCAGCTCGGCGAGCTGCTGCTTGGTGATGAACCCTTCGTTGGTCAGATTGCCCTTGATGGCGTTGACCAGTTTCGGGTGTCGCTTCAACCAGTTCCAGACCACATTGCCCATCGACAGCTGATTGGGGCGGTAGATCAGGGTGCCCTGCAGGGCGGTGTCCAGGACACCGAGCGGGTCGGAATTGGCGTAGTCGGACAGCTTGTCGGTGCCGACAAGGGCGACGCGCCGTGATGCATCGTAGTTGTTCGGATCCTGTACCCTGGCAGCGACCCGGACTTCGCGGTCAAGCTGAGTGATCTTGGTCAGCATCATGACCGAATGCTGTTCGGGATCGTAGGTCGAACGCTTTTCCTTGCGCGCGGCAGCGGCAGCATTGATGTCGGAGTTCGGGATCGGAACGTCGAGACCGTAATCCTTCACCGAACTTTCCCGCTCGGACCCGGAGAACACGATCTGATTGACCTGACCGCGCCGGCCGACTTCCGTGTCGGGCACGGTGAAAGCCTCGGCAATCGGATATTCGGTCCACTTGAACTGCTCGCCGCCGACGCTTTGACGGGGCATGACATCATCGGCAATCAGGGACTGTGCCGGATTGGAATAGCCGATCGCGATTGCGGTCAGGATCGGATCGACGACAAAGGGGCGTTTGGTAGCCATTTTAAAGTGCCTTTAAACTCGCGGCCGATCAGACCGGCGTGTTGAGAATGCCAGGGGCGATGACTGCGGAGAACTGATCGTCCATGGTCGCATCCTGCAGCGCATAGCCTGCGTAGCGGACAACTGAGCCGGCCACCGGCACCGCCTTGACCGCCTTGCCGTTTGCGTCCGAGGTGAAGAAATCACCGAAATCGAGGTCCCCACCAGCTGTGACGGGTGCGGGACCGGACAGGATGACATCCGCCATGTCACCGGCATCGATGTCGAAGGTGTCGGCCACGCCGATGATGAGATCAGTGGCGTCGGAGGCGGTTTCGACTTCCTTGTCGACGGCAGACGCCGCGACGAGGCGCAACCCGGACACCGCCGTGTTCGCCCGGAAAGATTTGATGAGCGGCATCATGTCAGCCGTTTCCTTTCACGTGATTGACCGCCTGAGCGATATCGATGTGGATACCCTTGGCGGCCTGCTCTGCCTGATAGGCGGTTGCCTTGGCCGAAAGGGTGACGGGATCGCCCGGCTCATCGTCAGACAAAGTAGTTTTGTCATCGAGGCCGGACGGAGCGAGACCTTTGGCGGTCGCGCCCAGGAGGGCTTTGACCTGGTCAAACCCTTCGTCGGTCGCGCAGAGCTTTTCGTAATGGTCGCGCTGAGCGGGAAAGATCTTCTTGTCGGCGAGCGCGCCTTCCAGCAGATCATCAACGTCCTTCTTGCGACCATCCGCTTTCAGGGTTGCAAGCTCTTGAGTGGCGGCCGACAGCTTGGTCAGCGCCTCATCGTGAACGGATTTATCGACCTTGCCGGTCGACAGGCCCGTGATGGCTGTCAGGCATGCAGCCTCATCGGCATCCGTACCCAGGCCTAGGGCCTCGGCAATAGACTTGATCGGCATCTGATTTTCCTCTGTTGCAGTCTCGGGAGAAGCGTGAGCAAGCGCCGGCATGGCGAGTGCCGGAGCCGCCACAAGAGCGACGGAATGCAGCCAAACGGCCTTGCCTTCCTTGGTGTGAGGGAAAGTCGGGGAAATGAAGCGCCGGCTTTTTTCGGCCAGCACTTTCTTGCCGGCATCCAACCAGTCGACGCGGCCATACAGCCCATCCGGCTTGGCAGCCATTTCCTTGATCCAGCCAACGGCGGCCGGCTTGTCGTTTTTCGAAATGCCGTGGTCGAGGTCGACAGGGATATCGATACCATCGGCGTTGAACCGGGCAGCGAGCGCCTCGGCGTCGAAGATGAAGAAGCGACCGTCGCGGGTCGTTACCTTACCGGCCGGAAGGATCTTGATCCATTCCGGCACGGCGGCCATTTCAGCGGCAGCACCGGCCGTGGCGATTTCCGTAACCACGGCACCATGGGCAATGTCAGAAGGAGAGGCGGTCTGCTTTGTCATGCCGCCAAGCTAGGCTGGCGCGCGCATGCCAGCGGGGCTGACAACTGTCAGCCGCAGCACCGGGAGCAATTTTTGGGGATGGGTGGACCGTATCAGACCGGATTTGAAAGCGCTACCCGCATCTGGGTCTCACGTACGCAGGCAAGATCGTTTTTAAACGGGGTTTAAACAGGCGTGAGCGCCTTCGTGCCTGTTTCGCGGGGCATTGGGCGTCAAAGCCCTTCCTCGGGCTTCTCAGCCGGTTTTTCTCGCGCCTAAAAATTCGGGAAGAATTCGCACCTCTATGATGTTGTCAGATCGGTTGGAAAAACGCATATTCATATTCGTGGCGGCGCGAAGTCGATGGTGCCGGCCGAATGCGGCCGCGAGGGGTCACGTCCTCCCGCTACTTTACTCCTTCTCAATCCATTTCAATGCACGGCGCTGATCGACCTGATAGATCGTGTGCAGCCGCAGGAAGCCATCCGCTGAGCGTTTGATGACCAGCTTCCACCAAGAAAGCCCCAGGCTGATATAGACCGCCCGTTCATTTTCCGATCGACCTTCGTCAACGATCGTTCCCAGATCAAGCATGTCCTGGACGATGCTGAAGGTGTCGATCGTCACCACTGCATGCTTTGCTGTCTTTGCCTGGATGGTATCGGTAGATGCCACGATCAGGGATGTCTTTGCGTCCAATGCTTCTTGTAGCTGTGGGGCGACCGCGACAGGAAGGTGCACCCGTTCCTTCAGCCCCGCGATCACTTCAGGAGTGCGGCCAGAGAACAGCTCCTGGATGCGGCCACGAGCAACATCGGGACCGGCTGCATCCAGTTCCTCGTTCAGTCGGTCAATCAGGGTGCGTGCACGGGACCGGCCGGGGTTGGTGTGCCAGCCCGGATCGATCCCGACTGGAACCTGTTCTTCGATGTCCCGGCGCTTGTGCTTGAAGGTTCTGGTTTCAATCTGAGGGGCTGTCTTTTCGATCCGGACCCACTCTCCATCAATCGTTAACCCGCCATCGGAAATCAGCCGGTTCGCTTCAAATCTGGTGACCTGACGGACGGCACATTTGCAACCCCAGCCATTCGGCGGGAAATGCGTGTTCCAGAAAGGGTCATCGACAGGCAGAAGAATACCGGCCCAGACGAGGTGTTCCGGTCGCGGATCGGAGGCAACGGAACGCACGTAGAGCAGATAGGGCAAAGCGCGCTTAGTTCGCTGAGCACGCTCCCATTGTCCCGCAGCTCGAGCGGAACGCATGTTTGACCAGAAGATTGTCTTCAGCCGGCGCGACCGGGAAAAGTCGACCAGGCTGTCCTCCGCGATGCCTGTTGGGTCCTTGACCCTGCGCGGCCCCCACCAACCAATCTTGGTGAGATCAGTGGCAATCTTCTTCTTCCAGGTGTCGAAACTTTCGCCGTTGGTGATCGCATCGTCTAGCGACTTCTGGAATGTGCCGAGCAGCTCCGTATCAACGGCCTTGGCAACCGTGAACGCAAAGGCATGTTCCTGCGCCCAGACATCCACCCACGAGAAGCCCGGCCGAAGCCGTTTCTGCCGGAAGTAATCCGTGACCTCTCGCGGTGTTTCGAAGTCCTTTGAGGTTTCGGCCAAATCAGTCCTCGTCTCTCACATCACCAAGGCCACGGGTAATTGCCGTGAACCGGGCAAGCGACTGGCGCATTGGTTCACTGTCTGGGCCGGCCTGGTCGAGACGGCGGCGCACGTCCTCAAAGTCGCTCGCTTCCAGAATGATCTTGCGAAGCGGTGCCAGGAGCGGATCGGTGACCGGCTCCCAGTCGATCGACCCGAACAGGCGGTCGAACTCGTCCAGGTCCGGGTTGGGATCGGAACTCAGGCTTGCGCAAGTCGCGCAGGCACAGCCAGCGACATGGGCGGCAAGCTTCGCTTTGTCACCTTCAGTCTCTGATCCGTTCTTTGTCGTTTTCGGATCGTTGGCCGGCGTCTCCACCTTCGCCACTGCCGGCGCTGTCAGGATCTCTTCATCTTGAGACGGCTCAGACAAGGCAAGCTTCTCGCGGACTTCCCGCTGCCCCACCTTCAACCCCATAGGCACCAATGTGCCGAGGGCGTTGGTGAGCGCCTCAAGATCTTCCGGCTGCGCGACCGGGAAGGAGACGAGCGGATAGACCTCCTGAGGGCCGAAGTTCATATTGACGAACGGAATGATCAGATCGCGGTTATAGGTGGCCGCCATCTGTTTGCCGTCCGCCTCGTTGATATCGAGACGCACCTCGTTATGGATTGCCGCCTGGGCAAGCGACGATCCATCATCGGCGGTCATCGTCTGGCCAACCACGACTTTCGAGACCTGCCGATCGACATAGTCGAGCAGCTCGCCGAAGACAGCCGAGCCATGGGAGCCTTCCACCTTGTGGAATTCAACGTCCATTCCCTGAGGGATGATGGCGGCCGCGTCGTTGGCGATCGCCTTTACCGCGCGGAGCAGAGTGCGCTTGTCCTGGTCGCTCGCCGTCGAGTGATAGCGGCCGACGCGGATCGGGATGCCGTAGATCTCGGAAAATGCCGCCCAGTCTTTCAGGCCGAACGACTGGATCAGGAATGCCCAGGCGGCCGGTCGGGCAAGGCCACGCCGCAACGGGATGCCAGCCTTGGTGCGAGGTTTGTGCACGATGAACTTCGCAGGCGGAAGTTCTTCGCCGTCAAGGTTGGTGTCAGTCGCCAGCAGGAGCTGCGTTAGCGATTTGCGATCGAATTGGAAGTAGCGCGGATCTCGCCATTTGTACTCCACCGGCCGGAGCGCCTTGCGCTCATACTCCCACATGATCTCGCAGACCGAATAGCCTTTGCCAATACCGTCTGTAAGTTCCCCGGTGGTCTCGTTGATATCCGCCCCATCCATCAGTTCCTTGACCGCGTCAACGATCTTGGTTGGTACACCCTCAGCAGCTTCCACGACAGGCGACAGGCCCTCGATCGCCAAGCGGCGGGTCTGCAACTGCGATGCATAGTGAAGGTAGCGTTCCTCCATTTCTTCAGCGAGCGTGAGATAGGCGCGCGCGTGGCCGTTCTGCGCATCGATCAGGATCTGAGCCAAACGACCGGGAGTGAGGCCTGAGGCTTCCCGGTCCTCGATCGTGCGCCGCACCCCCATGATTTCCGGGGTGGCGATTTCCTTGGACAAGGCGGCCTTTTCGATCGGCCGGCCATATTGGTCGATAAGCCCTACCAAAGCTGCCTCCCTGAGGTGTCGTTAAAGGCGCTGTCGGAAAGCGGGCTCTGCGAGGCCGTTTCTTCCTGCGCGGTGTAGGCGTATTCCGGAATGTCCCGCTCACTCGCAAAGTGGCCGAGCAGGCAGGCGATGCCGGCATCGCCGTGGCGCTTGCGTCCCCGCTTCGCCTTTTCAAGCGTGCGTTCATCGCTCGGGATCTGGGCCACGCCCTGGATCTGTTTGAAGCTCCTGAGATCCTGAAGGACATCGTCGTCGCGCGGGATTGACCGGATATCGCCATCTTCAAAAGCCTGTTTGAACTTCGGCGTATTCTCCCGGTACCACTCCTTGGAAAACTTGATCGCAGCAATCATGTGTTCGCCGAATTCTTGCTGCGCGACCTCAGCGAGGTAGGCTCCGTTGCCACCGGCGTCCATAGCGCCACCGGCAAAGCGCGGCAGGCCCCGGATCAGGTAGAAAAGGATTTGCTTCTGCTGCTCATAGGGAACGTTGCGCAGTTCGATCGTGAACGGCGTATCGAGGCGGAGATCCCGCCCGATAGAAAACGGCCACAAAACACTAAGGTCGGCAACGCGTGCAAAGTCTTCCCCGAAGACATGGCGCTGGCGTTTGTCGAGATCTGCGAGCAGCGGCCCGACCTCGCGATCGAGCCAATCTTCGACATAGGCAATCCGAACGGCCTCGGGTTTGAAAACGAAGTCGTCGCTGCATTCGAGGCGAACAACGGGAATGCCGTCCGCCATACGGGAGCGGATCAGCGCACCATTGAGGAAAGCCCCGGAGCCCTTTGACGGAATGCAGAACAGCTCTTCGTCAGCATCATCGCCATAGTCTTTCAGGATACCAGCGCGCCACTCAGCTTCGCCCTCGGGCGTCCACTCGTTTCCAGTCCGGAGACAGATCCGCTGGTAAAGCCCATCCCTCAGAGCATCGTCAAAATCGAAGCGGACGATCTCATAGCTTTTCTTGCCGGCGCGACAGTCCTGGATCAGCTCGTTGAACGGATTGTCTTCCCCATCATGGGTGGAAATGATGCAGACCTTGCCGCCCCAGATCAGGAACGCCATGGCGGCCTTGATCAGTTCCTTCAGATCGTCATGGAACGCGGCCTCATCGACAATGACAAAGCCTTGCCGGCCACGAAGGGATCGGGGTTTGGAGGTAAGCGCAACGATCTCGAAGCCGCTCGCAAACTGGATCCGGAACGCCTGGATGAAGCGGTCGGCACCCTTCTCATCCCTGCCATCCGGAAACAGGTACTCCTTGACGCTCGCAGCGATGTCGTAAAACGACTTCGCCCACATGCCGCAAACGTCGATGAACTCGCGCGCCATGTCGAGGTTGTAGCCGATGTACATGGCATCCATGCCACCGGCAGATCGTGCCGCGCCGGCTGTCAGCACGGCCTGTGCCCCCAGCGCCCAGGTGGCCCCGGTGCGCCGGCTCTTTTCGACAATGACGACTGAATGGATCGACGTGGCAGAGAGAAGCCGCTTCTGATAGTCGAGCAGCACATCGACATGGTCGATGTCTGCAAGTTCCTGCAGCTCAGGCGGAAGGCCGTAGAGCGAAGCGGTTCGCAGCTCCTGCCATTCCTCCTGGGTAATGGCACGGCCGATCTTGAATTCGTCCTGGTCGGAGACAGCGCTCATATATCAAGCCCGAGGATCTTGGCCTTGATGGCGCGGACAGTGTCCTGGGTAAAGCCTTCGGCCTTTGCCACCTGCTCGATCGCTTGGGTGGCTTTGTCTGCAAAGTCTTTCTCAACCTTCTGCCGTCGTGTGGTCGAAACACCCTGTGCCTGACACGCTGCCCGCAGAGCATTGGCAAGGTTCATGGCACCCTTAGGATCGACACCGCTTTCGCCGGCATCGGTCAAGAGTTCGAAGACCAGCGTCTTGATGGCCTCGGCCGCGATAAGGGTGAGATCGTCGGACGCCTCTGCGTCGAACCGCTCGGAGATCGTCGCGGCGATGGCGCGAGTGTCTTCCAGCCGGCGTGTCAAATGCGCCTGCTTGATGGAATAGCGATTGAAGGCGGAAAAGGACGGTATCTTGAAGTCGAGTTCGCCGCGATGATCTTTCTGCAGCTCTTCAAGCTTCAGATAAAATTCTTCGTAGATTTCCTTTTGAGTGTGCTCGCGCCCGCGCAGCTCGTTGGCCGCCCAGACAATGATTTCATCACATTCAGGCGGCAGTTGCTCGATCGCGGAGAGACGGCCACGGCCTTTGCGGCGATTTGCCATTTTAGCCCTCCACGGAAGGACGGCCAACGCCTTCCAGGAATGCCCGGCGCTCCACATGGTCGAGGCCAGCCCGCAACAGCTTCACGACCAGGACACTTCCAACCTCTTTCACGCTGACGGCGTTCAAGCCTTCAAGCATTCGGATCTGAGTGCGGACATAGTCGCGGGTTTTGAGGTGCCCGAAATTCTCAAGAACCTTGGTAAGGATGGTTTCATTGAGCTGATGATCATTCTGGCCGGCTAGCTCTTTCAGCATGATCAGCCGGCAGTCAGCGGCGACAACGTCGAGATAACTCATGTCAGTTGCTCTCCTTCATCAGAAAGCCTTCAACGCGGCGGACAGTGCGTGAGATCCCGGACAGGCTTTCGTCCAGCCGCCCGACCGTCCCGTCCAGTTGAGCCATGGCCAGTTTGAGTTCGTTCACATCGTCTTTGTTCGGCAGATGCTTCAGTTCGCTTTCGATCGACTGCACGCGCCGATCCAAATCAACCAGCTTGGCGTCAACCGCTTTGAGGTGTTCCGCATTGGCTTTGGCCTTGGAAGTGATCCAGGCGTACACGGACGTGAGCAGCGATATCGCGAGCGCCACCACACCAAGCCATTCCTTCAATCCATCTGGCATCGGGCCTTCTTTCTAGTCTTCACCGAACAAATGCCGACGCAGGATCAAATCAAGTTCGGTGGGTGTTAAAAGCATCATGTCCGGGTGGTCATCTGGACTGTTGCGGTCGGGCAACTCGCAGATATCCGTGGTGATTGCGCCAATCACTTTGCTTCTGGCATTTTCGCCAAGCCCTGAGAGGTCTGGCGGCTGCGTTTGAAGGCCTGCGAAATAGAGGTTCGCAAGAACTTGCGCATCCATCCGTCCCGCCAGATATGCAGCTTCTTCCCCCGGCGTTTTCTGCATTGCAGGGGCCTCACTTCAGGATCTTGATGGCACCGACAATCGTGCCGGTGTAAAACAGCCAGCGGATCATCTGCCCGCCCCATTCTTCCAGGATGGGGACTGTGGCCACCTTCCAACCGAACAGAAAAACGCTGTCCAGGATCACAGCCGCCCACCAGAAGCCGAGCGGCAAAACAAACAGGCCGGCGAACACCCAATAAAGCAGGTACTCGAATTTCGATTTCTGGAGATCCGCCATGATGCGTGATTCAGAGACTGCCGCCTTGACCACCTCAATGGTGGTCTGGGACTTGATCCGCTCCCGCTCGGTTCCGAGCGCGGCTTTCTGCTCCATGTAGCGGAGCGCCTTGTCGACCAGGCCGGAGCTGGCGAACTTGAGAACCCAGGCAAGAAGGAAGCTCATCCGATGTGCCTCCATTCCTTGGCATCGTAGAGCCGGCGCAATTTGATCTTGCGGGCAACGAGGTAGACAGCGACACCAATGGCAATGAGGGCGAGCCATTTGTTGCTGGAGATCAGTTGCAACACCGGCTGCACCATCCCGGCAACCTCCTGGATCGTGTCGGAAACGCCTTTGAGAGATTCAAGACCCTTCACGCCCGGAACCGTCTCCAAGGTTTCAGCGCCGGCACCTGTCGCCAGCACACCGATTCCGATCCGGGTCAGCCAGTCGGCCTGCTTGATGGTTTCCGAACCGGCCTTCCGAAGGTCTTTGACAGTGAGGTTTTCGCGGGTACCACCCGGCTGGTCTTTCACCGGGATGGCCTTGTCCAGCATATCGCTGGTCTTGGGACCGACGACACCGTCCGGCTGCAAGCCGTTGTCCGCCTGAAACGCAATGATCTGACGGCGGGTGGCCGGACCAAAATCACCGTCCGGTTTGACGTGATAGCCGAGGTTGACCAACCGCTCCTGGAGCGCCTTCACCCGGTATCCCTCGGACCCGAGGCGCAGCAAGCCGGGGTTATAGTCCACTCGACCCGTCTTGTTGGCGATCCGCTCATAGGCGGCTTTCATCAGGCCGGCATAACGCGCCACCTGTCCTGGGCCATTGTAGCGCCGGGCTATCGCGCGCCAATCGCGGTCGCGGATCGCCTGCAACAAGCCCACGCGCTCCAGATAGGTCAGGAAGGCTTCGATCTGATTGGCTTCGGTCTCGGCCAGCGCCAAGACGAATTCCTGCACGGTCGCATAGCCGCACAGCTGAGCGTTGAAGCCCATGATTTGCGGGCCGGCGTAGGAAGCCGAACGCAGGCCGGCTGTTTCCTCCAGCTCGACCATGGCTTCCAAACGATCCCAACGGGCATCAGAACCGGAGCCGCCCAAGCCTTTGTAGTTGGCCTTGCCCCACTTCGGTACCGCAAGGCCAAGGCGCTTGGCCTTGTTGCGCAGGTTCTGTGGAAGCTCCCGCCAGAAGACATGCTTTTCGGTGAGAATGATTAGGCGGCCCTTGTCATCAAAGGCGCGGCCATTGCTTTCGACTTCAAGGATCGCCTGCAGCACAGCAACTTCGCACTGCATGCGCGCGGCGGCCAGTCGGAGGACGCTGTCGTCGCTGAGCTTTCCTCCGCCTTGCCGGAGTTTGAAAATGATATCGGACATCGGGCCTCATCCTGGCGTCTAGGGAGGCCTTCAAGATCTGTTTTTCAGTGGGAATAGCGGGGCTGACAGGTGTCAGCCAGAGCGATTTAGCGTTCGGGAAGAGAATTTGAACGCCGTTTAATCGCTTGTCAAATGCCTAGAACAGCGAGCCTTGCTTGCTGTCTTCCTCTTCCCGGATCTTCTTGCGCATCCGGAACGCGGAGCGCTCCGACAGGCCGGCCCGCCGTGCGGCCTCGCGGGCGCTTGTACCCGCTTCCAGTTCCCTTGCAAGCCGGGTTCGCGCCTTTGCCATGCAGCCGGCCGGACCACGGGGAATGACAACGTGTCGAGCGCCAGCCTCGCGACCTTCCGGGGACAGGGTCCGCAGATGCTTGCAAATCAGGTCTGCCGCCTCTCGGCCGACAGTTTTCACGAGCCAATGATCGTCGGAGGCACGGGAAGGTATCGTGACGCGTGTCCCCCCGACCCGCTCGGCAATCGCGAACGCTGCCGGAAAACCGGCAATCTCCGCAATCTCTCCAAGCAGGCCGGGCAGGTCCTCGTTCATTTCTTCACCGACCGATAGAACTTGCCGAGCCGGTTCATGAGCTGGATCCAATCCGTGGAGTTCAGTGAACCCGGATAGTCTTTGCCACAGCACGCGACCATGTAAGTCGTAAGATTTTGCGCGGGCTCTTTGCCGACCTTTGCCAACTCCGCCCAGATGTGCAGGCAGATCTGAAACCGATAGTCGTTCAGAATTGGGGACTGGTTTTGATCCTGGGTGAACAGGTCGTAATTCTGCGTTGACCGGCGCAACCACATCTTCAGCGCATCTATCGCCTTGTTGGCGTCTCGGCCGTCCTGCAGAAACCGATGATGATCCAAACCGGTCTGACGCTGCAGGAACGCGGTCATGGCCTCATCGCTCTTGTTCGCGATGACACCGAGATTGTAACCGGCGATCCAGAGCGCCTGCAGCTTTTTGGCAAACTTGCCGGTCGCCCTCTTGCCCTGGGCCGCATTGGGGTCCTGTTCGGGCAGAAGCCGCTGCAGTGCAGAGATGACCTTCAGTTGCTCGGCTGATGCCATGCCCTTGCAGGATCGTTTCCCGGTTTCCCGCTCCAGCAGGTCCCGGTACGTATCATCGTCCAGGTTGGCGTTTTTCTTCAGGACATGGATCTTGGCGTAGGCGTTCATGATCCGGCCCTTTCCTTCTTGATCTCGTTGACTTCAATCATCGCTGCCGCAGCTAGTCGCATGTAACTGGGCCGCCGTTTCTGCCAGTCCTCGGCAAGGCTGGTGTCGGTGTCAGCGCTCAAGGGCTTCTCGATCGAGGACAGGCCGTCCAGCGTCAGTGTGCTGGCAACATGAGGCGCGTAGACGGTCTTGAACATCGCAAAGGCAATCCGCTCAAGTTGGCTCATCTGCGTTAGTCCTTGTAGGGTAAGCGGCCCTGGGCATATCCACCCACCGCACCTGCATCACCCATCGGTTCCATCCGGGTGGCTGGTTGCGGCGTGGCTTCCTGCCGGGCCTCAAGTTCACGTTGAAGGAGTTCGTTGGTCACCTGCTGAAGATCGCCCAGAAGGGCCTTCCGGTTTTGCAGGCGGTACCGGCTGTTCTCGGCCTTGCGCAGCAAAAGGGCACGCCTGTCGCGCAAGGCATCGGTCTCACTCAACACACGATGATCGGAGTTGGCGAGGCGGCGCATCTTATGAAGCTCCGGCCAGTTGTTTTTGCTGTGAGGCGCCATCCACGCCGTGGGACAGGTTGACGTCCTTTGCGGCAATGAAACCGGAAGCAACCACTTCATGGAAACGGACGGAACCCGACCGTTTTTTAATTGCCTCTAGGTTTGGAAACAGTTCCTCTTTGGCATGGATCGAAGCCTCAAGTTCCTTGCGGTTCGCAACGCCCTTGAAAAGCTCCAGAAGCCGTTCCTGCAGCCGGATTGCCATACCAAGCTTAAAGTCTGATACGGCCTGTCTCTTTGTCGCTTTCGACCTTCGGCGGCGATAGAACGTTGACTTGCGAAAGTCCCGAACTGCTTTCTTGATTGCGCGATCGCAAACGACCCAGAGATACGCGGCAATCTCGGGGCCTGGTTCTTTCCCGATGAACGTCAACCGATTACAATTCTGGTCACATTCCAGCACGAATGCACAATTCGTGCAGAGCGCAATGATGGTCCAGAGACGGCTTTCCGGGGCTTGACCGCGCGTATCGCATCTGGCCGAACTTTGATGGATCTCAAGATCCAGTTCCGAAAGACCAGCTTCTCTCATCAGGTCCGCTGCCTTGGCGGCGGCTGCCATCGCTTCCGCCTCGGTACAGCCATTCGCAGTCGTCTTGTCGCGCAAAGCATTGATGCGCTGTTTCAAACGATCAAGATCCATCGCCGCTTCCTCTCACAGCTTCGCTCCAACGCTCAAAGGCAACTCCGGATTTTTTATCCGCGTCGTAGAACGCACTTTCAGCCTTGTCCGCCGCCAGCCGTGTCTCGAGCATCTTCTGTTCGGCCTTGGCCCGTGCGAGACGGGCCTGGTCGTATTGGATACGGAGATCTTCGCTATTCACTTTCGACCTCCCGCACTGCGTCCACGATCTGCACAAGATCGTCGTATTCATCGGCAACCGACAGCAACCCGTAGGCGTGGCCATCTTCCCAAGCCTTTTCAAACATGAGGTCCAAGGCTTGCTTCGGCAGGTGTTCCACACCGTGGCGCTGCTCAAGTTGTTGCCGGATGTAAGCTTCACTGGACATCGCAACCCCCCTGGGCGTTCGAGATTGCGATCTCCAGGGGTGTCTCAACTTTGCGAAGGGCAGGCTTCTCATAGCCAAAGCGCTGGAGGTAAGTCCTGCGAGCTGACTGCCACGCTTTTCTGGCTGCAGCGGGTGCACTCTTGAGCGCGGGGCGTTCAGCATCCAACCGGGCGATCCGGTCTTTCAGCGGCAAGCTGTCCGGAAAGTCTTTCGTGACCTCGAACACATACCGTTCTGCTGTAGCCTTGAAGGTTCCCATCGTCACGCCGCCTTCGCCAGATCGATCGTGATGGTTTCCCAGTCCGCGTCCGGATGGTCGCGGCGATAGAAGCGTAGGTAGCTCTTGGAGCCGGTGACACGCATGGAATCTTTCAGAGCCGCCATGGCCCGCTGCCAGCGGTCATCTTCAATGTCAAGGCGGAGCAGCATCAGGATCTCGGACTTGTTGATCTGCCCCTCTTTGTCTGTATTGAAGGCACGAGTGACGATGGTGCGGATCTCTGAGCGGCTGTCCGAGGACCATTCAATCAGGCACTCATCGATCAGGACCTTCGCGGTCTGGATCTCCGGGCCGAAGTCGATGAAATCCGCGACCTGCACCTGCACCTTCATGCAGCCGTCGATGGTCTGGAACGTGGTGTTGCCCTTTTTGCCGCCCTTGGTCGCGTCATACTGCTGAGCAAGCAGAGCGGTCAGCGCCAAGAGATCCGCAAAGGTGTGATTGCGAAACCGGGCGATCTGGCCGGACAGCTCTTCGGCGAAGCCGATCACCTTGCGCACCGTCTCGTCTTCCAGCTTGTGCTGCGGTTTGACGTTTTCCAGCGGCATCAGATTGTTCTTGGCGTCCCGCATATACTTCTGGCCGTTGATGATCTCGACACCATCTTCCGGTGCGCTCGATACGGCGGTTTCAGTTGCTGCATTTTCCATCTTTAAAGTCCCTTTAATGTCCCACTAAACGCCGGGAGATACTCAAGCTGCTCCGCCCTCGTCCGGCCCGTCCGCCGAAGTGCGGATCGGGTTGGAGTGGACGGGCACGGGCCGTTTCGCCTTGGGAAACAGCTCGATCTTCGGATCGGAGAGATCGACCAGGATGGCCGGTTCACGGACGGCATTGGCTTCCAGCTGCTTTGCCATCCGCACGCATTCGGTCAGGATGCAGCCGAGGGCGGCAGTCCGGTGCGCCGGCAATGTCAGTTCGCCGTGGGCGTTCTTTCGGATGTCCAGCTCACGCGCCAGAAACTCCAGATCTTCACTGAGCATGGCCGCCTCCCTTCAAGCGGGAGTGAGGACAACGGTTCCGGCAAGCCCGGTAGAGCTTCGACCGGGTTGAATTGGTCACCGCCCTGGGCTTTGCCTGCCAGTCAAGGCAGATGTGTCGCCCGATCTTCCCGAGGACGGGGCAATCAACCGTGACGCCCATAAGCGCGCCACGCACCTTGTCCTCGAGCTTCGATAGGTCCCCTCGATACTTGTTGCTGATGGTTTGGCTGATCACGGCCGGGGAGTAACCGAGTCTGGCAGCACACGCATTGAGACCTTCGCAATCGGTCATGAGCGCGAGTTCCTCGACCCAATCCGGTACGCCGCCCACCCAGGCGTTAACCGCCTTCTGTTGCATGGAGAGCGTGTTCATGCCGCGCACTCCTCAGCGACAGGACGCCCCATGATTTCCTTGCGGTTCGCGTCATAAACGACTTTGGTGCGCAGGATCTTGGGCGGATTTGGTCCTGTGTTCATGGAGGACTTCAAGCGCCAGATCTGCTGAACCTTCGGGGACGCCTGCCGCAAAACCTGCAGATACCCGGCGCGGCTCAAATGGGTCACATACCGCTTGGCGGTTTCCCTAGGCACCTCAACACTGTCTGTCGAGGCGGACACAGCCAGCTCAATCAGTGTGAAGGTGGACAAAGCCCGCATGGCGTTCCAAAGATGCAGCTGCGCCAACCCTTGCGTTCCAGGGGTGCCGTCTCGGTTGATGATCGGCGTGGCAGAAGGACGCTTGAGCAGGCGGTAGACATTGTGCAGGGCAGTGCCACCACCCGCCGTGTTCGCAAGCCTTTTCTGGTCGATCACTTCCAGGAAGCCAGCAGCGTGCAAGCGTTTCAGAAAGTCTCCAACGCAAGTATCGTCCCGGTCGTTGGACCGCAGAGCAACTTCCCGTCTGGTGAACGTCCTCCGGTCCTTTCCAAGATCGCGCACCACGCTCCAGTAATGATCGTGTCCGCGAAAGATCGGCGTGCCGGCTGTAACAGTCAGTTCAAGCTGGATGGACATCAGGCAGCCCTCCGATTGACGCGGCGGGGCGGTTCGCCGGTGTAGAACCAGCCGTTGTCGAATGACGCGGCGTCGAACTCTGCCTCCCGGCTGTTGCGGGCATGCTCCAGCATCTTGTTGAGGTTTACGACGATGCGCCGAGCTCGGCCCTGCGTCGTGTCGACCAGGACATCAAGGAGATCGTCATGGATTTCGAGGTGCGGGCAGAACAGGTTCGCCAACGCCCTGGCATCATCGATATCGCAAGGCTCAGCAGGTACCCATTCAAGCACCCGGTTATGCACTCGCTCGACCTTCATCAACTTTGCAGGCAGCTGCTCTTCACCGATCAGCAACACTGGCACCTGACTGTGCTCCTGGATCTCGCGAACCAGCTCCAGCATGCCCTTGTCGGCCAGCTTGTCCGCTTCATCGATGATCAGCGGCCGCGTATAATCGTCGCCCAGAACCATGATCGCTTCTTCAGTGAGATCGGCGATCGTCATGCGACCCGGCTTTGCGCCGGCTTCGATCAGCAGCTTTTGCAGAAAGGTTTTCTTGTTCCAGCTGTCGCCTACTTCAAGGCGCAAAGCCCCTTTTTTGTTGGTGGCATAAAGGGAGGCATAGGTTTTGCCGTAACCGGAAAATCCGTGGAACACGCCGAGGCCCGGCAGGTGCACTCCGCGGTTGATCAAAGTTTCCATCAAAACAAGAAACCGGGAAACGTTCTTCAGGGCTGCGAGGCCACCGGGATTGACAGAGTTGTCTCCGTTCGTCATTCTTCACTCCGTTATCTAGTTATCAAGGCTCTGAAGGTTGCCCCCTTCAGGGCCGTTTTCTTGCCCATTAAGACGCGGGCGGTACGCGTTTCTGTGAGTGCTGCGTGTCTTCCCAGACCAGCTTGTGAGCGCGATAGATTGGCCCGGCCTGAAAGCCGGCCAGCCAGATCGCGTCTTCATCTGAAATCGGTGTTCCTTCTGCCAAGCGCTGTTCCAGCTGCAGCGCCCGCTTGAACAACGCTTCCGGCGTGTGCTGCTTGGAGAGCTTGTGAACCTTGGCCGTTGGCTGCAGCGCCTGCGGTAGGGTGTCGGCCTTCAGGCTTTCCATCATCGCGGCTTCGCGCTCGGACAGTTCCCTGGGCGCGCGCCGCTTCTTCACGTCTGCGGCTGCAAGGGTTCTCGCCGTGGTGTGTTCTTCGCGCTTTTGCGGGAACGACAACACCTGGGCGCGCTCTTCGTTCATGACCGCCTTGAGGGCATCGCGCGGGCCAATTTCCTTCATCGCCTTTTTGATCGGCGCGACCTGTTCGTCCATGTAGGCTTTTTGCAGGGCGCGGTATCTGGCAATGGTTTCCACCGGGTCTGCGCCGACCAGGTCTGCGCAGATCGCGTGACCGAGGAAGGTCAGTCCTTCGGCATCGAACAGCCAAATCCGTCCGAGGTCCTTCGGGTCCATCCGGCACAACACCTGTTCGCCCGCCATCACCGCGCAATCGGTCATGACGTAGAACTCGTTGTCGACGCGCACGCCGCCTTTCTGGACCGTCCGAATACCGCCGCCATTCGGTACGGCAGCCAAAAGAACATCCAGGGCGTCTGGGTCGACAGTCAGCACCTTTTCCGTCGAGGTTGCCGCTTTGGCCTCCGGTGACATTTTCTTCAGGCCGCCATGCGGGTTCCGGCCGTAGGCGTTTTCAGCCCAGTCGTTCGCCATTTCCTGAAGTTCTTCGGGCGACACATCCACGCCAAAGACATTGTAGTCATCAAGGCCGAGGCGCTTGGCGAACGCCTTCCGCCCTTCAATGACTGAGCGTTCGGCAACGTTGTGCCCAACGAACCCCGGCAACAGCTCTACAAAGCCATGCTGGAATGTCTTAATGACACGCTCCACATGCGGCTTCTGTTCGGGTGAATAGGGCGGGCAAATTAGATGCTCAATGTCGAGATGCTTCAACAACCGAACGGTCGACTTCGCCTTGAAATCCGAGCCGTTGTCCGACTTGATGGCTTCCGGCACGCCCCATTTCAGGATGGCTTCGCGCACCAGGAGGCCAACAGCGTCCGCGCGAGGTGTGCAGGAAATCAGGAAGATCGACCGGCGCGACCAAACATCGATGCAGGCGTAAACGTTCCACCGGCCTTCCGTGGTCAACATGTCCACCGGCGAAGCGTCGATTTCCCAGAGTTGGTTGAGACGTTCGATCCCGGCAGATGCTCCGCCGATCATCACAGCCCGATCGGTGTTCTTCCAACCGTCCGGATCGGTGTGGCGCTTGAGCGCGCTGGCAAATTCCAGCTTCCAGCTCTTTAAGGTGTGTTGAAACGTCCTTAAAGGTGGCAGATCCCGCTTCGAGACTTCACCTGTCTCGGGATTTACGACCTCGATCTGCTTGCCGAATTTCGCTTCTGCCATCGCTCTGAGAACATTGGCCTTCAGGTGTGGTTGCTGGAATATCGCCGCAAGCACGTAGGACTTCAGTGTGCCCTGTTCGGCTTGGTCCAGAACGCCCGTTCCCTTGCGCGATTGCGCGGGATGGAACGCCAGTCGGTTCTGGCTTTCCTCTGCCTGGGACCGCCACCGGGCCAGGCTGCGCAAGGAAAGGCCTTTGACCGTCGCATAGACCCAATCAGGAACCGGAACTTTCTTCTCGGCATAGATCAGGATGAACCAATGATCGCTTGCATTCTGATGAAGGCCGGTCTGTGCCCGGAACCTTTCTGCAGCCCGCAAGACGATCAGCTTGGCATTCCGCTTCCGCTCGGCCCGGTGATCGAACTCGGGATCGTCGGAAGACTCCAGGATCAGGTCCTCATCCTTCAATTCAACGAAGGTGGCGCAATACTGCAGCTTCTGAGTGAGCGGAAAGAGATCCGTGTGATACTCAAAGCCACCGCCGCCTTCCCGGCCTTGCCGCTTGCGGGCGTAGCAAGAGCCTGCCCATCCTTCGCGATCTGCCAGCTTTTGGACACCGCGCTCTGACGCAGGAAAACCATCCAGTTTCAGGTCTGCGATCTCTTGAGCGGTCAACCAGAGTTTCATGCTCCAGCCCTCCGTTTGTCCCAACGGGCCTGCCGGCGCTCGTCGCGCCATCTTTTCAGGCAACGCTGAAACGATCGAACCGGTGGCATCGGCACCTGTTCACCGTTCACAGCGACTGTCTTGCCGAAGGTCGCGAGCGCCAGTTCACGGATTTGCGTAGCAGGTGCATAAGGATGGGCGGCATGAACGTCGCGGCACCATTCGCGAAGTCGGCCACTCTCGGCTCGGTCCAGCAAACTCCTGGTCATTTCGCCCCCCGCAACCGCGCCTGCAGCGTTTTCTTGCGAGTTTCGATCATGCGGGCATGGTCTTCGATCAACGCCAGCTCGATGACGTTTTCGTATTTTCGAGGAACCACAGCCATGTCGAACCCTTCGGCAAGAAAGCCGAGCAGCTCGGTTTTGCCGGTGGCGTGTATCAACGCGACAAAGCGCTCCACCGTGATGTTGTTTTGGGTTTTTGCTTCCGAGGCATAGGCCTCAAGTGTCTCTTTGGTGACCTTGTAGCCAAGCCGCTCGCTCATCTGGGCGGCAACGGTGAGCCTGTCTTTGCCGCAGTCTTTGAGAACTCTGGCGATGGCACGGCTGATCCGGGAGGCAAGCCGCGTACCGGGGAAGGCATCCGGCTCAAAACCGACCGAAACGCGTGGCGGCGTCCAATCGTTGAAGAGATCGAGGGTGAATTCATCGCGCGGCTTACGCATCGAGCCAGCCCTCCCTTTTTACCAGGTCAAGGATCTCTTCCTTGAACCCCCTGAACAGGGTCGCGCGGAAGTGCTTCCCGAGTTTGGGCAGATACTGCGTGACCGTCTTCTCCCGCTTCTGGGTATCGGTCTCCGGTTCTTCGCCTGAGATTTTCAGGATCGCATCGGCAATGGACGCGACAGCCGGCTTGTCGCCCAGGATCAGCGCCAACACTTTGGCTTGGGCATCCGCGTCCAGAACCGCCAGTGCCTTCAGGTCGCTCTGTTTGCCTGCAAAGGCGGTGCCCTTCAGGCGCTCACGGGTCTCGGGGGACAGTCCCTCAAAGATTTGCACCGCAAGCCGAACAGATCGATCGGACAAACCCGTGCTCTCGGCAGCATTCTGGCAAAAGGCAAAAATTGCCACTTGCCTCTTTTCGCCGCCTGTATGCTGGTTGCCGCGTTTGCCGCCGTGCTTGGTTTCCGGGTGCCGTACCTCGTAAATGCGCTTCATTTCCGTGAGCGCCTCGCACCGTTCCAGGGCGTTGAAATCCTTGCGGCCAAGGTTTTCCAAAATCTCGTGCAGGCGAAGATCTTCCGCCTCCAATACGCCGCCGTCTGTCTCCAGAATGCGGGCTTCAATCTCTTTCCACTTGACGATCCCGGCAGCCGTCAACCGATGGGCTCCGGCAACTAGGGTGTAGCGTTTCCCGTTGGGGACAACGTCAATCGGTGTTTTCTGTCCAGTCTCAATAAACATGCCGGACAGGCATTCCGCCCACGCCTGATCCACATTCCGCAAACGGCCCTCGGGAATATCGATCAGGGAAACCTTGATGGACTGATACGCGCTCAATTCGAACCTCAATGATTTCTGGGAAAAGGACCGGGCGGCCCGTCTCAAGAATTCCAAAGCCGCCCGATAAGTTGTTGGCTTCGCGTCAATTGCGGCAGCGCCGCGTCTCACCACTGACGCAGGTGACGCGCTTTGACCGCCCTAGGTCCGCCTGAACAGGAGGGCAGCCATAAGTCTTGAAAGGGTCGGAAAACGACGCCGGCTGCGGTAGCCGAACTCCGTGTAGTGCGATTGAAAAGCTTCCGGAGCGAAGAAGTCGTTGCGTCTGGGGCGAGGGCTTGAGATCGATTTGAGGAGGCTATAAACGCCCAACAGAAGCGTCAGAAGCAGTGCGACCGCGCCACCCATGCCAACCAGATACGGAGCGGCGCTCATCGTTCCTGCGCCCCTTCACCGGCCAGACTGGTATAAGGAACCGCCATCCAGGCCGCCCCGCCGATGCCATTTTCGTTCAAGTCATCGCGTAAGCGTTGCGCCACGACCTCATTGTGAAACCTGTAAGCGTCTCCCAGAAACAAAGATGTCTCTGCGACAAGTGCTTGGTTTCCGCCTTGCGTCTCGACCAGGGAGACACCTGCTGTGCAGAAAAACCGGTTTCCGGAATTGGACACTTTGGTGACAACAAAGCGCTCGCAGAGTTCGGCACCATCCGTCTGCGCGGACAGCAACGTCTGATCATGCGCTCCCATCACGCCGCCTTCCTGTCCGGCCGAACCGAAGCTTTCTGGCTAGCGGCGGAACGCTCGTTTGCGGTAGAAAGGATTCGAGCGGAACGGATCGGATAACGGTCGGGCCAGAGCTTGTCCGGTTTCACTTCAAGGAAATCGGCGATCGCTTTCTCGGCCTTACGGTTGGTACGCGTCCAGACCTGGCTAAAGGTCTTGATCGTGATTCCAGCCCTGTTAGCCAGCTCGCCGAACGTCATCCCCTGACGGTGAATTTCGGCGGTGATGGAAAACCGGTCCCATCCATCTGGCGGAGCGTGTTTTGGTTTTGCCATTTGGGCCTCTCTGGTGGGAAAACGGCTTGCTGCAACAAGCCGTTTTCTTTGGACTTTTGGTGTGACAACTCGGCGTGAATGTTCGCGCCGACAAAATGAAAGGTAGGAACTATTGGGCCTACATGTCAAGCCTCATAGGGCTTGATTGGCCTTATTGGGCCTATTTTGTGTTGGAAACAGATACTGCTTTCCGTAACCGGTTGGAAATACTGGTTAAATCCGTTGGAGGTGTCGGTCAGCTTGAGCGTCGGTCAGGCATCGCACGCAGAACACTCGACAAATATCGATCGGGGGAGTCCGATCCAACGAGGAGCAAGCTAGTTGCGATAGCAGAAGCTGCGAACGTTTCTGCAGGTTGGCTGGCAGATGGAAAAAGCCCCATGAAACTGGATGCCCCGCAAGTGACGGGCACGCAGATTTCGATAGACGATATCCGCAGCTTCCTTTGGAATATATGCGAGACCTACTATGAGAAGTTGCCAAGGCGCACCAAGCCGGCCGCCTTCGCAGATCAGTGTCTGTCCATGTTCGATTACTTGCTTACGCGGGAAGACGTGAAGACAGAGGCTGCGGCCGAGGTGATTGAATTTGGCGCTGAGCAGCTGAAGCGCGCATCCGGTCGAGACGATTAAGAAGACCGTCATAGTCCGTAACCTGGTACCCGATCTCAGGGAGCGCAATACCTGCAATAATGCGGTCTCTGAACACCTTCGGTTCACAACCAAGGGCCGGATAAATGCGGCGGTACGGGTTCGATTTGAAGGCCCAAACGCACGCAGGCCAGAGAGCTTCGGATTTCAGGAATTCGGCTAGTACCCGCATAGCCAATGGGCCGGATGACCCTCCGCGATAATCCGGTAAAATGTAACATGCGTGGAACTCGCCAGGTGCGTCTATTGCTGGATCGGTGTTCGGTTTTGCCACAGCAAAACCGACGACTTTCTGGCAAGCTTCCAAAACGAAAACCGCTTGTCCTGTTGGACGCTCTTCGAACCAATGCTCCCACTGTCTATATCGGTAATCGAAACCACGTTGCGCCTGGACTTGATCGGGCATGAAGGAATAAACTTCCTTCCAGCAACCTACGTGAATACTGGCAATTTTTACAACGTCAGATAAATTCGCTTGTCTAATTCCCGTAATGATAGACATCGCGTCTGCTCCCCTCTAGATTGCAAAAACTCGGGGTGCAAGGGGCGAACAATGCGCGATGATTTTCTGCGCCAGATTATTACGGATAATGTTTCAGGCAATGTCCGCAAAATTAAGACTAGCGGAATTGCCGTTCTGGCGTTCTCAATTGGGTTTGCGGTCGCAGCCGGGTTCCATTCCTATGCTTCAAACGGGCCATCGGATGATGACCTCGCAAAGTTAGCGGAATTAGCTGCCTGTTCCACTGGCGAGCCCGCTTCTTCATTGTGGTTGCAAGCTCAGTCAGACAATGCATGGGGTTTCGTTGGCGACCGCTATAAGGTCGCCAAGCGATTTTTAGTTGATATCGATATCGACCGTTGCGGTATCAGGGAGACCGCGAACGCTCAGATTGATCAGCGGGAAATCGGAACTTTTTCGCCACGCGACCGCTACAACTGAATTCTGGTATCTCACCACTCGCGATCCGGACGTCTCGTGGGCACTAATCGCGACGTTGATCAACCTCGAACTCACTTGAATTTCTGGTGGAAACATTGTGACGATCGTTCCGTCTCGCTGCAGCGCAAGAGACCAGCAGTCGCCACATTCGCTCTGCAGATCTACGAGTGCAAAGGGCGATGCCACAACAACGAATGTCAGGGAACCAAGTCGTTTTACTAAAGGAACGAATGACGCTCCAGACGTGCGTCCGACTACCTGCTTACCGACAACCAGGTCGGTGCCGGTCAATGCCTCTTTGAAATAACTGCGGTCGGACAGATCCAACGGTGCAACCGGGTACTTGTAGCTGTCGTGCAGCAACTGCCCGTCACTGCCAATCACGATGATAGCTCTCGCCCCAGGAACTCCAGTTGCTAGGCGCTTCAATTCGGTATGCACCAATCTGTCATTCTGGACTGAGGATACGATCACCGCACCTGCATCAATTGCTTGCTCGGCAGCGTAGAGTATCCGTTCGGCGGCCAGTTGATTGGTTCTGGCTGATTGGACTACCTCAGAGATAAGATATTCCGTTTCGCTCTTCTTTATGTCGATTTGCGCGATCGCAGAAGTGGCGAACGTTATCGCAAAAACCAGTGTTGAAAAAATGCGTACCACTAAGTTCTCTCCCCCAGCATTTGTTCGGTGCAAAAGCCCACCAAGCCGATGGGTATAGTCGCTAGCGTGACTCAACCGTGACAGGAATCAGCGGGAAAGAAGTGCCTTGGCGATCAGTGCAGAGCTCGATTTGGGACCTTTAAATGGTCCTTCAACAACGCCTAAATTGAACCACCCGCTGCACGCAAAAATTGGAAACTCGTTTTCGATCACGCCGCAAGTTGATATGTAGAAAGCTGCACCGTCGTTTTTTAAGAGTTGAGGTAAAAATGATTGCAGGCTTTTTTGGCACTGGGGTGTTCATTGCCCTGGTTATTTTTTCGGTGGCACCGGTGGTAGTGGCTGATTGGTACAACGCCCGAGCCGTTGCAGTTCTGGCTGCGATCGCGGCAGTTGGTAGTCTCGCTCTAGCTGCTGTTACAGGTGACCTAACTCTCTTCGTGATCGGTTGGGGCGCGTCCGCTGTACTCGCGGCCTTGTCTCGTATCGTTGGACTGAAAGCCATCGAACTTGTTCAGGGGTACAAGGGGGCGGTCCATCCAAGAAACGCTCATCAGTTGGGTAAACCTGGCTTTCATCGCTAAGGGGCTTTCACTGCTCGTCGAGCGCAATTCGAAAGTTCGGACCTCGTGTTATCAACCGATCTGCGCAATTTCCTTCAACCCCGCAGATTTCTGCCGATCAAGCCCAGGTCCGAACTCATCGCAATAATCGCGTTGCAGTTCGGACCTCTTTTTTTGTGTTTCGTTGCTTTCATTGCAGAATTTCTTCCCGCGCAGCTTCATTTGCCGACGGGATCTCAGTTGGACTGCCAAAATCATTGCGCGCCCTGAAATCACACAGATTGGCGTCTTCTCGGTAAAAACGGCTGAATTTCGCCAAAAACCGGGTAATCCCACTTAATCCCACAAAAGCCCCAAGTGCCAACTCTCCTTGCGCATTACAAAATGCTGTGCGATCGCTGGACCCGCCACTAGATTCATGGGCCGCACAAGTCACAGGGACAGCTTTGATGCTGGCGAACTTGTTGCCCTGCTGCTGATCCGGTTTCTGTTTATCGGACGGGAAGTGCCACATTGATGGCCCGTCGGCAGCTCTTTCAAGAGGCAGGGTGATTGTCCAATTCTGACGCTACAAATTGACGTAGAGTTGGTGTGGCGGGTTGCGGGCGACCTTGTCCCGACGTGACAATCGTATTGCCCAGCAGATCCTTGTTTTGGTCGCGTCTGATTTTCAGAAACAGACTGATTGGAGCCCGTGTTCTGAAAAAGAAGGCCGCAGGTTGCTCCAATTCGACGGAAGTCACTGAACCATAATGCGACTGCGGGGAAGGCTGTGAAGCCCGGTTGAGGCTGTATCCTCGTATTTTGTGGGATTTTCCCAGATGTGGTTCCGGCCTTTACATCTTATTTGTAAGAGTTGCAGAGTCCATTGAATGATTATTCATGTAAATCTATGTATATCAAAAGTTGTAAAATGATCGACGATCTTCAGTAACAGAAAATATACAATTGTTTCCTTATTGTACTTGTTAATTTAGACATGGCCTCAAGTGACGATGCGAGAGCCGCACACAAGGTGATGAGAATTGCTGCATAAAATGATCCGCATTCTTGTCGCTGACGACAGCGGCATCGCTCGTGAAGTCATCAACAACGGCATCGCCGTTCATCGTTCCAAGCGGTACATCGAGGTCGACAACGTCGATAACGGTCGTTCAGCTGTCGAGGTTCTGAAGAAGAAACAGATCGACATCGCCTTCATCGACATCAACATGCCGGGGCTGAATGGCCCGGAAGTAATCGCCGCGATGAGCGAGACGAAGTCTACAGATTGTCTGACGGTCGCGATTTCAAGCGGCCTCGATGAGCGCAATGCCAACACGCTTCAGCAGCTGGGGGCCTATCATTTCCTGAAAAAGCCTTTCACTCCGGAGGATGTGTCGGAGATCGTCGCCACTTACATGACGATGACGACGACCTATCCGATCCTGTTCGTCGACGACAGCGGTACGATGCGCAAACTGACGCGCAAGGTTCTGGAGGCCAGCCGGTTCGACTTCGAAATCTCGGAAGCCGACAGCGCGCACGCGGCGCTTCGTGCTCTGGCATCGGGCAAGTTCCGGATTGTGCTGACGGATTTTCACATGCCGGATGTCGACGGTATCGAGCTAGCCGGTTCGATCCGGGACCTGTCGAGCAAGATCGGCATCTACATGATGTCCACCAACGACACGAGCTATCTGGAGCGGTCCGCGGCCTTCGTCGGCATATCCGGTTTCCTGAAAAAGCCGTTCACGCCTCAGGACATAGATACGCTCATGCATCAGTTCCTGGAGCTGGATACGCCAAAATTCGGCAAGGTGCGCAACATGTTCAGCTTCATGGAGCGAGAGCGCAAGGCATCGTGAGCCTCGTCGGACTGGCGGGTGCTGATCGTTCCGTCCGGTTCTCCTGGAAATTTCGCAGGAACCATTTGCCGAACGCTTGCATTGTTTCTGGATTGTTTTTCAGCATTCTTGATTTAAAACGCTTCAGTTGATTCAATGAAAGAATCAGAAGTCTCCCTCTAGTTCGTATCGGTTCCACTGTCTGAATGCATGGAGAGCGGTGTGGGCAAAACAGCAAAACTTGAATTACTTCGCCGGATATTGCCTCTCGGCCTCTGCGTGCTGGGTATAGTCGGCGGATATTTTTTCATGTCGGTGCTCAGCAGCCTGCTTTGCATTATCGCCGCCGCCGGGATCTACGCTGCCTTGCCGCGGCCGAACATACCGTCCGGTGCCGTAAAGCCGGTATGTCATCCGCCGGTTCTGGTGCTCGACATGATCGGGTTCGTGATTGGTGCCGTTTTCTTTTCCATAGCTTTCATCGGGATGGCAGACTGGAGCGGAGGCGCGGCCCTGTTGGCCCTGCTTTGCCTGGGGCCTGCCTCGATTGCGCCGGTGCTGTTCACAGTGTCCGCACGACAGGAGACATCCTGGGTCCGTTTCTTCAGCAACGGTTTCGAATTCACCCAGTTTGGCCGACGCGTCCGCGTGATGTATGAGGATCTGAAAAAGATCGACATCCGCCTGTGGCACGCTTCCGGCTGGGCTGCCTGGTTCCAGTCGACGATCGGCTCGCTGGGACCGAGATCAGCGGTTCTGCTGAACGGGGCTGAAACCACCACGACACTGGTCTTCAAGCGCCCGGACGGGGCAACCTTCACCATTTCCTCCGAACTTGTGCCGGACCTGCAGCGGGTGCTGATCAACATCGATAGGGCCGGTATGGAGCTTCCAGACGGGATCAGCGAATATCAGCGCAAGAAGATCCGCCAGCGGCGCGAGCGCATGTACGGCGGCCCGCAGCAGGAGCCGCCGCAGTCGGAACAGAAGGAAGTGGCGCGTATCGCAGCCCTGATCGAACACGCAAGGCGCAGCGCCGGGCATTGAGGCTGGGTTTTTCTGTTTTCAGCGCTTTGTTGAAGCTCACCACAAATTCTTCCTCATGCTGAGGAGGACTGTCAGGTCCGTCTCGAAGCATGGGCTGCTTGTTCTGTGTGGCCCATCCTTCGAGACGCGCGCCAGCGCGCTCCTCGGGATGAGGGAGTGGGGAGTTTGATCGTCTGAAGACCCGGTACTGGCATCAGCCGCTGCAAACTACGAACCGACCCAGTTCGCCTTTCGCTTTTCGAAGAATGCGGAGATGCCTTCCTGGGCTTCGGGGGTTTCCCAGGTCTCGGCGAGGCGGCGGATGGTGTCGTCGATGATTTCTTCGGTGATTTCCGGGCCAAGGCTGCGGGCCAGTGCCTTGGAGGCGGCAACGGCAGCGGGGGCAGCGGAGAGATACGGTTTGATTTCCTTTTCGATCGCCGCATCGAGGTCCGCCTCGCTCACGACCTTCGCCACAAGATCGAGATCCCGGGCTTCTTCCGCGCCGAACAGGCGGGCGGACATGAATACCTGGCGGGCCTTGCCTTCGCCCATGCGGGCCAGCACATAGGGGCTGATGGTTGCCGGGATGAGGCCGAGACGTACTTCCGTCAGGCCGAATTTCGCGCTGTCGACGGCAACCACGGTGTCGCAGACGCTCATCATGCCGATGCCACCACCAAAGGCCTGGCCCTGCACACGGCCGATCAGTGGCTTCGGCAATTCGTTGAGGCTCTGCAGCATCATGGCAAGCTTGCGCGCTTCAGTCATGCGGGTCTCACGGTCAGCTTCGAACTGCTCACGCATCCATCCAAGGTCGCCGCCCGCGCAGAAGCTGGCACCGGCACCCGTCAGGACAACGACACGGACAGCGTCGTCCTCCGCCAAATGTGCGGCAACTTCCGTCAGTTCGGCGATCATCGTGGCGGAAAGCGAATTGTGCTTTTCCGGGCGGTTGAGTGTCAGCGTTGCGACGCCCCGGTCGTCAACGGCAAGGGAGATTGTCTCGAAGCTCATGCGTCAACACTCCTGAGGGTGCGGGCAAAGTCGGCGATTTCAGCAAGCCTAGCCCGGTCGATGCCGGTTTCGAAGCCCTTGCGGGTCATCAGGTCGAGCACGGCTTCGGTTGCGACATTGCCTTTGGCACCCGGTGCATAGGGGCAACCGCCCAGACCGCCGACCGCACTGTCGAAAGTGCGCAAGCCCTTTTCGAGGCTGACCTCGATGTTCTCGATCGCCCGGCCCTTGGTGTCATGAAAATGGCCGGCAAGCTTGTCCGCAGGGATCGCGGTCAGCACGGCGTCCAGCATCCGGCCGATGGTCTCCGGCGTTCCGGCGCCGATGGTATCGCCGAGGGAAATCTCGTAGCAGCCGAGATCGAACAGCGTTTTGGCGACCTCCGCAACCTTCTCCGGTGGTGTTGCACCGTCGTAGGGGCAGTCGGTCACGCAAGAGACATAGCCGCGAACCGGGATGCCGTCCTCGTGTGCCTTTTCCAGAAGCGGCTTGAAGCGTTCGATGCTTTCGGCAACCGAACAATTGATGTTCTTTCTGGAAAAGCCTTCCGAGGCCGAACCGAAAATGGCGACTTCATCCGCCGACACCTTCTTGGCGGCCGTATAACCCTTCACATTGGGTGTCAGCACCGCATAGGTCACGGACGGATGCCGGTAGATGCCTTCCATCACTTCCTGGGCATCGGCCATCTGCGGTACCCATTTCGGACTGACGAAACTGGTCACCTCGATCTTGCGGAAGCCGCAGGCAGAAAGCCGGTCCACGAGGTCGATCTTCTGGGCCGTCGGCACAAAGGTTTTCTCGTTCTGCAGACCGTCGCGCGGGCCCATTTCAAACAGGGTGACGAATTCAGACATGTTTTCTTCTCTAGCTTCTCGTGAGGCCTAAAGGTGAGACCGGTTCTTCATTGCGCTTCGTCCGGGGGACGGCATCAGGCAAATCGCGGATGCATTCGTTAAACGGTATTTGACACGATCACTCTTCCTGCTCGGCTCGGGCGCGCAGTTCACGGCGGATGACCTTGCCGGTGGTGGTCAGGGGCAGGGCGTCGACAAAAGCGACTTCGCGCGGATACTCGTGGGCTGCAAGGCGCGTCTTGACGAAGTCGGCGATTTCCCCGGCAAGTTTGTCGGTCGGTTCAATGCCGTTTTTCAACACGATGTACGCCTTGACGATCTCCGTTCGCTGGCTGTCGGGTTTGCCGACGACACCGGCCATGGCGACCGCCGGGTGCTTGATAAGGCAATCCTCGATCTCTCCCGGGCCGATGCGATAGCCTGATGACGTGATGACGTCGTCATCCCGGCCAACGAAGCGGATCCACCTGGTGTCGTCCTTGATGCCGGTGTCGCCCGTCAAAAGCCAGTCGCCCGCAAACTTCTTTTCCGTCGCTTCCATGTTGTTCCAGTAGTTCAGGAACATCACAGGATCAGGACGTCTGACGGCAATGTTGCCGAGTGATCCGGCAGGCAGTTCCTCACCTGTGTCGCTGACAACGCTGACATGGTGGCCGGGAACAGGTCGGCCCATGATACCGGGACGCGCCTCCATCAGACTGGCGCAACTGGAAACGATCATGTTGCACTCGGTCTGGCCGTAGAATTCGTTGATCGTCAGGCCGAATGTGCGCCGGCCCCAGTCTATCAGCTCAGCGCCGAGCGTCTCGCCACCGGAGGCAACCGAGCGCAGGGTGAATTGCCAGCGGTTTTCCGGGGCTTCCACCTGACGCATCATCTTCAGCGCGGTTGGCGGCAGGAAGGTGTTGCGGATCTTCTGGTCCTGCAGCAGCTGGAAGGCTGCTTCAGCGGTGAACTTTCTGAACCGGCACGCTACCACGGGCACACCCAGGAAGAGCGCGGGCATCAGAACGTCGAGCAGGCCGCCGATCCAGGCCCAGTCCGCCGGGGTCCAGATCCTGTCACCCGGCTGGCCCAGAAGATCATGACTCATCTCGACGCCCGGTAGATGGCCGAGCAGCACACGGTGGCCGTGCAAGGCGCCCTTGGGCTGTCCGGTGGTGCCGGAGGTGTAGATGATGATTGCCGGGTCATCGGGGCCTGTGTCGAAGGGGTGGAATGTGCCTTCGTGTCCGGCCATGTGATGATGGAGGCTTTCTGCCCCCGGGACGTCTTCATCCGCACAGAGGACGGTCGTCAGTTCTGGCAGCCGGTCACGGATGGTCGCAAGCTTGGCAGAGCCGCTTGCATCCGTGATCACTGCCTTTGCGCCGGAATCCTTCAGCCGATACTCAAGTGCTTCTTCACCGAACAGGGTGAAAAGCGGAATGGTGATCGCACCGAGTTTCAGGGCCGCAATATGGGAAAACGCGGTTTCGGGCCTTTGAGGCATCAGGACGCCGATCCTGTCACCTGGCTGGACGCCTCGGGCGGTCAGCAGGTTGGCAAGCTGATTGGAAAGCCGCCTCAGGTCGCCATAGGTGTAGCTGGTGGCGCTGCCGTCCTCGTCCGTGTAGACCAGCGCCTCCCGGTTCGGCTCGCGTGCCGCCCAGTCGTCACATATGGCAACGCCGATGTTGAACCGGTCGGGGATTTCCCATCGGAACC
Organism: Labrenzia sp. THAF191a; assembly: GCF_009363335.1. GTDB lineage: Bacteria > Pseudomonadota > Alphaproteobacteria > Rhizobiales > Stappiaceae > Roseibium > Roseibium algicola. Next base: position 1,947,609 of record NZ_CP045333.1, read on the forward strand.
TGCCGGACAGGTCGTCATAAGTCGTGGCGTCATGCGGCAGCATCGGCTTCCTCCGCGAGCGCCAGAAGAACGGTGCCGTCGGTTACCTGCTCGCCTTCGGCAACAAGAACCTCGCCGATGACACCGTCCCGCGGGGCTTTCAGCGTGTGTTCCATCTTCATGGCTTCCAGGATCACCAGTGGCTGGTCCTTCGTCACGGCTTCGCCTGCCCTGGCGTTCAGAACCTTCACGAGGCCGGGCATCGGCGCGATCAGCTGATCGCCCGCGCCGCCGGCCTCCTCGTCGGCGCTGAGTGTGTCCGGCAAGGCAACCGGGAAGGCATGGCCGCCGAGGAAGACCGTCAGTCCCTTGCGGTCCTCCACCACGACGGCCCGGGCACGGTGGCCGTCACAGTCGTAGGTGATCGCACCGCCTTCAACCTTCACCAGAGCATATTCGCGTGAGCCTTCCTCCAGCTGGACCGCGAACCGCTGATGGCCGAGGGCATGGACCTCGACGTCCCGGCGCTCGCCAGCAATTTCAAGCAGTGCGTACTGGCGCGATGCACTCCAGATCCGCCATCCGGCCAGCGTGTCGAACGGATCGTTGCCACTTGCCGGCCTGGTCAGGCCGAGCGCCGTGAGAGCGGCAAGGGCAATGGCGTCCACCGGAATGGAGGGTTCTTCTATGAGCTGGGTCAGATCCCGGTCGATGAGGCCGGTGTCGACATCGCCCGCGGCAAAACCTTCATGGCGGCACAGGGCCGCCAGAAAGCCGGCATTGGTGACGCAGCCGGCAACTTCCGTTGCCTCAAGGCTTGCCAGCAGCTTGCCGAGAGCCGCCTGGCGGGTTGGGCCCTGGACGATCACCTTGGCGATCATCGGATCGTAATAGGGGGTGATTTCATCTCCGGAGCGCACGCCGCTGTCGACCCGGGCGCTGTCTTCCGGAAGGGCCAGATGCTCCAGCGTGCCGATGGCGGGCAGGAAGCCCTTCGGCGCATCTTCCGCATACAACCGTGCTTCGAAGGCCCAGCCGTTGAAGGAAAGATCTTCCTGGCGCTTGGGCAGGGTTTCGCCGGAGGCCACGCGAAGCTGCCACTCGACCAGGTCTTCGCCGGTGATGAGCTCGGTAACCGGGTGCTCGACCTGCAGCCGGGTATTCATTTCCATGAAATAGAACCGGTCGGAGCTGAGGCCTTCGGAAACGTCGGCGATGAACTCGATTGTGCCGGCGCCGGAATAGTCGATGGCCTTGGCCGCGGTCACGGCGGCTTCCCCCATGGCGCGGCGCATTTCTACCGGCATGCCGGGGGCAGGGGCTTCCTCGATCACCTTCTGGTGGCGACGTTGCAGCGAGCAGTCGCGCTCGAACAGATGCACGGCATTGCCGTGGCTGTCGCCGAAAACCTGAATCTCGATATGGCGAGGCTTGGTCAGGTATTTCTCGATCAGCACGCGGCCATCGCCAAAACTGGCTTCGCCTTCGCGCTGCGCGCCTTTCAGGGCGTCTGCAAAATCCTTCGGGTCATCGACCCGGCGCATGCCTTTGCCACCACCGCCGGCACGCGCCTTGATCAGCACCGGATAGCCGATCCGGTCGGCCTGCTCCTTCAGGAAGTCCGCGTCCTGGTTCTCTCCATGATATCCGGGCACCACCGGCACACCGGCCTTTTCCATCAGCGCCTTGGCGGCATCCTTCAGGCCCATGGCGCGGATGGAAGAGGCGCTCGGGCCAATGAAGGTTATGCCGGCCTTGTCGAGGGCGTCGACGAAATCCGGATTTTCAGACAGGAAGCCGTAGCCCGGATGCACGGCTTCGGCGCCGCTCAGCTTGCAGGCTTCGATGATCTTGTCAGCCTTCAGATAGCTTTCCGAGACCGGTGCCGGTCCGATACGGAAAGCCTCGTCGGCCATGGCAACGTGCTTGGCCCTGGCGTCCGCATCGGAATAGACCGCAACGGTCTTGATGCCGAGCTTCTTGGCCGTTGCCATCACCCGGCAGGCAATCTCGCCGCGGTTGGCAATGAGGATCTTCTTGAACATTTCTCAGTTCTCCTCCCAGGGAGTGACTAGTGCGCCGGGGGTATCGGCAGTTCGGTCCGGAGCAAGATCCGGCATATGTTGTATGGGCAGCTCGCTGAACACCGTGATGGAGTTCCGGCTTCCGTCGGCAAGGAGCGCGCTTCGTCCGGTTGCCAGCACGCTCACCTTCAGGCCGCCGACGGAGAGGGTGTCGCCCTTGTCGATATTGCCTTCGTCGAGCGCAACCAGGATGGCCGTCAGGGGCTGCGTCAGCTGTATGTCGGGATGCTGGTCACGGAACGCTGCTTCGATATCCGGGCCGCATTCCACCATCGAGCGGACTTCACCCTTCATGAGGTTTCCTCCCGAGTGCTGCCAGAAGATGGGCATGGCTTGCCTCGTCGAAGGCAACCAGTGTGACGGTTTCGATTTCCGGCAGGTCCTCCAGAACTCGTTTGACAGTTTCCACCGCGATCGACGCAGCGCTGCCGGCCGGATAGCCGTAAATGCCGGTGGAAATGGCCGGGAAGGCTATGCTTCTGCAGCCGGTTTCTGCCGCAAGACGCAGGCTGGTTTCATAACAGGAGGCAAGAAGGTCCGCTTCGCCCGATGTGCCGCCTTTCCAGACGGGGCCGACCGTGTGGATGACGTGGCGGGCGGGCAGGCGGTAGCCACTGGTGATCTTTGCGTTGCCTGTTTCACAGCCGTTAAGCGTCCTGCATTCGGCCAGGAGCTCCGGACCTGCCGCACGGTGGATCGCCCCGTCGACACCACCGCCGCCGAGCAGCGACGAGTTGGCCGCGTTGACGATGGCATCCACGTCGAGCCGGGTGATGTCGCCGATGTGTGTCTCGATCCTGCTCACGGCTTGAGCTCCGGCTGCAGATCTTCGACAACCTTGAAGCGCTCGCAGACAAGGTCCATTTCCGGGTCAAATCCGCCGTTGCGTTCAAAGAAGACCTGATGGTCCCTGCGCCAGCCGGCGAGGTCATCATTCTCGCCTTCCGCCAGGGCGAAGTCTTCCCCGACATCGCAGAAGCGCACGACGGACACTTCCAGTGTTTCGATCACCAGCGCGGGGGTGTCGTCCCAGTTCAGTGCAATGTCCCGCCGTCCATGAACGGGCAGGACCTCACCGCCGTCCTCATAGCTCTGCAAGGCACCGCATGTGGCGGTTTTCCTGCCGGCGCGGACGAGGGCGATGAGCTGGGCACACAGGTCCGCATTGTCGCCGAATTTGAAGGTTTCGGCGCCGGGGTATCTTGCTTTCAGCTCGTCGATGGACATCGGATCACATCCTGAAGAGACCGAAGCGCGTGTCTTCGATCGGGGCGTTGAGGGCTGCCGACAGGGAAAGGCCCAGAATGTCCCGGGTCTTGCGCGGGTCGACAATGCCATCGTCCCAGAGCCGGGCAGTCGCGTAAAGCGGGTGGCCCTGCTGCTCGAACTGATCGATGATCGGCTGCTTGAAGGTTTTTTCCTCTTCCGCCGACCAGCTGCCACCCTTGCGCTCGATACCGTCGCGGCGGACGGTGGCAAGCACGCCGGCGGCCTGTTCGCCGCCCATGACCGAAATACGGGAATTGGGCCAGGTCCACAGGAAGCGCGGCGAATAGGCCCGGCCGCACATGCCGTAGTTGCCGGCACCGAAGGAGCCGCCCACCAGCATGGTGATCTTCGGAACGGACGTGGTGGCGACCGCCGTCACCAGCTTGGCGCCGTCCTTGGCAATGCCGCCGCTTTCATATTTGCGGCCGACCATGAAACCGGTGATGTTCTGCAGGAACACGAGCGGAACCTTGCGCTGGGAGCAGAGCTCGACGAAGTGGGCCCCTTTCACCGCGCTTTCGGAAAACAGAACACCGTTGTTGGCGATGATGCCGACCGGCATGCCATGGATATGGGCGAAGCCGCAGACCAGAGTGGTGCCGTAGCGGGCCTTGAATTCATCGAAGCGCGATCCGTCGACGGTGCGGGCGATCACTTCGCGGATGTCATAGGGCGTTTTCAGATCGGCCGGAACGACGCCGAGGATTTCGTCCGGATCGTAGAGCGGGTCTTCCGGGGTCTGCAGCGCGACGGATGGCGTCTTTGTGCGGTTGAGGCTGGCGATGGCGCGGCGGGCGAGGGCGAGTGCGTGGGCATCGTCGCGGGCAAGATGATCGGCAACACCGGACAGGCGCGTGTGGACATCGCCGCCGCCGAGATCTTCCGCAGATACTTCCTCGCCGGTGGCGGCCTTCACCAGAGGCGGACCGGCCAGGAAGATGGTACCCTGGTTCTTGACGATGATGGTTTCGTCCGACATGGCCGGCACATAAGCGCCGCCCGCTGTGCAGGAACCCATGACGACCGCGATCTGGGCGATGCCTTTTGCCGACATGTTGGCCTGGTTGAAGAAGATGCGGCCAAAGTGGTCGCGATCCGGGAAGACCTCGTCCTGATTGGGCAGGTTGGCGCCGCCGCTGTCGACCAGATAGATGCAGGGCAGATTGTTTTCCGAGGCAATTTCCTGGGCGCGCAGGTGTTTCTTGACCGACATCGGATAATAGGTGCCACCTTTGACGGTCGCGTCATTGGCAAGGATCATCACCTCGCGGCCTTCAACCCGGCCGATGCCCGCGATCATGCCGGCGGCGGGAGCTGCGCCCTCGTACATCTCGTGGGCGGCCAGCATGCCGACTTCCAGGAAGGGTGAACCGGGATCGAGCAGGCGGGAGACGCGTTCGCGCGGCAGGATCTTGCCGCGGGACACATGACGCTGTCGGGCGGTCTCGCCACCACCGTCCAGGGCTGTCTGGGCTGCTGCCTTGACGGTGTCCATGGCCGCTTCGTGGGCGGCGCGGTTTGCTGCAAACTGTTCGCTTCTTGGCGATAGGCTCGATTTCAGGATGCTCATGTCACCCGGTCTCCCTTGGATCAACCTTGTGGACGGTCGATTGAGTTCAGTTGCTTGCTCCCCACGCGTCCGGTTTCACGCCTGAGGGGCCGGAATGTCCCGGTTCTCCGGCGCAACGGCCTTGCGCGCCAGGTCCAGGTAAATCTCTTCGATATCCAGTTTCGACAGGCGGCCGCCTTCGCGGTACCAGCTCGGAATGCCAGTCAGCATGGCGATGATCGCGCGGGTGGCGACCCTCGGTTCGCGTACGCTGTAGCGGCCTGCCGCGGAGCCGGTTTCCAGAATACCCGTCAGGATGCCCTCGTAGCGGCGGCGCTCGGTTTCGACGATGTCGAAGTTGTCCGGTTCGAGATTGCGCAGTTCCATGTAGGAAATGAACACCTCGTCCGCCCGTTCCAGGTGATAGCGGATGTGAAAGCGGACAAAACGCTCCAGCGGGTCCATGTCAGCCGGAAAAGCCGCTTCGTCCCAGGCAGCAAGGAGTTCGCCCATGTGGGCGAGCATCAGATCCTTCAGGATGTCCTGCTTGGTCGGAAAATGATTGTAGAGCGCGCCTGGCTGAACGCCGACATCGGCGGCGATTTCGCGCATGGAGACAGCGGCATAACCGTTGGCGGCAAAGCGTTTCAGGGCTGCCTTGCGCACACGTGCGGCAGTCTCCTGGCCTTTCGCGCCCGTTCTGGATCGGCTTTGCGGTCTTGCGGCTGCACTTGCCATCTTGTTTCTCCCTGCTGCAAAAAATAAATGAACGTTCGTTCATTTGCAAGGGTAATTTGAGTGCGAAAGCGTTGCTGCTAGAAAGAATGACAGGGGAACAGGCGCGACTGTCAAAAAACCTTCATGGATAACCTGTTCACAGTCCTTGGGCATTCTGCGTCCGGTTGAATGCGCTGACGAACCTGGGCGTACCTCCGGGATGTATTTCAAAGGAACCGATTGATGACCGAAGAAAGTGCAAAAACCTGGGTTGAAGCGGAATGGACAGACAGCCTGGACGAAGAACTGGAAATGGAGATCGACGATTTTCTCGTCGCCAAGGATCTCGCCTTCATCTCCGCGAAGAAGCACAAGTCGACCATCGACCGGAACACCTATTTCCATGAGTTGCTGCGTCTGCAGGCCGAGCTGGTGAAGCTGCAGGACTGGGTGCAGCATACCGGCGAGAAGATCGTGATCATCTTCGAGGGGCGCGACGCTGCCGGCAAGGGCGGGGTCATCAAGCGCATCGCGCAAAGGCTCAATCCGCGTGTCGCCCGTGTCGTGGCGCTGCCGGCGCCAACCGACCGTGAAAAAACCCAGTGGTACTTCCAGCGCTACGTGCCGCATCTGCCGGCCGCCGGCGAAATGGTGCTGTTCGACCGCTCCTGGTACAACCGCTCCGGCGTCGAGCGCGTCATGGGCTTTGCCAGCGATAGCCAGGTGGAGGAGTTCTTCCACGATGTGCCGGAATTCGAACGCATGATCGTGCGCTCCGGTGTGCGGCTGATCAAATACTGGTTCTCCATCACGGATGAAGAGCAGCAGCTCCGCTTCCTGATGCGCATTCACGATCCGCTGAAGCAGTGGAAACTGTCGCCGATGGACCTGGAATCCCGCGTGCGCTGGGAGGATTACACCAAGGCCAAGGAAGAAACCTTCGAGCGGACCAATATTCCCGAAGCACCGTGGTTCATCGTGGAAGGCAACGACAAGAAGCAGGCGCGCCTCAACTGCATCAGTCACCTCCTGTCGATGATCCCTTACGAAGATATCCCGCACGACCCGATCAAGCTGCCGGAACGGGTCTACAATTCCGACTATGAGCGCAAGGTCCTGCCGGAACATCTCTACGTGCCGGAGAAATTCTGAGCCGCGACAGTGCTCCCTTCACGGGCGCGGCGCTGCTATGTGAAATCGCGGCGAAAGACCTTCGATGTCTCCCCGGATCACCGCTACGCTTGTCCGGGGGGGGGGGCGCGGTTGGTGTGAATGCTGCCCGCGTCCAGCCGATGAGGCCGGTTTCAATTCTGCATTTCACCAGCGAGCAGGCCTTTCTCCGGTCTTTCTGCCCTTGCGGAGTTAAATCGTTTTATGTCATCTGGCGTGCGTACCTCAAAATCATGGGAAGGATGCCGGCATGACGGAAAAGACTATCAGGTGGGGGATCGTTTCGACCGCGAAAATCGGTCTTGATAAGGTCATTCCGGGCATCCAGCGGTCGAAGACAGGCACCGCCTATGCGATTGCGTCGCGAGATCTCGACCGGGCAAAGGAAGCAGCGAGGGGTCTCGGTATCGAGAAAGCCTACGGATCATACGAGGAGCTGCTCGCAGATCCGGAGATCGATGCGATCTACAATCCGCTGCCCAACCACATGCATGTGCCCGTGACGATCCAGGCGGTGAACGCGGGCAAGCACGTGCTTTGCGAAAAGCCGGTGGCTCTCGATGCCGAAGAAGCAAAGCAGCTTCTGGATCTGCCGAAGGACAAGCTGGTTGCCGAAGGCTTCATGGTTCGGGCGCACCCGCAGTGGATCAAGGCGCGCGACATCGTGCGGTCCGGCGATCTGGGTGAGCTGAAAGCGATCCAGACCTTCTTCAGCTACTACAACGATGACCCGGGCAACATCCGCAACAAGGCGGATATCGGTGGGGGGGCCCTGCTCGACATTGGTTGCTACACGATGCTGGCCGGCCGGTATTTCTTCGATGCCGAGCCGCAGCGGGTCGTTTCGCTGATCGACCGGGATCCTGCCTTCGGCACCGACCGCATGACCAGTGCCCTGCTCGACTTCGGCAATAACCGGCATCTCAACTTCACCGTCTCGACCCAGCTGACGCCTTATCAGCGCATTCATCTGGTCGGTACGAAGAAGCGGCTGGAAATCGTCATCCCGTTCAACGCGCCGCAGGGTGAAGCTGTTCAGATCCGGCTTGACGACGGCTCGCTGCTCGGCGATGCGGCGATGCAGTCGGATATCATCGCGCCTTGCGATCAATATGCCGAACTGGCGGATGTGTTTGGCCGGGCGATCACCGGTGAAGCGCCACTGCCTTATGGTGCGGAAGACGCCGTCCAGAACATGAAGATCCTCGACGCCATCTTCGCGTCGGCCGAAAAGGATGGCTGGGTCAGCATCGGCTAAGCCGTTCGCACACCTTGCCTCCCGCAAAGCCAGGTCCCGGCCTCGAGCCGGGACCTGTTTTTTTGAGGAGACAGCGGGGCAAAGGCCTGCGCAGCCACGAAAGGACTTGGCGTGGTCGAAAAGTCGCCTTGTGTTCAAATCTCCACAAAAGCGAACCCGTTGTCGCGTGTTTCCAGACAACCGAACCTGTAGGTAGACAGGTGCGTCGCGGCGAAGGGGATCCTGTCTGCCGACAGCCTGTCGAAAAGAGTCTTTCTTGTTTTCACAGCCAGATCCGGGTCACTGTCGAGCGCATAACGGACTTCCGGATTGGCAAATTGCAGCACATCGGACACCACGACATCCGCGAGCAGAATGGCTTCCTTGTTGCCTGAAGAAAGGTGCAAGGCCTGATGGCCAGGGGTGTGGCCGGGTGCTGAAAGCAGGGTGATGCCATCACCGAGGTCGGCATCGCCGCGATGAAGCCGCAGCTGATTGCCGACCGGTTTCGCAAGCGCCTGAATGAGACCCACCAGCGGCCGTTTGTCTTCCGGTACGGAGGTCAGCAGGGCTTCGTCGGTCCAGAAGTCCCACTCGGCAGCCTGAACGTGGATCTCTGCATTCGGGAAGAGACTGCTGCCGTTCAGTGACAGTCCGCCGATATGGTCGGCATGCATGTGGGTAATGACGATATCGGTTACCGCTGCGCGCTCTTCGGCCTTTTCCGGAGCCTGCCAGGTCAGCGTGCCGCTGGCCGGAAATCGTTCCTTCAGATATTCGCCCGATCCGGCGTCGACCAGGATCTTGCGGGTGCCCGTTTCAATCAGCCAGGTATTGGCGCCAAAGCGTGTGCTCGGGCTGACGGCGTCCTGTTCGGTCTGTGTCACGTTGGAAAAATAGGCTGCGGGAATATCGAGATAGCCGTCCGACAGGGCCGTGACGGTCAGGTCGCCGAGTACAAGACGGGAAGCGGATTTTTCGAGAGTGCCGAGCATAGGGGTCTCCATGTGTTTGTGCTGGAGGGAAACCTAGCTTCGAGTGTGTTCTGGAACGATTGGCGTAAATGACAAAGAATGTGCTAAATCAGCCAAATGGACCAATCGCTGTCGATCGCAATTCTCGCTTATCCGGGATCCTTGAAATCCGCTGTCTACGGGCTCCAGGATATTCTGGGCCATGCGGCGCGGATCAGCGATACCGAGATGAAACTGGATTTGTTGGAGAATTTTTCTGCGGCAGTGGACCGATATGACGCGGTAGTCCTGCCGCCCTCGGCAGGAACGGTCCGTCTGGAAGAGGTTCCGGCTCTCCCTGCTTTTCTCCAGCATTTGCACGGTCGCGGTGCTGTTGTTTGTTCGGCTTGTACCGGGCTGACATTCGTTGCGGCGGCCGGTCTGGCGGAGGGGCGCAAGGTTACGACCCATTGGGGACTGGAACAGCGTTTGTCAGCAGCCTATCCGGACCTCAGGCTCGATACGGACAGGCTGCTGATCGAATATTCCGACCTGATCACGGCCGGTGGCCTCATGGCCTGGGTCGATCTTGCGCTGGCGCTCATCGAGCGGTTTCTGGGGTACCCGGTGGCCGTTGCCACGGCGCGGCATTTCATTGTCGACTTTCGCCGCCGCGACCAGCGCCGGTTCAGGCGCTTCCTGCCTGAACTTCGGCACGGCGATGCTTCCATCTTGAAAGTGCAGCATTTCCTGGAAACCCGGTCGGGTGACGACGTGAGCGTTGCCGATATGGTGCGCACCAGCGGGCTGCCGGCGCGGACCTTTCAAAGGCGGTTCAAGCTGGCAACGGGACTTGCCCCGAAACAGTATCTCCAGGAGCTTCGCATTGAACGTGCCAGGGATCTCCTGATCGAAACGGATCGAGCCGTCTCGGATATCTGCTTTGCCGTCGGCTACAACGACCCGCCATCCTTCGTTCGCCTGTTTTCACGCCTATCCGGCCTGACGCCGGGCGCGTTCCGCGAGCAGTATCGACGGCAGTCAGATATGGCAGGGTAACCGGCTTGATCGACCTTCTTGTTGGTGCGACCTTTCCCGCTGCCGGCGAATGCATACGAATATGAGAGAGGGACGCGCAATAGGTATCTTCGCAAGAACTTTGGGACTTCTGGCCGTTGTGGGCTCTTGCCTTGTCGCGGGAGGCGCCAATGCGGACACGTTGGGTTCCCCCATCACGGGTGCGGTCGAGTTCGGCGGTCTCCAGATGAAGCTGTCAGAGGGCGACGGTCAAAGACGTTTGATCTTGGCAAACGGCGAGACCTTGTCTTTTCCGAAAGGTGGCAACATCGTAGTGGCTGTCGATCGGGTCCTGGTCTTTGATGCAGAGGGAAACACCGCCGGGAGTTTTCTTCATGACGGTCGGATTTCTTCTGAATTGCTGCAGCGGATGGCCGTTCTGGAGAGCTTTTCCACAATAGGTGCAAACCTGACACGCGAAGATGCGGCACAGCATCTTGCTGCCTTTGGTCTGCCTCGGACGTCTGCAGAGCTGCTGGCGGCAATAAACCGGGATGTGCCGGAGTTTGCCCGCGCCAGCGGAGAAGAGTGTGGCGGCAATTGCGATTGGTCCGCGCTCAACGCCATCGAGCGCATTGCAGAGGACCTGGAACGCAAGGATGTCCGTATCTTCGAAAACGCCACTCGCTATCTTGTCGGCTTCGGGCCGCCGGACGTAGAGGCGAAGCCTGATTACATGATAGCGGCAAACCCCGCTGCGCCGCTTTACCTGTCTGCGGACAAGACGGCTGCGGCAACCGATGTACTCGGCCTGAAGTTCTTGCTGCTGAATGCGGACGAGCAAACGGACAGCCCCGGGCGCCGGGCCGTCTGCGTTCCGCTTTCTGGCTGTGGTTGGGCGGAAATCGATGTTCTGACAGAGGTTCGCCCGGAATGGCTCGAGTTTGAAAAATCGACCGGAAAATTGCTGCGCGTGATGTTTTGAGGTCGTTCAAAAGGTCCTGAATGAAAAGAAGGCGTACCTCTTCCGAGACACGCCTTTGGAGACGTTCGCAGGATTTCCCTGAAGCGTCAGCTTTTCAGGAAACGCTCGCACTCCGTTGCCAGATCCGACAGATCCTCAAACGTTCCCGGACCGGCCGCGAGAACCGGACCACCGTCCAGGATGGGATCCCCCGCCACCGGGAAGGGGCGGTAGCTGCCACCGGCTTCGGCGACCAGGCAATAGCCGGCAAGGCAATCCCAGGCATGCATGGACGGTTCGTAGAACCCGGCGAGCCTGCCTGCGGCCACGGAGGCCAGCATCTGCGCGCCCGAACCAGTGCGGATGTAGTTGCCGCCACGCGCCATCAGACCGGCGACAAGCGCGCCGATCATTTCCGATGGCACGGCGTGGTTGGCGCCGATCCCGGTCAGGCTGTTTTGCAGGGTCCTGGATGAATCAAGCCGGAGGGGTTCGCCGTTAAGCGTTGCGCCGCCGCCCTTGACGGCTGCGAAGCTCTCGTCGTCGCAAGGCACGCGGATAACACCCATGACCAGGTCCGTGCCGTTGAGAAGGGCGATGGAAACACACCAGCTCGGCAGACCGTGAACGAAGGCGGATGTACCGTCGATCGGATCAACCACCCAGGTGAACCCGCTGCTGCCCTGTTCGACGCCGTGTTCCTCACCCAGGATGCCGTCTTCGGGAAAGGAGGTGTGCAGCCTGTCGCGGATGAGGGTTTCAACGTTCTTGTCGGCGATCGAAACGACATCCTGCAGGCCGCCCTTGATCTCTATGGTGAGGTCCTTGCGCCGCCGAAAATAGTCCAGTGCTAGGGAACCGGCTTCTTCGGCGATTTCCCGAGCTGCGGCGAACCTTGCTGTCAATGCATCGGTCGATGGGGACATGTCTTCAGTAACCAGTGTCATCTCATGCCTCGATCAGGGCGAGACCGCGGTTGCGGAAGCCGAGGGAAACGGCTGTGTGGGGGGCAAACGACCTTTCGACCGAATGATCGATGACGAAGAAGTTTCCGACCTGGGTCTCGATCTCGTATTCGACATGATCGCCGAGATAGGCCGCGGTCAGGATCTCTCCGCCAAGTCCGGAAGCACCTTCCGGGTTCAGCACGACCGAGCCGGGCCGCACGGCCAGCTTGGCCTTGCCGTTGGCGGTCTGGCGGGCGCGCAGCCGGTGCTGCAGGCCGCCGACATCGATCAGGGCTTCGTCGCCTTCACGCCCGACGACTTCGCAGGTGACGACATTCGCCTCGCCCATGAAGTCTGCGATGAACTCCGAAACAGGTTCTTCATAGAGTTCGCGCGGAGCGCCCTCCTGGGCGATCTTGCCGTCTTTCATGACGACGATCCGGTCGGACACCGCAAGTGCTTCGTCCTGGTCGTGGGTGACGTAGACGGCGGTGAAACCGAGCCGCTGCTGCAGCTCGCGGATTTCCGTCCTGACGCGCCGGCGCAGCCGGGCATCAAGGTTGGACAGGGGTTCGTCCAGCAGAAGCACCTGTGGGTTCAGCACCAGAGCACGAGCGACCGCGACGCGCTGCTGCTGACCGCCGGAAAGCTCTGCCGGCAGGCGGTGACCCATGCCGGCAAGACCGACCTGGGCAAGGCCTTCTTCCGCCCGCTCCCGTGCCTCGCGCTTGTTGTATCCGGAGGATTCCAGGCCGTAGGCCACATTGTCGAGCGCGTTCATGTGCGGGAAGAGTGCATAGGACTGGAACACCATGGAGACGTCGCGCTCATGCGCCGGAACCATGGTGACGTCCCGTCCGCCGATCAGGATCCTGCCCGCGCTCGGGTGTTCGAGACCTGCCAGCATGCGCAAGGTGGTCGTCTTGCCGCAGCCGGAAGGGCCGAGCAGGGTCACCAGAGTGCCGGGTTCGATGGTGATCGACAGGTCTGGAATGGCGGTGAAGGTGCCGAAGTCCTTGCGGACGTTTTCAAAAACGACGGAGCCGGGTTTGAGGTCAGTCATGCAGTTTTCTCCTGCGCGATACGGATTTTATTGGATTTGGCCATGCCGGAGACGCGGTTTTCCCGGCGCAGGCGGCGTTCGCCGACCAGCAGCTGGAAGCCCGCAATGACCGTGATCATCACGAAGATCAGCATGGAGGAATAGGCGATGGCGATGCCGTATTCGCCGTTTTCGACGAGGCCGACGATGTAGGAGGTCGCCATGTTGTATTCCGCGCTGACCAGGAAGATGACCGCACTGATGGACGTGATTGCCCGAACGAAGGAATAGACCAGCGCGGCGGTGATGGCCGGCCGCAACAGCGGCAGGATCACCTTGCGCAGGGTCCGGGCGCTGTTGGCCCGAAGCGTCAGCGAAGCTTCGTCCAGGCTCTTGTCGAGCTGGCTCATGGCGGCAATGCCGCCGCGCACGCCAACGGGCATGTTCCGGAAGACAAAGCAGGCAACCAGGATCAGGGCCGAACCGGTCATCTCGATGGGCGGCAGGTTGAAGGCCATGATGTAGCTGATGCCGATGACGGTGCCGGGAATGGCGAAGCTCATCATGAGGGCAAATTCGAAGGCGTTCTTGCCGGCGAATTTCTGCCGCACGATGATATAGGCCGTCAGCAGGCCGACTGCCGCCGTCAGGGGGGCGGAGATCAGGGCGATTTCCATGGTCGTCCAGAAGGAGTTCCAGGCAACGCCGGTCCACACGAGAGCACCATCCTGGAAGGTGACCGAGAACGCCCTGGCGTAGTGTTCCAGCGTAAGGGAATTGTCGAGACCCCAGGTCTTCACGAAGCCGCCGAACAGGATCATGCCGTAGACGACGATGGTGAAGCCCATCCAGGGAAGAACGATGCCATAGACGGTGACGGAGAGGCTCTTCGGCAGGCCCGCGTGGGCACCGCTGTCGCCCTTGCCGGTGACGGTTGCGAAGTTCTTGCCCGAAAGCCACAGACGCTGCGCAAGGAAGGCGGTCAGTGTGAAGCTGAGCAGGATGATCGCGAGAACGGCGGCACGGGACGGGTCGACCTGCGAGCCGACGACGGCAAAGAAGATTTCGGTCGAGAGCACGCCATGGCTGCCGCCAAGCACCAGCGGATTGCCGAAATCTGCCATGCTTTCGATGAAGCCGATCAGGAAAGCGTTGGCAAGGCCGGGTTTCATCAACGGCAGAGAGACGCGCCAGAACGTGCGCCAGCGGTCGGCCCGCAGCGTTTGCGAGGCTTCTTCCATCGATGGGCTGACACCTTCGACAACACCGATCAGGACGAGGAAGGAGATTGGCGTGAAGGACAGGACCTGCGCAATCCAGATGCCTGTCAGCCCGTAGAGCCAACGGCTTGGTTCGATGCCGAACAGCGTGTCGAGCGCTTCGGTCACGACGCCGGAGCGGCCGAACAACAAGGTGAGTGCCAGGCCGATCACGAAGGGCGGGGTGATGATCGGCAGGACGGTCAGAAGCCGCAGGCCTTTCTTGAAGGGAAAGCGCGTGCGTGTGGCGACCAGTGCGAAGGCGAGGCCGAGAATGGTCGAGCCGAGGCCGGTCATCACCGCAAGGAATAGTGTGCGCCATGCGACGCCGCAGCGATTGCCGCCGATGACACAATCAAGGCTCCAGATCGCGGGATCCTGCATGTTGCGGATGAAGCCGTCCGGCTTGAAGGAACCGTCGAAATCCTGCACCGAGCCGGCGAACATCGAGCCAATGGGATAGAAGATGAACACCGTCACCAGGAAGATCAGGATGGAGATCGATCCGACGACAAAGGCATCGCCCTTCATGAATCCCCGCTCTGCAAGGCCGAAGGCTATGAAGAGAACGAAGATCAGCGAGGTGAGGATGGCACCTGCCCCCATGGCGGGCTGGCCAAGCGGCAGGGCTCCGAAGGTGGTTTCGGGAAAGGTCCAGGCCCAGCCGGTGAAGCTGATCGCAAGCCCCTGAAGCGCCATGTACAGAATGCCGATTGTGCCGGTGACGACGAGCAATCGGCCGCGCTTGTTGGCGTCCGCCATGAAGCGCGCGCTGCCGCCGATCAGGAAGAGGGCCAGTGCCAGCACAAGCCACACGCGACCTTCCGCGAAGATCTGCAGAAGACCGGGCGCGAGATCGGATGAGAACGGAAAGTCCGATGGCCACTCAAAGGAAAAGAAGCCGCGTTCGACCCTGTACCAGGGTACGATCAGAAAGGCGCCGATCCCCAGCCCGAGTAGAGCGTTCAGCCGTTTGTTGCCACTCAGCATGGCCACCCCTGTATTTATAGTTTTTCAATAACGGTCGTGCCCCGCCGCATGCCTGTTGCGATGCGCTGGCGAAGCCGGCCGGAAGTGCGGACGTGCCGCGGCACTGCCATCGACGTGTCAGATGCTTGTGGCGGCAGCTTTCAGCGAACGTACGTCCGCGTTGCTGCGCAGTCTGTCCGGGCGAAGCCCGCACCCGGCTATTAGGCAGCCGTGTGCGGACTTCTTCGGGTGTTGGGGTCAGTTGGCGATAGCGCCAATCTCACGGTCCCAACGCTCCAGGAGGCTCTTGCGGGTATCCGGGTTGCCGTAGGTGGTGAAGTCGTAGTCGATCAGCTTGATATCTTCGAACTTCGGTGCTTCCGGCGGAACTTCGGCAGCCTTGTTGGACGGCAGCTGGAAGGACTTTGCCTCTTTCATGCGGGACTGAACTTCCGGGGACAGGGCCCAGTCGTACCAGACCTTCGCATTGTCGAGGTTGCGGGCACCCTTGACGATGGACATGGAGCCGATTTCATAACCGGTACCTTCGCACGGTGCGATTGCCTTGACCGGGAAGCCGGAAGCAGCCTGTGCAATGGCGTCATGCATGAAGACGATGCCGAGGCCGGTTTCACCGCGTGCAGCGGCCTTCACCGGTGCAGAACCCGACTTGGTGTACTGGGACACGTTGTTGTTGAGTTCCTTCAGATAGTCGAAGGCCTCGTCTTCGCCCATGATCTGAACCAGGGAAGCAAGCGCTGTATAGGCGGTGCCGGAAGAATTCGGGTTGGCGACCTGGATTTCAGCTTTCAGCTCAGGTTTCAGGAGGTCTGCCCAGCAGGCGGGTTCGGCAAGACCCTTGTCCTTGAAGATTTCGGTGTTGTAACCCCAGCCGAGGGCGCCGGCATAAACGCCAACGGTCTTGAAGCCGGAGCTTTCCGCCTGCTTCTGAGCCCATTCATGAAGGTCTGCGAGCTTTTCCGACTTGTATTCCTGGGTCAGGTTTTCAGAAGCTGCCTGAAGATGCGGGTCGCCGGTGCCGCCCCACCAGATATCGGTCTTCGGATTGCGGGATTCGGCGCGGATCTTTGCGTAGCTTTCGCCTGACGACAGGCGCACCATGTTGACCTTGATGTCATGCTTGGCCTCGAAGTCGCCCTGCAGCTGTTCGCAGATCACGACATCCGCCGAACAGATGACATTGAGGTCGCCTGCTGCCATGGCCGGTGCAACCGAGAAGGTTGCTGCCGTTGCAAGCAGTGCGACGGAAAGTGATTTCAAAGACATGGTTTCCTCCACTTTTGGCTTTCAGCCTGTTACCTGCCCGGACGGGCAGGCGTTTGTTTCAGCCCGGGGGCTGATGTGTTGACCGGCATGAGGCAAAGCTTGCCCGTTCGGATCCGCCTCCACGGGTCCGTTGCCGGTCGAATTTCAAATGACGAACTCCGGATTTTTCCTTCGCTGGCGAAGGGTCAATCTCGTCCTTTACTGGGTGGCTACAGGGGTTGCCGTCTGCAGCACCTCCTTGTCGAAACGGTCGAGCAGTCTTCGCCTCTGGTCAGGTGAACCGAAGGTGGCGAAGTCGTAGTCGACCATGCGAATGAGTGAAATATCGGGGGCTGCCGGTGGCAGCGACGCTTTCGCGTTTGCGGGTATCTGGTTCTGTCCTGAGGCCGCGCAGGTTTCCTGTCCTTCCGGGCTCAGCGCAAAATCGACGAACAGGCGGGCAGCCTCGGGGTTCCTGGCGCCCTTGACGATGCTGACGGCGCCGATCTCGTAGCCGGTGCCTTCGCAAGGAGCGACGATGACCATGGGCGCACCGGCGAGTTTCTGCGTCACCGCGTCGTGGATGAAGGAGATGCCGATGCCTGTCTCACCACGGGCGGCTGCCTGAACCGGTGCTGCGCCCGAAGTGGTGAACCGGTCGATGTTTTTCGCAAGCGCCGCCAGATATTCGAAAGCCTCGTCTTCCCCCAGCAGCTGGACGAGGGTTGCCAGCATCGTATAGGCGGTTCCCGAGGAATTCGGATTGGGCATCTGAACAAGGCCCTTGTACCGCGGAGCGGTCAGGTCTTTCCAGCAGGACGGAGCGGCAACGCCATGCTCAGCCAGAAATTCGGAATTGTAGCCAAACCCGAGTGCGCCCGCATAAATGCCTGCCGCCTTGCCGCCTGACATCAGAAAGAAATTCTGCGCCCAGGGCAGCGTGTCCTCGAAGTTTTTCGGCTGGTAGGGTTCAAGCAGGTCTTCGCCTGCAGCCTGCAGGTGGGTGTCACCGGTGCCGCCCCACCAAACGTCGATCTTTGGTGCGTCGCGCTCGGCCCGGACCCTGTCGAGGATCTCGCCGGTGCTTCTGCGTTCCATGGAAACATCAAGGCCGGTCTTTTCCTCGAAGACAGCCTTCATCATCTGGCACCACTCGACCTGCACGGCACACAGGACATTCAGGTCCTGAGCCGAAGCAGCGTTGAGCGACAGCGACAGCCATACGGCCGCACCCGCTCCGAGTGACGCGATGAATTTCATGTTTCCTCCCAGTCCGGAACCAGGCCCCGGACAGCTATTACCATGGCAGAAGAGGCAGTGTTCGCAACAGGAGATTGGTTACTGTTGTTTCGCTGGCAAAAGAAAAGAGTTACAAATATTACAAGCCTTACAAATGTGACAAGCAATTGAAAAACCAAGGCTTTGCATAATACGGCTCTATGCATATGATGTCACTCGGGAGGACATAGGTTTGCTGAACGAAGGCATCAAGATCCTGATCGTGGAGGACGATCAGGATATGGCGGAACTGATATCGGATCTTCTGGAAGCCGAAGGCTGGTCGCCGGTTGCCGCGCGCTCGGCGGAAGAGGCTGCGCGGATCCTGCCGGAGCATGCCTTTCATCTGGTTCTGGTCGATCATAACCTGCCGGGCATGTCCGGCAGGGTGTTTGCGCAGAAGCTGCGGTCGCAGACCGATATCGGCATTGTCATGGTGACGGCCGCCGGTAGCGCCGCAGAGCGGGTGCTTGGCCTTGAAACCGCCGCCGACGATTATGTGGTCAAGCCGTTCGAGCCGATTGAACTCACTGCGCGGATCAAGGCGGTGCTCCGGCGGATGCATCCGTCCCTGCGCGGCAGCGACAAGGACACCATCAGCGTTCAGCACG
The DNA here is from genome assembly GCF_009363335.1 of Labrenzia sp. THAF191a. GTDB lineage: Bacteria > Pseudomonadota > Alphaproteobacteria > Rhizobiales > Stappiaceae > Roseibium > Roseibium algicola. The sequence goes on from NZ_CP045333.1 coordinate 1,965,920, forward strand.
AACCAACCGCGCTGCTTCTGGGCGACTGGGTGATCGATCTCGTCAATCGCAAGGCCGTCTGCACGTCTCACCCGACCCGGACGCTGACATCGTCGGAATTTTCCTTGCTGGAGATCCTGGCATCGACGCCGAACGAACCGGTGAGCCGGACCAAGATCCTGGAACAGCTGGGCGCGGAAACGGACAGGCTGATCGATCGCAACGTCGATGTACTGGTCCTGCGGCTGCGCCGGAAGATCGAACGGAACCCGGACCTGCCGCAACATATCAAGACCCGCCGGGGGAAGGGCTACATCCTGCATCAGGATCCCGCCCATGCACCTTAAATGATCAGCCGGCCGGTTCTTTCATCCATTGCCTTCAGGCTGCCTGCCGCCATCGCGCTGATCTGTGCCGTCGCCTTCACGCTGTCGGCCATCGCGATCTACGGGCTTTTGAAAGCGCGCGAGGAAACCGCCGCTTACGGGCTGCAGGCCTTCACCAGCCTGGCTGATGCCGCGCTGGTCTCCAGGCAGGTGTCTGACCTCGTCTCCAGTGCGCCTTTCCTGATGAATGCGACCTCGCCCTACACCGTCTCTGGCAAGAGCCGGCTGCTGGTGGAGCAGGTCGACCAGTTGTTGAGTTCGCTTCCTGACTATCCGCCGGGCAAGGAGACCTACCGGGCCGCCAACACGCGCATCTTCGAACTGCTCGGGCAGATCCGTGCGCAGACGCTCGCGCTGTCTGCAAAGGCCGAAACCGCCCAGCACTACAAGGAAGAGGTCTCCTCCGCGCTCGGCATGATCGCCGTTGCCGACACGGCCAGCCAGAAGGAACCTCGCCAGCGTCTCAATGCCATCGTGCATTCCGTGTCGAGTGCGGGCAGCCTGTTTCAGCTGGGCGAGTTGAAGCGGCGCTACGTGGCGGAGCCTGCCGCGGCCTCATTGCCGCCGTCGGACCTCAGGCCCTATGAGCGGGTTTTCGAGGCGCAGACCAGCTATCTGTTGGAAATGTTCGCCGTGCGCAGCGCAATTGCCAGACTGCACACGGTGGCGCGGGAGCTGTCCCTTGCCACGGAAACCCAGTCGGGCATCGTGACGGAAACCCTCAACCGGGATTTCCAGTCGACCTCGGCCACCCTGCAGCAGCTTCTGGTGATCGTTGCCGTGGCTTCACTGCTGGTGTTGACCATGGCAGTGATGTCGATCCGTTCGGTCATTCGGGTATCGAAAGGCATCGTTTCGCTGTCCAGCGGCATGAACGCCCTTGCCAAGGGGCAGAAGGATGTCGGCCCGCCCGTCTATCAGGGGGATGAAACCGAGCTTCTGAACCTGCAGCAGGCCTTTCTCGCCTTCAAGGAAAGCGTTGACCGGGTCACACGTCTGCGGCGCACGGCGGAGGCCGCTGCCAGGACGATCCGTTCCACCTTCCGCAGCATGAATGAGGGCATTGCCATCTTCGATGCTGCCGGCAAACCGGTCACCATGAACCGGCGGGTCATCGAATTGCTGGGTCACAAGGGGGCTGCCCGCAAGCTGCCTCTTGTCCAGTTTCTGGAGCCGGTCCCGGAAATCCGGACCGAACTGCTTCCGGGTGCGCCCGACGGCAGGCCCCTGAGCGCACCCTTTTCCGTGCGTCATCGTTCCGAGAACGGGTCGGTGACGGAAATCTCGCTGTCGCGGCAAAGCGATGATGGTGTCGTGTTGCTTGCCCGGGATGTGACCTTGCTGGACCGGCAGGAGGCGGAGGCAGCCAAGGCTCAAAGGCTTGATGGCATCATGCGCCTGACGCATCAGCTCAGCCATGAGGTGGGCAACACCATCGGTATCATTACCGGAAGCCTCGGACTGCTGGAGCGGGACGGCGGCTTCAGCGATCGCCAGGCCCGCAACATTGCCCGTATTCGCAAGGCGGCGGATCGGGGTCGGTCGCTTGCCAGCAGCATGTTGACCATCGGCCGTCAGCAGCCTGCCAACCTCAGCCGCATCGGTATGTCCTCGTTGCTGCGCGGCATGGCGGACATTCTGGAAATTGCCATTGGCGAGAAATGCAGTCTGAAACTGGATCTGGACGACAGCTTGCCACCGCTGGTGCTGGATCCGGAACTCTTCGAGCAATCGGTACTCAATCTCTGCCTGAATTCGGCAGCGGCGATGCCCGACGGCGGCGAAGTGCAGGTTGCCACATTTTCAAACGGGGACGCGGTCGTGGTTGCCGTCCGGGACACGGGCATCGGCATGAGCCGGGAAGAGGTCGACAAGGCGTTCGAGCCCTATTTCACCACCAAGACCAGCGAGGGCGGCGCGGGGCTGGGCCTCGCTGTCGTCTATGGCTTCGTTCGCCAAAGCGGCGGCACGGCAAATATCTTCTCCGAGCCGGGCAAGGGCACGACCGTCGAGCTTCGGTTTCCACAGGACGTGGAAAATGCCGGGGAAGCTACCCCGCGCATCCAGGCGGTTTCCTGAGGCGCTGACTATCCACCTGCGGAACGTTTCCAAGTTCATCGTATTCGGAACCACCTCACCACCTGAGTCACCCCGGACAAGCGAAGCGCAGATCCGGGGCCTACTCGCGAAGCCGCTTGCTGAAGTCGATGTCATCGTCTTGATGGTTGCTGCACCTTGCGAACGCTCTGGAAATGAGTGGGCTCCGGGTCTCGCGATGCTCGCCCGGGGTGACGCAGGGGGGGTGAAGTGGGGGGCAATTTCTGATGCAGTGCTGAGCCGGCGAGAACTAGCTGCCTTAAGCCGTTGATAAGGCGGAGATGTCTGGAGACTTTGAGCAATGCGAACGTGTTGCTGATTGTTGTCTAACCCGATCATCGATCTCGTCTGTCTCTCCAATTTCACCTCCTTGCAAAATTCCACTCTTGACTCATTTGGAACGTTCCAGTAATTGTTCCGATCAAGAAATTGGAACGTTCCAAAATTAAGAGTTATTCGGGAGGAATGGATGCGTTGGGCCCTTATCGGTGCAAGCCGAATTGCGTCGAGTTACATGATCGATGCCATCCGCTCGCAGAATGCCGACATCCAGTCCGTCCTGAGTTCGGATGCGGCCCGCGGTGAGGCGTATGCCCGTGAGCATGGTATTGCCGACAGCTTCACGGATCTGGATGCGCTCCTTGCGGATGACAGTGTCGACGCGGTCTATATTTCCACCACCAACGAAAAGCATCATGCGCAGGCACTGGCCGCGATCGCTGCCGGAAAGCACGTTCTGTGCGAAAAACCGCTGGCCATGACCCTGGATGAGGCCGGTGAAATGGTTCGCACTGCCGCCGGCAAGGGTGTGGTCTTCGCGACCAACCATCATCTGCGCAATGCCGGGTCCCATCTGGCCATCCGCGAGCTGATCGCTTCCGGCCGCATCGGCAAGGTGTTGAGTGCGCGCGTCTTCCACGCGGTCAACCTGCCGGACGCGTTGCGCGGCTGGCGCATCAACGATGCGGCTGCCGGTGGCGGCGTCATTCCCGATATCACCGTGCATGACGCGGACACCATCCGCTTCCACCTGGGTGAAGATCCGCAGGAAGTCGTTGCCAAGGCCGCAGCCTCAGGCCTCGGAGAAAGGGTCGAGGACAGCGTGATGTCCGTCTGGTCGATGCCGTCGGGTGCCATGGTGCAGTCGCATGAAAGCTTCACGCATAAATTTGCGGGAACCGGCATCGAGTTTCACGGCACGGATGGATCGATCTTCGCCCGCAACGTCATGACCCAGGAACCTGTCGGAGCGGTTCGTCTGGTCGATGCGGATGGCGAACACGAGATCTCCTACGACAAGCATAACCTCTACCACCGCGCGCTCGGCCTCTTTGCCGATGCGGTCAACGGCAAGGGGCGCCCTTCTGCCGATGGTGTCGATGGGGTCAAGTCGCTGGCGGTCGCCCTTGCCGTGCGCGAGGCCGCGCAGTCCGGCAAAGCTGTTGCCGTCAACTATGGAGGCTTCTGAACATGACCTCCAAGATCGTTTCCATGGCGGATGCCGCCGCCCGCATTCAGGACGATGCGGTCATCACCGTTTCCTCTTCCTCCGGTCTCGGGTGCCCGGACAAGATCCTTGAGGCCATCGGCGCAAGGTTCGACAGCGAAGGGCACCCGAGAAACCTCACGACGCTGCATCCCATTGCCGCCGGCGACATGTACGGCATCAAGGGGATCGACCACCTTGCCAAGGATGGTCTGCTGTCGACCATCATTGCAGGGTCCTACCCCTCCGGACCGTCCAACCTGCCGATGCCGGCGATCTGGCAGATGCTGGTGGAGAACCGGGTAGCTGCCTACAACGTGCCTTCCGGCATCCTGTTCGACATGCACAGGGATGTGGCAGCCCGCCGCCCGGGCGTCATGACCAAGGTCGGGCTGGATACCTTCGTCGACCCAATCCGTCAGGGCTGTGCCATGAACGATGTCGCGGCAGACCGGCCCATTGTGTCCCGGCTGGAGCTTGGCGGCGAAACCTGGCTGCATTTTCCGAACATCGTGCCGGATGTCGCGATCATTCGGGCAACGACTGCGGATGAACGCGGCAACCTCACCTACGAACACGAAGGCGCCTATCTCGGCGGCCTGGAGCAGGCAATTGCCGTGCGCAATCACGGCGGCCTGGTGATTGCACAGGTGAAGCGCGTGACGGCCTCGGGCTCGCTGCGTCCGCACGATGTTCGTGTGCCCGGTCATCTGGTCGACCTCATCGTTGTCGATCCTGACCAGCGCCAGACCACGGAAACCGGATACGACCCGGCGATCTCGGGCGAGATCATGCGGCCGTGGTCCAGCTTCTCGCTTGCCGAGCACGGCATCGAGAAGGTTGTCGCTCGCCGGGCGGCAATGGAACTCAAGTCCGGCCAGACGGCAAACCTCGGCTTCGGCATTTCGGCCATGGTGCCACGCGTGTTGCTGGAAGCCGGTCAGGAACAGGCCGTCACCTGGGCGATCGAGCAAGGTGCGACCGGCGGCATGCCGCTGACGGGTTTTGCTTTCGGCTGCGCTTCAAACGCCGATGCTTACATGCCGTCGCCGCAGCAGTTTACCTACTTCCAGGGCGGCGGCTTCGATGTCTCCTTCCTGTCCTTCCTGGAGATCGATCTGGATGGCAATGTCAATGTCTCCAAGCTCGGCAAGAAGCCCTATCTGACCGCAGGTTGTGGAGGGTTTGTCGACATCACTGCGAACGCGCGCAAGATCGTGTTCTCGGGTCTTTTCGAGGCGGGTGCCGATCTGGAGTTGACGGAAGACGCGCTGAAGGTGCGGACGCCGGGCAAGTTCACCAAGATGGTGGACGAGGTCGAGCATGTCACTTTCTCCGGCCGCAGGGCAAAGGAACTCGGCCAGGACGTCATCTATGTGACCGAGCGCTGCGTTATCCATCTGACCGATGCAGGCCTGGTGGCAACGGAGATCATGCCTGGCATCGATCCGGCACGTGACATCGTCGATGCTTCCAAGGGCCGGGTGCGGCTCGCAAACGATCTGGTCGAGATGCCGAAAGCGCTTCTGTCCAGAGGTGCGATGGAGCTGAGCCTGTGAGCGCGCTGCATCTCATCCGTCATGGGGCAATCGCCGAGCTGAAGCTGGACAATCCGGCCAAGCTGAATGCGTTCACGCTCGACATGCTGAAGGCGGTTGAGCCCTTTTGCGATGAGCTGGAGCGCGATGCGTCGATCCTTGCGGTGGTGATTACAGCGCAGGAGAGCAAGGCCTTTTGTGCCGGCGCGGACATTCTCGAATGGTCCGAGCTGTCACCTTACGACTTTGCCCGCCACTGGGTGCGTGAAGGGCATCGGGTTTTTGACCGGCTGGCGCGGCTTTCCAAGCCGACGGTAGCTGCGCTTGGCGCGCACGCCTTTGGTGGCGGACTGGAGTTTGCAGCGACCGCCGATATCCGCGTGATGGCGCCAAGGGCGACGCTGGCGCTGCCGGAAGCATCCGTCGGCATCGTACCGGGCTGGTCCGGCACGCAGCGGCTGATCCGCCTTCTGGGGGAGCCGATGGTGAAGGAAATGGCCCTGTTCGGCCGGCGCATTTCCGCAGAGCGTGCCTATGCGGCGGGCTTTGCAGCCGAGATATCCGACGATCCGGCTTCTGCTGCGTTCGAAATGGCCGAGAAGCTGGCCGACAAATCGTCCAGGGCCGTGGAAGTGGCCAAATACATGATCCATGCCGCAGTGGGTGAAGATCGCAGTGCCATGATCGAGGCGCTCGGCTCCGGCATGATCAGTCCGACAGAAGATCGCAACGAGGGCGTTACCGCCTTCCGTGAAAAGCGCAAACCGAATTTCCTGGAAGTTAAGTCATGAGTGACCTGAACGTCGTTTCCATCAGCGAAGCAAAACTCCCGGCCGAACCCTTCGTCGCCCGTCACCTGATCGATGGCGACTGGCGTCAGAGCGCTGACGGGTCCACCTTCGATCGTGTGTCGCCGTCCCATGGCAGCGTCGTCACGAAGGCAGCGAAGGGCGGTGCCCGTGATGTTGACGCGGCAGTTTCCGCCGCGCGGCTTGCTTTCGACAAGGGGCGCTGGTCGCGCACCAGCGGCAAGGAGCGGGCAGCGCTACTCTTGAAGATTGCCGATCTGATCGACCGGGAACGGGAGCGGATCGCTTATTGGGAAACGCTGGAATCCGGCAAGCCGATCAGCCAGGCCATGGCGGAGATCGAAGGCGCGTCCGATATCTGGCGCTTTGCCGCTTCGCTGGCGCGCACCATGCACGGCGAAAGCTACAACTCGCTCGGCAGCGACATGCTCGGCCTGGTTCTCAAGGAGCCGGTCGGTGTCGTTTCCATCATTACACCGTGGAACTTTCCGTTCCTGATCGTGTCGCAAAAACTGCCCTTCGCGCTGGCCGCCGGCTGCACTGCGGTTATCAAACCTTCCGAAATGACCCCGGCAACGACTGTCATTCTGGGTGAACTGTGCATCGAAGCCGGTATTCCGGCCGGGGTCGTCAACATCGTCCTTGGCTATGGCGATCCGGTTGGAACGGCGATGACCGCCGACAAGCGGGTCGACATGGTCACCTTCACCGGTTCGACCGGCGTCGGCAAAGCCATCGTCAAGGCGGCGGCCGGAACCTTGAAGAAGGTCTCGCTGGAACTTGGCGGCAAGAACCCGCAGGTCATCTTCCCGGATGCCGACCTCGAAAGCGCCGTCGATGCGGTTGTCTTCGGCGTCTATTTCAATGCCGGCGAATGCTGCAACTCGGGATCCCGGATCATTGTGCACGAAGACATCGCCGAGGCGTTCCTGAAGGCGACAGTGGACCTGTCGCGGAAGGTGCCCTTCGGCGATCCTCTGGACCCATCGACCAAGGTCGGCGCGATCATCACGCCCGACCACCAGAGCAAAATCGACAAATATGTGCGCGATGCCGCGGACGCCGGAGCGACTGTCCACCTGGGCGGGGAAGCTCTCAAGGTTCCCGGCCTTGCCGGACAGTTCTACCAGCCGACGATCGTTGCGGATGTGAAAAGCGACATGCCGATCGCCCGCGAAGAAGTGTTCGGGCCGGTGCTTTCGGTGCTGACTTTCAAGACGCTGGATGAGGCGATCGATCTCGTCAACGATGCCGACTACGGTCTGTCCGCCGGTGTGTGGAGCGAGAATGTTCACACCTGTCTGGAATTCGCCCGCCGGGCGCATGCGGGCACGGTGTGGACCAACACCTGGATGGATGGATTTGCGGAACTGCCCTTTGGCGGCGTGAAAGAAAGCGGCCAGGGCAGGGAACTTGGCAAATACGGACTGGACGAGTTCCTGGAAGCCAAGACCGTGACCATGCGCATCGGCAAGACCCGGGCACCCTGGGTGGCGTGATGAGCAGGCTAGTCCGAAATCGAGAAAGCGCCTTCGGGCTTCAGGAGGATCTGCATATCCTCCATGGGGGCGCCGTCGATCCTCGCGAGAAGAACCTTGGCCATGGCTCTGCCGGTGGCGCGCAGGTCCTCGTCGATGGTCTCGATTCTCGGGCGGAAATGATTGGAAATGGGCGAGGCGCGCTTGGCGACGACGTCGATTTCCATACCGGGTGTCAGGCCGATGTCGTTGAGATAGGCCAGGGTCACCAGGGCCATGACCTCACCAACGCAGACATAACCGTCGGGCGCGTTGGGGCCGGCATGGAGCGAGCGCAGGGTTGCTGCGATCTCGTCGGGCTCGCTGTCGAGGTCAACGCGATCGGGAACCGTCAATTGAACACCATGGGAAATGGCTGCCTGGCGGGCGCCGAACCGCAGGTGCTGACCGAAGGTGTAACGTTCGTTCGGCATGACCATGCAAATGTGTTTGCGCCCCTTTGCAACCAGACGCTCCACGGCCATGCGGGCGAAAACCTCGTTGTCGAAGTCGACGTAAGGGTGGGGTGTGGTGAAGTCCGTCCGGCCATGGGTGGCAAAGGGGAAGTCGTGCTCCAGCAGGTAGCGGACCCGCTCGTCAAAGCATTCGGTGCGGGTAAAGACAATGGCGTCTGCCAGCGAGTGCCTGCGGATGTTGCGGATTGCCTCAAGCCGGTCGTCGGCAAGGCCGTCTGCGGTGATAGTGATCGCGTAGCCGGTCCCGGCAAGGCCTTCGGACATGCCGCCGAGAAACTCGGATGTGAAGCTGAGAAACTCGTGCCGTGTATTCAGGAGAAGGCTGATGACCTTGGTGCGGCCGGTGCGCAGGCGCTGTGCCGCGCGGTTTGGAACGTAGCCGAGACGGCGGGCGACTTCGGAAACGCGTTCGCGCGTCGTTTCCGCGATCCTGGGGTCTCCGGCAAGGGCGCGGGAAACCGTGGTCACCGCGAAGCCTGCCTCCTGCGCCACCGTGCGCAAGGTGGGACGCGGCAGCTTTTCGGCGGCGCGACCGCTGTTGGTTTCAAAGGTTTTTCGCGTCATGCCCGTTCACTTCAGCCGAAGCCTTCTAGCTCAAAAAGCAAGCCAAGTCTAATCAGGGCTTTTAAAACGTTACAACACAATAATGTGCTGCACTGCAGCACCGAAACATCCGCCTTAATAGTATGTAAGACAAACGAAACTCTTTGTTTTTCGGGAGTGATGAAAATCGTTGACACCACTCCGGTTTGCAACGTTACAATAAACGTTGCGTGACACTCGATTGCCGGGCTCCGGCACTCGAAACGCCTTTAGGCACCTTATGGGAGGAATATCGATGTCTTTGAAATCTCTGAAGCTGGGCCTCGCCGCCCTTGCAATGAGCACAAGCCTGGCGTCTGCCGCCGATGTTGAAGTTCTGCACTGGTGGACTTCCGGCGGTGAAGCTGCTGCTCTTAACGTTCTGAAGCAGGACCTGGAAAGCCAGGGCATCGGCTGGCAGGACATGCCGGTTGCAGGTGGCGGCGGCACCCAGGCCATGACCGTGCTGCGCGCACGCGTTACCTCCGGCAACCCGCCCACCGCCGTACAGATGCTCGGCTTCGACATCACCGACTGGGCCAAGGAAGGCGCTCTTGCCGACCTGAACATCCTGGCCGGCATGGAAGGCTGGGACGACGTGGTTCCGGAAGCCCTGCAGAAATTCTCCAAGTATGACGGCAAGTGGGTCTCCGCTCCGGTGAACGTCCACTCCACCAACTGGGTCTGGGCGAACAAGGCCATCCTCGACGAGCTTGGTATCGAGCCGCCGCAGAACTGGGACGAATTCGTTGCCGCTCTGGAAAAGGTCAAGGCATCCGGCAAGACCGCGATCGCGCACGGCGGTCAGGCCTGGCAGGACGCGACCATCTTCGACGCTGTCGTGATGGCGACCGGTGGTCCCGAGTTCTATCAGAAGGCCTTCATCGACCTGGACGAGGAAGCGCTCGGCTCCGACACCATGAAGGAATCGTTCGACCGCATGGCCGTGATCCGCTCCTATGTGGATGACAACTTCTCCGGCCGTGACTGGAACCTTGCGACCGCCATGGTCATCAATGGCGATGCAGCCTTCCAGATGATGGGCGACTGGGCGAAGGGTGAATTCCTGAATGCCGGCAAGAAGCCGGATGAAGACTTCCTCTGCTTCCGTTTCCCGGGCACCCAGGACCAGGTGACCTTCAACGCCGACCAGTTCGCGATGTTCGCGCAGGGTCCGGAAGTCGGCAAGGAGCAGGCTGCACTTGCAACCGCTATCCTGTCACCGAGCTTCCAGTCCGCGTTCAACGTCGTCAAAGGCTCCGTTCCGGCCCGGACCGACGTGCCGAACGATGACTTTGACGTCTGCGGCAAGAAGGGCATGGTGGATCTGAAAAAGGCTGCCGACAGCGGCAACCTCTACGGCTCCATGGCGCATGGTCACGCCAACCCGGCTGCCGTCAAGAACGCCATGTATGACGTGATCACGGCGCATTTCAACGGGGAATACGACAGCGAAACCGCTGTTGCAGAACTCGTTACCGCCGTTCAGATCAACAAGTAACGACCGCGCGGAGAGCGGTGATCCCTCACCGCTCTCCCACCGGTTCGGCGGACCGTCTCGCGGTTGCAAGCGACCGCCTGGAGCCGGCCGGAACCAAAGTCTCAGAGCTGCCGCGCGCGTTCGCTGGAACGCCGGCAAAAGTGCTCTAGGTCGGGGAACTCAAGATGTCTCTCTCTGAAACGGCGAACCCGCGCGGTTCCGTTGTTGACAGACTGCGTGATGCTTTGCCCAAACTCGTGCTCAGCCCGACGATCGCCATCGTGGCAATCTTCGTTTACGGCTTCATCGCCTTCACGCTTTACCTGTCTTTCACGGACAGCCGTATTCTGCCCACCTTCGGCTGGGTCGGCTGGCAGAATTATGAAAACCTCTTCAAGATCCGTGCGTGGGATACGGCCGTTTGGAACCTTGTGGTTTTCGGCGTTCTCTACATCACCATCTGCTGCGTTCTGGGTCTGCTGCTGGCGATTTTTCTCGACCAGAAGATCCGCGCAGAAGGCTTCATCCGCACGATCTACCTCTATCCGATGGCGCTCAGCTTCATCGTGACCGGAATTGCCTGGAAATGGTTCCTCGACCCGGGCATCGGTATCGAGGCCGTCGTGCGTGGCTGGGGCTGGGAAACCTTTACCTTCAACTGGATCAAGGACCGGGATTTCGCGATCTATACCATCGTGATCGCGGCGGTCTGGCAGACCTCGGGCTTCGTCATGGCGATGTTCCTTGCGGGCCTGCGCGGTATCGACAGCGAGATGATGAAGGCTGCCCAGATCGACGGCGCTTCCACCTTCGCGCTTTATCGCCGGATCGTGATCCCGCAGCTTCGTCCTGCTTTCATGTCGGCCTTCGTGGTGCTCGCCCACATGGCGATCAAGTCCTACGACCTGGTGATCGCCCTGACAGGCGGCGGACCGGGCACCGCGACCGAAGTGCCGGCAACCTTCATGTATTCCTACACATTCACCCGAAACCAGATGGGCATCGGTGCCGCTTCCGCCGTGATCATGCTGATGACGATCGCCGCGATCATCGTGCCCTACCTCTGGTCAGAGCTCAGGGAGAAAAAGTGATGTCGACGATGTCCAAGTCTTCCTCCCTGCGTCCGGCCCGGGTGATCCTGTATCTGCTGCTCGCGCTGTTCTGCATCTACTACCTGCTGCCGCTGTACGTGATGGTGGTCAACTCGCTGAAGCCGCTGACCGAAATCACTTCGGGCGGGATGATGGCGCTGCCGCAGGAGTGGACCATCGCTCCCTGGCAAAGCGCCTGGTCGAGTGCCCAGGTGGGCGTTGAGGCAACGGGTCTGCGGCCCTATTTCCTCAACTCCATCATCATGGTTGTTCCGGCGGTTGCCCTGTCGACGCTGGTCGGCGCGCTGAACGGTTACGTTCTGACCAAATGGACGTTCCGCGGTGCGACCATCCTGTTCGGCCTGCTGCTGTTCGGCTGCTTCATTCCGTTCCAGATGGTGCTGATCCCGATGGCCCGGATGCTGGGTCTGATGGGCATCGCCGGCACGGTGCCGGGGCTGATCTTCGTACACTTCGTCTACGGGATCGGCTTCTCGACGCTGTATTTCCGCAACTACTACGCGGCCTTCCCGACCGAGCTTGTCCGGGCGGCGCAGATCGACGGTGCCGGTTTCTTCCGGATCTTCTGGCGCATCCTGTTGCCATCGTCCGGTCCGATCGCGGTGGTCTGCATCATCTGGCAGTTTACCAACATCTGGAATGACTTCCTGTTCGGTGCGTCCTTCTCCGATTTCGACAGCCAGCCGATGACCGTTGCCCTCAACAACCTGGTGCAATCCTCCACCGGGGTGAAGGAATACAACGTGCATTTCGCCGGCGCGATCATGGCCGCGCTGCCAACCCTTCTCGTCTACATCGTCGCGGGCCGCTACTTCGTGCGTGGTCTGATGGCAGGCTCAGTAAAAGGATAAGACAATGGGCTTTCTCGACATCAAGCAGGCGACCAAGTCTTATGGATCCTTGCGGGTTCTGCATGAAACCGACATCTCCATCGAAGAGGGCGAGTTCCTCGTACTCGTCGGCCCGTCCGGCTGCGGCAAGTCCACCCTGCTCAACATGATCGCGGGCCTGGAGGACATCACCTCCGGCGAGATCGCGATCAAGGGCAAGAGCATGAACGGCGTCAAGCCGGCGGACCGCAACATCGCGATGGTGTTCCAGTCCTACGCGCTTTACCCGAACATGACCGTTGCCGGGAACATCTCCTTCGGTATGGAAATGCATGGCATTGCGAAGCCGGAACGCGAAAAGCGGATCGGCCAGGTGGCCGATCTCCTTCAGATCAGCCATCTGCTCGACCGCAAGCCGGGCCAGCTTTCCGGTGGTCAGCGCCAGCGTGTCGCCATGGGGCGTGCACTGGTGCGCGAGCCGGACGTGTTCCTGTTCGACGAGCCGCTGTCCAACCTGGATGCAAAGCTGCGCGTCGACATGCGCACGGAAATCAAGAAGCTGCACCAGAAGCTCGGCACGACAATCGTCTATGTGACCCATGACCAGATCGAGGCGCTGACGCTGTCGACCCGGATCGCTGTCATGTTTGGCGGCTATGTCCAGCAACTGGGCACGCCGAAAGAGATCTACGACAATCCGGCCAACATGTTCGTGGCGGGCTTCATGGGATCGCCTTCCATGAACCTGTTCCCGGCCAAGGTGGTCTCGGCGGACGGCAGGCCGGCTGCGGAGGTCTCGCTGGCAGACGGCAAGACGGCAGCCATTCCGTTTGCCTCCGACGCGCTCTCTTCGAGCATCGGCAAGGACATCATCCTCGGCATTCGGCCGGAAGCCATTACCGACAAGGATGGTGCCGACCGCAATTCCAAGGCGGTTCACATCGTCGATGCTCCGGTGGAAGTCACCGAGCCAGCAGGGTCCGACACGTTCGTCGTCAGCCAGATTGGCGGCAAGGACGTGACCGGCCGTTTCCGTGCCGACGTTGCCGTGAAGGCGGGGGAAGTGTTTCCGTTTGCCTTCAACATGGAAAAGGCGGTCGCTTTCGACCCGAAGACCGAAAACCGGATCGCCTGACCCATGAATACAGCGCCCGACATTGTGATCATCGGCAGCGGCATGGGGGGAGCTTCCCTTGCCGCGGGCCTTGCTCCGACCGGGGCCAAGATCACGATTCTGGAACGGGGATACCGGATACCGGACGATGCTCCGGCCCGGGACCCCTGGCGCATCTATACCAACAGCGCCTTCCGGGCGCCGGAAACCTGGCTCGATGGACAGGGTAATCCGTTCGAGCCGGGCAACTACTACAATGTCGGTGGCAACTCCAAGCTCTACGGTGCGGTGCTGATCCGTTACCGGGAAGAGGACTTCAGCGCGCTGGAGCATTATGACGGTGTTTCACCTGCCTGGCCGATTGCCTATGACGAGCTGTCGCCCTGGTATGACGCCGCCGAACAGCTTTTCCAGGTTCGGGGCGATACCGCCTCCGATCCGACTGAACCGCCGCACGGCAGGCCTTATCCGTTTCCGCCTATCCCGGACGAGGAAGCCATCCGGATTGCCCGGCGGCGCCTTGAGCAGGCGGGCGTTCGTCCGTTCAGCCTGCCGCTGGGGGTTGATATCGACCGCTGGCTGGATGCCGGGCACACCGGCTGGGACGGTTACCCCGACCTCAGATGCGGCAAGATGGATGCGGAAACCTGTGCGCTGGAAACCGCAATGGCCCATGACAACGTCACCCTTGTTACCGGCGCCGAAGTCACCGCGCTGCGGACGGGCTACAAGTCCGGCCGTATCGATGAAGTCCACTACAGCAAGGACGGTGAAGAGATCTGCCTGACACCGGGGGTCGTTGCCCTGTGTGCGGGTGCCGTCCAGTCCGCAGCGCTCTTGTTGCGGTCCGGCGTTGCCAACCTCTCGGACTATGTCGGCCGTTGTTTCATGAACCACAATGCGACGGCGATGATCGCCATCGATCCGCGGTTCCGGAATACTTCCGTCTATCAAAAGACCTTCGGCCTGAATGACTGGTATCTCGATGACGGCGAAGACGGCAAGCCATTGGGCAACGTCCAGCTGCTGGGGCGGGTAACGCCGGATATCCTGAAGATCCAGGTGCCTCGGCTGCCTAAATTCGCCGCCCGCTGGATCTCCGGCCATGCGCTCGATCTCTATCTGATTTCCGAGGATCTGCCCGATCCTGAAAGCCGGGTTGTCCTGAAGGACGGCAAGATCCAGCTCATCTGGCAGCGGTCCAACATGACGGCGCACAGGAAGCTGGTCGAGAAGACCCGCAAGACCCTGCGCGAGGCAGGTTTCCCGCTGGTGCTGTCGCGGTTGTTCGACGGCAGGGTGCCCTCGCATCAATGCGGCACGGTGCGCATGGGCGATGATCCGGCTAACTCCGTGCTCAATCCGGACTGCCGGTCCTGGGATCATCCGAACCTGTTTGTGGCCGATGCGGGAGCGCTGCCAACCTCGGCTGCCGTCAATCCGGCCCTCACGGTCGCGGCATTGGCACTGCGCGCCGCCGAAACGATCAAGAAGGATCTGGCGGCATGAACAGGATCGCACTTGTCACCGGTGGCCAGCGCGGCATCGGTCTCGGCATTTCGAGGGCTCTCGCGGAGGCCGGTTACACGGTTGCCATCGCCGCTCAGGAAGAAGCCGACGCGCCGGAGGTGACCGAAGCCCTGAACAACCTGGGTGGCAAGGGCCGCTATTTCCGGCATGACCTTCTGGACATCGACCATTGCAAGACGCTGCTCGACCGGGTGGAGGCGGATCTCGGGCCGGTGACGGCTTTTGTTTCCAACGCGGGCGTTCCGGCCAAAATCCGGGGTGACATGCTGGATCTGGCGCCGGACAGTTTCGACTTCGTCATGGGTGTCAACCTGCGCGGGGCTTTCTTCCTGGCGCAGGAAGTGGCGAGACGCATGCTGGATCAGCCGTCCGACAGCTATCGCTCGATGAGTTTCATCACCTCCGTAAGTGCGGAGATGGTGTCAATCGAAAGGGCGGAATACTGCCTGTCGAAAGCAGGTGCCGCCATGATGGCGGAGCTCTTCGCCGTCCGGCTTGCGCCGCATGGCATCGGTGTCTTCGAGCTAAGGCCAGGCATCATCGAAACCGGCATGACCGCCGGAGTGAAAGACAAATACACGGCCCGGATCGAAGGCGGTCTGGTGCCTGCTGCCAGGTGGGGGCAGCCCGCCGATATCGGCTCAATCATCGTGCCGATTGCCGATGGCCAAATGGCCTTTGCAACCGGTTCGACCTTCGCGGTGGACGGCGGACTGTCGATCCCCCGGCTTTAGAGCGAGTTGTTCTGAGAGACTTCAGATGAATACAGGCTACGACTTCATCATCATCGGTGGTGGCAGCGCCGGCTCGGTTGTTGCCGCGCGTTTAACCGAGAATCCGGACATTTCCGTGCTGCTGCTGGAAGCAGGCGGGCGCGACTGGCATCCGTTCTATCACCTGCCTGCCGGCTTTGCGAAAATGACCAAGGGCATCGGCTCCTGGGGCTGGCACACGGTGCCGCAAAAGCACATGCAGAACCGGGTGTTCCGCTATACCCAGGCCAAGGTGATCGGTGGCGGTTCGGCCATCAATGCGCAGATCTATACCCGCGGCAACGCGCTGGATTATGACGAGTGGCGTCAGATGGGCTGCGAGGGCTGGGGGTATGAAGACGTTCTGCCCTACTACCGCAAGGCCGAGGACAACGACACCTACGACAACCGCTACCATGGCAAGGGCGGCCCGCTCGGCGTTTCCAGGCCCTGTGCCCCGTTGCCGATCTGCGAAGCCTATTTCGAAGCCGCTGCTGCGCTTGGCATTCCGAAAAACGAGGATGTGACAGGCGAGAAGCAGGACGGCGTTGCCTACTACCAGCTGACACAGCGCAATGCCCGCCGGTCTTCCTCGGCCATGGCGTATCTGGCGCCCAACAAGGGCAGGCCCAATCTCCACATCAAGACCGGTGCCCAGGTGCGCCGTATCGTGGTGGAAGGCGGCAAGGCGACCGGTGTCGAACTCATTGACGGCACGCGCCTGACGGCGAGCTCGGAAGTCATTCTGTCGTCCGGCTCCATCGGCTCGCCCCGTCTGCTTCAGCTTTCCGGCATCGGTCCCGCGGACGAACTCAGAAAGCTCGGTATCGATATCGCCTATGACCAGCCTGAGGTCGGTTCCAACCTGCAGGACCATCTGGACCTCTACTGCATTTGCGAAGTCAGCGGCCCGCACACCTACGACCGCTATGCCAAGCCGCATCTGTCGGTGCTGGCCGGCCTGCAGTATCTGCTCACCCGGCGCGGGCCGGTGTCCTCCAGCCTGTTCGAGACGGGCGGGTTCTGGTACGCGAACCCCGATGCGCGCTCGCCCGACCTGCAATTCCATCTGGGTCTGGGCACGGGGATCGAATCCGGCGTTGCCGCCATGCCGGATGGCGGCGTGACGCTCAACTCCTGTTACCTGCGTCCGCGCTCAAGGGGCAGCGTGCGCCTGAAGAGTTCCAATCCCGCAGATGCGCCGTTGATCGACCCGAATTACCTGCAGGACAGCCAAGACCGGGAAATGTCGATCCGGGGCCTGAAGCTGACGCAGGAAATTCTCGCGCAAGCGCCGCTGAAGCCCTTTATCAAGGCCGAGCACTTGCCGGGGCCAGGAGTGAAGACCGACGAAGACTACTTCCGCTTCATCTGCGAACACTCCAAGACCTCCCATCACCCGACAGGTACCTGCCGCATGGGCTCCGACGACAAGGCCGTGGTCGATCCGCGCCTGAGGTTCAACGGTGTTGAGGGGCTTCGCGTGGTCGATGCTTCCATCATGCCGACGGTCGTTTCCTCCAACACCAATGCCGCGGCCATCATGATCGGCGAGAAAGCCTCCGACATGATCCGCCAAGATCACGGGGCGCTGTCATGATCCGCCATATCGTTCTCATCAAGTTTCAGCCGGATGTTGCCGAAGAGCTGATCGAAAGCCTGTTTCAGGAACTCAGAAGTATCCGCAATCAGGTGTCCGGCATCGGCGCGATCGTTTCGGGCCGCAGCGAAAGCCCTGAACAGATCGAACGGGGCTACATGCACGGGTTCACCGTCGATTTCGAAAGCTCGGAGGCACTGGAAGCCTACCAGACCCATCCGGACCACAAGGCGCTCGGCGCCAAGCTGGTCGCCAATGCCATCGGCGGGATCGACGGCATTCTCGTCCTCGATATTCCCGTCTCGGCCTGACCGGCCGCCAAGTTTCCGGAGCGTATCATGCTGACCCTGCCCACCTACGAAAATCGTCTGGAACCCTACAGCCTCATCGGAGAAGCCCTGACCCCGCGTGCCCCGCGCGTGCCGCTGACCCGCACCGCTTTTGCCGCGGCGCATGTGGTGTCCGATCCGCTGCGCGAGCGCGATCCGTGGGTTGGTTCTCCGGCAGTCGATTGGGAAAATACGCTGAAATTCCGGCACTGGCTGTGGGATCAGGGGCTGGGACTGGCCGAGGCCATGGACACCGCGCAGCGCGGCATGGGCGTTGACTGGGCAACGGCGAAGGAACTCATCGAACGCACCATGAAAGAGGCGAAGGCGCATCCGCTGAAGCCGCGTGTTGCCTGCGGGGCAGGCACCGATCAGGTGCCGCTGGAAAATCTCAAGACGAACGACGACATCGTTGCGGCCTATACGGTCCAGCTGGAGGCCATCGAGGCGGCAGGCGGGCAGGCGATCCTGATGGCATCGCGGGCGCTTCCCGCCATCGGGGCGGGGCCGGACGATTACGCCGACGTCTATGGCCGGCTGATCCGTCAGGCGCGGGAGCCGATCATCCTGCACTGGCTGGGCGACATGTTCGATCCGGACCTGACGGGATATTGGGGGTCTAAGGATGTCTCGGCGGCGTCCGACGCTGTCCTCGCCATCATCGAAAGCCATGCAGCCAAGGTCGACGGCATCAAGATCTCCTTGCTCGACCAGGCACACGAAGAAGCCTTCCGTGCGCGCTTGCCTGAAGGCGTGCGGCTTTATACAGGCGATGACTTCAACTATGCGGATCTGATCGCCGGCGACGGCAAGCACTATTCGCATGCTCTGCTGGGGGCCTTTGCGGCGATTGCCCCCGTGGCGAGCCAGGCGCTTGAGGCATTGGCGGAAGGGGATATGGATACCTATCACCAGCTCTTCGCGCCGACCGTTCCTCTCAGCCGGGAAATCTTCAAGGCTCCGACCCGCTTCTACAAGGCCGGAATCGCGTTTCTTGCCTGGCTGAACGATGCCCAGAGCCACTTCATCATGCCGGCCGGTTTTCAGTCTTCGCGTGAGATTGCCCATTATGCAGAGGTCTTCCGGCTTGCGGATCAGGCGCGTTTGTTGTCAAAGCCGGAGATCGCCGAGGAGCGCATGGGGCTGCTCCTGAAACTGCACGGGATCGGATAGACCTTTCATGAAGAAGCGGCCGACAATTCTGGATGTTGCAAGGCAGGCGGGTGTTTCGAAATCGACCGTCTCGCTGGTGCTCCAGAATTCGTCGCTGGTAAAGCAGTCGACCCGGGAAGAGGTGGCCAGGGCAATTGATGAGCTTGGTTATGTCTACAACCGCTCGGCAGCCGGCTTGCGCGGCGCTGCATCCGGTCTCATCGGCCTGATCATCAATGACCTGCGCAACCCCTTCTTCACCGAATTTGCCGCCAGTGCGCAGATGACCTTTGCCAGCAAGGGATACTCGACCGTCATCGCCAACACGGATGAAGACCCGGAAATCCAGGCCCAGGTGATCGACAGCATGATCGAGCATGGCGTGTCGGCCTTCGTCATCTCGCCGACCTATGGCGGCGACGAAAGCCCCTTCGAACGGATCGAGCGGGCCGGAATTCCCACCATGCAGGTGCTGCGTCAGCTGGACGAGCGCACGGACCTGTTTCCCTTCGCTTCGCATGACTACGCCTTTGGAGGCGAAGCCGCGACACGGCACCTGATCGATACGGGATGTCAGAAGATCGCCTTTGCCGGTGGTCTGGCGGATCGTCCGATTACCTTGGAGCGCATGTCCGGCTATCGAAGCGTGATGCAGGCGAACGGCCTTGCGCCGACCATTTTTCACGGACGGCCATCGAGGCAGTTCGGCCGTGAAATCGCGTTGAAGATCCTGCAGGAACACGAAGGCCTGGAAGCGGCGATCTGTTTCAGCGATCTGGTTGCGCTTGGCATGCTGAGCGGCTTTGCCGAGCTTGGCATCAAGGTTGGTCAGGATTTCAGGATCATCGGCTTCGACGATATCGAGGAATGCTCGCTGGCCTTTCCCAGGCTCAGCTCGGTGCGCTGCGATACCGCGCTGTTCGGCCGCAATGCTGCCGAAGCGATGCTGGCCTGGATTGTCGATGGCGTCAGGCCACCCGACACGAAACATTATCCGGTCGAGCTCATTAAACGGCAATCGACCCTGGGACTCGATGCATGACAGATTGTTCGCGTGAGGCCCTATTGCGGCGTCTGTTCGAGACGGCCGTTGCAGCGGCTGACCCGATGAAGTGCGTTCCCGCATTCCTGCCGGAACGGATAAAGGGTCGGACGGTCGTGATCGGTGCCGGCAAGGCGTCGGCACGCATGGCCGAAGCGGTTGAAGCAGCCTGGGGGGCTTCAGAGGGACTGGTCATCACCCGCGACGGCTATTCCCGGCCCTGCCAGGGGATCGAAATCGTCGAGGCATCGCATCCGGTGCCGGACGGGCGTGGGCTTCAGGCAACACAACGCCTTCTCGGTCTGTTGTCTTCGCTTGAAGAAGCGGATCACGTGATCGCGCTGATTTCAGGCGGGGCGTCGGCGCTGCTGGAGGCACCGGCCGGAGATATTTCGCTGGCTGACCTACAGGCCTTGAATGAAGCCCTGCTGGCGTCAGGTGCGCCAATCACCGACATGAACACAGTCCGCAAGCACGTCAGCCTGGTCAAGGGTGGCCAGCTTGCAGCGGCAGCCTATCCTGCCCGGATGACGACGTTGATCATTTCCGATGTTGCCGGTGACGATCCGGCCTTCATTGCCTCGGGCCCGACGGTCGGCGATCAGACGACGCCAGCGGACGCGCGCGCGGTTATCGAACGCTTCAGCATGTCTGTGCCGGCATCTGTTCTCGCTGTGCTGGACGGCGCCACCGGAGTGCTGCCGCCGGAAGATGAAAGAGTGTCGAGGGTGGAAAACCGCATCATCGCGGCACCGTCCCTTTCGCTGGAAGCAGCGGCAAGCCTGGCAGCCGACGAAGGTGTGGAAGTTGAAATCCTGGGGGACGCCATTGAAGGCGAGGCGCGCGAAGTGGCTGCACAGCAGGCAAGACTCGCGATCGAACGCCAGCAGGCGATGAAACCGGGTGGGCGGCCCGTCCTGCTTCTGTCCGGCGGTGAATGCACGGTGACGCGGCGCGGCAAGGGCTGTGGTGGGCCGAATGCGGAATTTGCCCTTGCGCTCGCGATCGCACTCAAGGGAGCTAACGGTCTTTACGGGATTGCCTGTGACACAGACGGTGTCGACGGGGCGGCGGATGTCGCAGGGGCGGTTGTTGGCCCAGACACTCTTGAGCGTGCAGAGGCGCTTGGCCTCGAACCGGTCGCCATGCTCGGCGACAATGACAGCCACAGTTTCTTCGCGGCTCTTGGCGATCAGGTGGTGCCGGGGCCAACCCTCACCAACGTTAACGATTTCCGTGCAATTCTCATCGAAAGCCCAATGACATGAATGAGCTGGAGACGCTTCTCCAACGGGCGCAGGCCCTGATTTTCGATTGTGATGGCACGCTGGTGCAAACACCAACGCTCTATGCCGGTGCCTGGCAGGACGCGTTCAGGGCCGCCGGTCATCATATGGAGCCGGACTGGTACCACGCCCGGGCGGGAATGTCGGAACATGTGCTTCTTGATGACTATGAAGCCGAGCACGGAGTTACGGTGGATCGCCCATTGGCCGTTCGGGAGATGCGCACGGCAGTATTGGCCCGGATCGGTGAAGTCGGCGAGATCGAGGTAATAAGCGCCATTGCGCGGAGGTTTCGCGGCAAGTTGCCGATGGCGGTCGCCTCTGGTGGACCGCAGGAAGTGGTGCTGGCGTCCTTGAAGGAGACGGGACTGCTGCCGTTGTTCGATACGGTTGTCACGATAGATGACGTTGCCCATGCCAAACCGGCGCCGGATCTCTTCCTGGAGGCCGCTTCCCGGCTCGGTGTCGCAGCCGAACAATGCCTCGTGTTCGAGGACAGTCATCAGGGGCTTGAGGCAGCGCGCAACGCAGGAATGCCGGTTGTCGATGTGAACCGGCTGATCGGATAACGCCGCGAAGCTGATTGCCACTTGTGCCGTTCAGTTCCGGTCAATTGACTGACGCATTGTGTCCTCCTGATCTGCCCCAAGATGCCTGAGCTTTTCCGGGTTGCGGGTCACATAGACGGCGATGATCCTGCCGTCCCGGACCTGCAATGCGGTGGTCTGGACAATGCCGCCATCTTCCTCGGTTACAAATCCGGGCAGTCCGTCAATGTCAGCAAACCGGATCAGTCGTGACGGAACCTTTCTGAAATAGCGGGCGAGTGCCGCAAAGAGGATCATGGACCGTTCGTGCCCGAATGTCGGGGCTGATGTGGCAGGCACCTTGCCGCCGCCGTCGGCGTAGACGACGATGTCTTCGGCCAGCAAGGATTGGAGTTTTTCCATGTCGCCGCTGCGCGATGCTTCG
This sequence comes from Labrenzia sp. THAF191a, assembly GCF_009363335.1. GTDB lineage: Bacteria > Pseudomonadota > Alphaproteobacteria > Rhizobiales > Stappiaceae > Roseibium > Roseibium algicola. Next base: position 1,987,989 of record NZ_CP045333.1, read on the forward strand.
TAGAAGGCGGTCGCCAGCTTCCTGCCCTGTTCCGGCGTGGCGGAAAAGCGTGGTCTTGCTTCTTGCAGCCTTGCCCTGGCGCGACTGGCGAGCTTGCGGCAGGCAGCCGGTTCCCGGTTGATTGCGGTCGAAATTTCCTCGAAACCCATGCTGAAAACGTCATGCAGCAGAAAGGCGGCCCTTTCGAGCGGTGACAGCCGCTCCAGAGCCACCATCACGGGCAACGTGATGTCGTCGGCGGCTTCGGCATCTGATGTTGTCAGCAGGGGCTCTGGAAGCCAGGGTCCAACATAGGACATGCGGCGACGGCGTGCGGATTTCAGTTCATTGAGGCAGAGCCGTGTGACGATGGTCTTCAGGAAGGCGGCAGGCTCGCGCACCTTTTCCCTGTCGGTGGCAAGCCAGCGCAGCCAGGCTTCCTGAACCACGTCTTCCGCGTCGGAGACTGATCCCAGCATGCGGTAGGCGATGCGGGTTAGTCGCCTGCGCAAAGCGGTGTCGTCTTCAGGGGCCGGTGTATCCGTCATGATCACAACAGCCTATCACGTCAACGCCGGTTCGGGCCGTGCTTGCACCCGTCCGGCTGCAAACTGCAAGGCCGTTTTCGCCACACGCCTGCCCAGATGGCGGGCGGTTGCCAGATCCGCGGCCGGGGGAGCTGTCTGTGGCCCTTCGTCGGTGTTCGACTGTGCCGCGGCCCCGAGCCAGAAGCCGAGCCGGTTGAGATCGTCTTCCGTTCCTTGCGAGGAACAATTGGCTGGCGGCAGGTCCAGGCTGACCCAGTGCATGCCGTGCTGGGCTGCAAACAGGGCCAACTGGATGAGCACCGCCAGCTTGTCGCCGGAACGCGAACCGGAATTGGTGAAGCCGGCTGCAATCTTGTCCCGCCAGAGATAGCCCTTCGACATGATTTCCTGCGAGCTGGCTTCCTGAAAGGTCTTGAAGGCGGCGGAGGCTGCGCCGACGTAGGTTGGTGTGCCGAAGATGATTGCGCTGGCCGCATTGAGTTCGTTCCAGCGGGTGCTGGCTTCATCCGCTGTCAGAAGCAGTGCGCGTGCACCATCGACATCCTCTATGCCCTGCCTGACAGCCGCTGCCTGACGTTCTGTGTGACCGTACCCGCTGTGAAAAACGACGGCGACGTCAATCAATTGCCGGTCGTTCGCAAGCTTGGTCTGAAGCCCTGCTGCTGCATTCCCATTGTCCATCATCATTTTCGTCTCCTGCGCACACCTGGTGTTCGCAGGTAATGACAAGACAGCGGCGCTGGATGTGACATGCCGGACGGGATTTTTGAAGAAATGAGCTATTCTGCCGACTGAAAACGAGAAAACCCCGCCGGAGCGGGGTTTTCGGACATTCGAAACGCAATGAAGCTTACTTGATCGGAGCCAGAACCATAACCATCTGGCGGCCTTCGAGCTTCGGTGCGGATTCAACCTTGGCGATTTCGTTGGTTTCCTCACGGACCTTGTTGAGCAGGTTCATGCCCAGGTCCTGGTGGGCCATTTCGCGGCCCCGGAAACGGAGTGTGACCTTCACCTTGTCGCCTTCGCCAAAGAACCGCAACATGCTCTTCATCTTCACCTCGTAGTCGTGGGTGTCGATGTTCGGACGCATCTTGATCTCCTTGATCTCGACGGTCTTCTGTTTCTTGCGGGCTTCTGCTGCTTTCTTCTGAGCCTGGTACTTGTACCGGCCATAGTCCAGGATCTTGCAGACAGGCGGATTTGCGTTCGGCTGGATTTCAACAAGATCCAACCCGGCATCCATGGCGATGCCCATCGCCTCTTCTGTCGGGATGACGCCACGGTTGGCGCCTTCATGATCAATCAACTGGACTTCGCGAACGCGAATTTCGTGGTTTGTGCGCGGGCCTTCCTTCGTAGGAGGCGGGGCGCGGAACGGACGGCGAATGGTCGCAAACTCCTCTTTCGTTTAAACGTGGCGCTAGGGCTTTGATATGCTCCATGCACAAAAATCCTCGGAACGCTGGTACCAAGGTGCTGAGATGGATATGGCCTAACGCCATCCCCCAACGTCTTGCGAAACCGGCAAAAAGTCAAGCGAAAACACCGTTTTCGACATGCCGGGTCACATTTTCAGGGGCTAAGGCTCCGGCTGGCCTGGTCATGGCCAGTCGGGCCACTGCCGGTTCTGGAAGGTTGCAATCCGACCGGCAGATGGTCAAGTAAGCAGTCAGCTCGCGCATATCAAGGAAGGACAGCGGTTTGGACGGCGGGAAATTCATGTTGCAGCTTCTCAGGATCGCGTTCGGTTTCATCTTCGCGGTGCTGGCGTGCGGCCTGTTCCTTGCCTGGGGCTTTTTCCGGGCCGGGCATCCCGAAGCCGATCCGATTGCCTTTGCAACCATGGTCGGAAGCGGTCTCGTGGGTGCAAGTGTGGTCGGTGCCACGGCCCTGGCCCCGGCTGCCGTTGCAATCGTTCTGGCCGAAGCTGCACGGCTGCGCAGTTTCCTGTTTCACGTCGGTGCCGCCGGGGTGATCGCCTTTGCGGTCTGGACACTTGGAGCCGAAGCCGCGGACAGTGCCTTCCGGCCGGGAAGTGCGGTTGCGCTGGCGGCCGGATTTATCGGCGGTGAAATTTACTGGCTGATTGCCGGGAGAACGTCAGGCTGCTGGCACGGAACCAAAGCGGCCGGTCAAGTGACGCACAAGCCGGCACAAGACGATCAGCCCGGACGCGACCACCTCTAGAAAGGCGGTCAGATTTCGCCGTCCTTCAAGGCATCCTTTGCAGCCTGGTAGTGATCCGGTCGCATGTGGCTGCGGATCATCGCGAGGGCGGCCAGAAGCACGGTCGCGTCATCGCCGAAGCCGATGCCGATCAGAAAGTCTGGAATTACATCCAAAGGCAGCACGAAATACGCCAGCGATGCGAGGACGGTGGCCCGCACCTTGCTGGGTGTCGCGGGATCGAGCGCGCAGAAATAGCCGGCGACGACATCTTCCATGAACGGCACCTGACGCGCGGCCTTGCGGACCGTCGTCATCAATTTCTGACGGATCGTCCTCTTCTGCTCTTCCTCCGGGCCGAGGATCTCGGGGTCAAAGCCAAGGTCTTCAAAGGTGGTGTTCATGGGGCCGCCTGTGCTTGTGTTCGCCTTTAGAGATAGGTTTTCTTGCCGGCAGCTTCAACGTTTCGCCCTTCCTGGCCGGACTGGAAGGGCCGCGCAAGGTCGACAGTCAAAGGGTTGCGGCGCTGTTTTCCTCAGCCTCGGTCAGGTCGCTATGGCCGAGGCGCTCCAGTGCCCTGTCGATGTCCCGAAGACCCGACGAATCCGGGGTTTCATTCCCCATCGGGCTTTCCGTCGCCGCCCGTTGCAGGGCACGTGCGTCCTCGCGCATCCGCAGAAGCTCGTCTACGCGATCAGCCTTGCTGCGCGTGTTGTCTTTCAAAATACGGGCGATCTCGTCCCTGGTCCTGTCAGTCATGTCGGATCCTCCTGTAAGTGGCAGCCGGGAAATCCACTGCTGGAACGCCGGCTGCCCGATACCGGGCAAACGTTCGAGGCTGACAGAAGTTCCTCCGCACGACGGATCTCTGCGTTGGTTTTGACCGCAGTTTTCCATCTTTTTCTGGAACATTTCCGCTGTTCTCCCGTTCTGCCTAATGCAACACGAAGGGAGTTGATCATGTGGAAAATCATGCTGGTTGCGGTCGCTTTGACTGGTCTGACCGCTTGCAACAACACGCAAAAGGGCGCGGTGATCGGTGGTGCCTCAGGCGCGGCGATCGGTGCTGCAACGACCGGTAAGGCAGGCGGGGCGCTTGTTGGTGGCGCTGTCGGCGCGGCTGCCGGTGCGCTTGTCGGAAGGGCAACGGAACCGGGCAAGTGTATCTACCGCGATTCCTACGGCCGCGAATATGTGGCGGCTTGCCGTTAATCGGTCTGCCCGGCGATCTGCCGGGTCACCTACTGTGATCGAGAGCTGACCCTCTCGCCTGAAAAACAAAAGGGACGACCTTTTCAAGGTTCGTCCCTTTTGTTTGGTCCTTCGAAGGGCTCTACCCCTTCCGGACTGGTGAACTCAAAGCAGGATGTAGCCGACAACCGCCAGTGCGATTACTGCGCCTGCGGTGCCGATTGCCAGGACGTAGCGCATCTCGTGAAGCTCGAGGCCCTGCTTGGCTTCCTTTTCTCCCAGAACGACTTCCTTGTCCTGTTCGCTGGTCTGCCTTTGATAAGTCATCTCTACCTCGCTGGATTGTACGTCGTTGCAAGCGCTGAGGGCGTTTTGGCCTCATCACTCTTCAGATCAACGTTCGAGCGGCAGTAGTGTTCCTGAAAACGTCCAGGCTGGCCTGGGCGTACGATCAATAGCTGAGCAGGAATATCAGGGCGATCAGCGAAAAAATGATGCCGCTGAAGCCGAAGCCAAGAGCAAGGTGCTTCCAGCTGGAGGCTTCCTTGTCTCTGATCCTTTCACGCAGGATGGCAAGGTGCCGGTCCGCATCGTCGTTAAAGCCGTGATAGATCATCTTCACTACCTCGCGATGTTGCCACTTGGCAGCCAGGCTCGACTGCTCTTCAGCGGTTAACGCGCAAGACCCTTATTCGTTCCCCCCTGGGAGATCCAAGCGGGAACGTTCAGGTGGGAACTTCCTGGTGGGGTGACCGTTTTCCCTTTGAAGTCCGGACAACTTCCGCAAATGCCAAGAGGGGACAAGGTCACTATGGGTTTCGACAGCATGCCGCTGTGGGTCTTGCTCGCGCTTTTTGCAGGTGCCGGTGGAGTAATTCTCGTTTGCGGCATTCATCTGACCGGTCAGGCTGACCGTATTGCCGACCGGACAGGTCTGGGCGAGGCCTTGGTTGGCGGTGTCCTACTGGGGGCGGCCACGTCGCTCTCGGGCACCGTGGTGTCCGTTACAGCTGCGCTGGACGGCCGTGCGTCGCTGGCCTTTTCAAATGGCGTTGGCGGTATCGCCGCGCAGACTGCCTTTCTGGCCATCGCTGATATCGTTTACCGGCGCGGGAACCTGGAGCATGTGGCTGCTGACGTTTCCAGCCTTTTTCAATGCGCCCTGCTGATGCTTTTGCTGGCCATTCCCCTGGTCGCCTACACCACCCCGGAAATCACGTTACTGGGCGTTCATCCAGCCTCCTACGCCCTGGTTATCGTTTATGGCAGCGGTTTGCTGGCTCAGCGGCACGTGCGGGAACAGCCCATGTGGCGTGTCGTGAATACGTCCGAAACCCACGAGGACAGCCCGGATGAGGAACAGCACGACCTGCGCGGAAACTTGCGGCTTATCGCAGGGTTTTCAGCGCTGATGCTTATCCTCGCCTCGATGGGCTGGGTGCTGGCGGAAGTGGCTGGTGCGCTGACGGATCGTTTCAATCTCAACGCCTCGCTTGTCGGCGCGCTGATGACAGCCGTTGTCACCTCGCTGCCCGAACTGGTGACGACGCTGGCAGCCGTGCATCGTGGTGCCTTGCAGCTCGCCATTGGCGGCATTGTTGGCGGCAACACCTTCGATACTCTGTTCCTGACACTTTCCGATGTCGCTTATCGCGACGGCTCGCTTTATCAGGCAGTCTCCCCTCAGGACTATTTCTGGCTGGCGATCGGGCTGGTGATGACGGTGGTCCTGCTTCTGGGGTTGCTGGTGCGGCAGAAGTCAGGCCCCGGCGGGATCGGTTTTGAAAGTGTCAGTCTGCTTGGCATCTATGGCGGTGCCATCGCGCTTCAGGCGCTCGGTTGATCCTGCGAACCTGATCGGGAGGCCTTCTTCAGAACAAGGCCGTCAGTGCCCAGACAACGATGGCCAGGGGCAAAAGCGCGGCAAGGGCAAACAGTCCGTCCCGGGTGAGGAGAGAGAAGGCAATCAGGCAAACGGATGCGCCAAGAAGCGATGACGAGAATGGTACCAGTTCGAGAAAGGGCATCAAGGCGCCGAACAGGAGGCACGAGAGCGGCAACAAGGCCCGAAGCGGTTGCCGAAACAGGAACCGTGCTCTCGCGCGGGAATGATTGTCCAGCCAGCGTGCGGCGGGCCGCAGCTTGTTCATCGCCAGCCGCACCTTGTCGCCCTCAAGACTTTGCTGACCCAGCCAGTGAGGAAGCCAGACCCGGTCGCGTTTCATTAGCCATTGTGCCGCGATCAGGCAAATGGTCATTCCGCAAAGGCTTGAAAACAGGGGAATGCCGCTCAGCGGTGTCACGACGGCGGCCGCGGGCACGATCAGCATCGTCGCAAATCCGGTTTTCTCGAAAGCGCCGACCACGCGGTCAAGCGAGACCTGTCCTTCTTTCGTGATGTCTCCGACCCTGTCGACAATGGACGTCAGGGGCCGGTCCAAGTCCGGATCAGCGGTCATGGTCCTGCCTGTTCCAGCGGCCGCAATTGGCGGCCACTGTTCTCTAGGGTGAAAAAATTCCGAGCCTGGTCTTGCAAGGCACATCGTGGCAGGGGCGTTCGGACCATGGCGGCCGAATGTCCCGAGCCTCCGTGCGAGAAGATGATTATCTTCCGAAGACAAGTTTCTCGATGCGATCGACAGGATGATTGGTGAGATCCTTGTCGATCTCCGCGACGACACGGTCACTGACTTCCTTGTGCAGCCGCTTGCGAACCTGCCCGAGAACCGAAGGGGCTGCTACCAGTACGATCTCGTCGAACTTGCCCTTGTGGGCGCGCTTGTAGAGCATCTGGGCAAGGTCCGCGGCAAAGTCGTCTTCAGCCAGGGCATGCCAGTCGGCTTCCTGAACTGCACTTCGATGCCCCTGCGGACCGTCGCTCATGCGACCGGGACGGTCAGCGGTCTGGTCGCGGTTGGGAGGGTTATCCTGGGTTTCTTTCCGAAAGACCTTGAGGTCCGGCACGTGTTCCGTGCCCGCGTTGGTCAGGAACAAGGCCTTGGTTCCGTCGGCAACGACTACCCAACCATCATGTTTCAGTCGGATCGCATCCTTCATGTCGCACTCCTGCAGTTTTGGGTCCGTCTGGAGTGAACGCCGGACCACCGGAAGCGTTCCTGAGGATATCTGTGACAATTTGGACAGTTCGCAAGCCTACCGGTACGGGAAACGGATTGCGGGGCCTACCGGAAGAGAGCGCGGCGCCCTAAGTGAAGAGTGGTCGTGCGGAACAATGCAGAATTCCGTCCTTGAAAGGGAGAAGATCATGAAGAGACTAGCAATCGGGCTCGGTGCTGCCGTGCTTGCCCTCACAGGTGCCGTCGCCCAGGCTGGAGAAACTCCGGCACCGGACGGCGTGAAGCTCTACTTCGTAAATCTGAAGGATGGCGATACCGTCAAAAGTCCGGTGACCATCCAGTTCGGCCTTTCCGGAATGGGCGTTGCCCCTGCCGGCACGGAAAAGGAAAACACCGGCCACCATCACCTGATCATCGATGAGAGCATCGAGGGCGAGGAGCTGAACGAAGCTATTCCGGCGGATGACAATCACAAGCATTTCGGTGGTGGACAGACCGAAACCACGATCGAACTGCCAGCCGGTTCACACACGCTGCAACTGGTGCTGGGGGACTGGTCGCACATTCCGCACAATCCGCCGGTCATGTCGGAAAAGATTACCGTTACCGTGGAGTAGGCGGCAGTCAGTACCGGTAACCTTCCGGAACGAAAGACTTGTTGCGGCGTTGCTCTCTTATGCTGACCGACCCGCAACAAGGAACGACCATGGTAGACCGGCTTGCCGCAGAGATGGACCTCGGCTTCGGTGCGGTTCCGCTGGACGTTCTGGTTCTGCGGATGGTTGCGGCCATCGTTCTGGGCGGTATCATCGGGTTCGAGCGGGAAGAGCGTGGCAAGGATGCCGGGCTCAGAACGCATATGCTTATCGCATTTGCATCGTGTCTGTTCCTGCTGATTAGCCAGGCGCTTGCCGATCTTCCCTTTTCCGGGGCGAGCAACGTCAATGTGGATCCGCTCCGTCTGGTCGAAGCCGTGACGGCGGGCGTGGCGTTCCTCTCCGCCGGTCTGATCTTTTCCCGCAACGGTTCAGTGCAGAACGTCACTACCGGTGCCTCAATGTGGCTGGCAGGCGCCATCGGCACGGCCTGTGGCGTCGGTCAGATCGGATTGGCGGGCCTTGCAACAATCATGGTGGTGATTGTCTTGGCCGTCATCGGCCGCCTGCAAAGCAAGCTCGGTCCCCAAGCCCGGGACAGCGTCCCGGACGAGGGATCGAACGTGGAATCTGACAACGGTCGCCACGCACGGGCACAGGGCCTTCGCGATGAAGGGGCGATGCGATGACGATCAGGCGTTGCCGCGCGTCTCGAGCAGGCGGCGCGCGATGACCTGAGCCTGAATTTCCGCCGCACCTTCGAAGATGTTCAGAATTCGGGCGTCGCACAGGACGCGGGAAATTGCATATTCCAGAGCAAAGCCATTGCCGCCGTGGATCTGCAGCGCATTGTCCGCCGCGGCCCATGCAACGCGTGCACCAAGCAGTTTCGCCATGCCGGCTTCCAGATCGCAGCGCTTGCCGGAATCCTTCTGCCAGGACGAGAAATAGGTGAGCTGGCGGGCGATCATCAGTTCGGCAGTCATCATGGCCAGCTTGTCGGCAACACGCGGGAAGTTGACGAGTTCCTTGCCGAACTGGACGCGTTCTTCGGCGTACCTCAGGCCCAGGTCCAGTGCAGACTGGGCGACGCCCAATGCGCGGGCAGCGGTCTGGATGCGGGCGCCTTCAAAGGTCTGCATCAGTTGCTTGAAACCTTCGCCTTCGACCTGGCCGAGAAGGTTCTCGCCCTTCACCTCGAAGCCATCGAAAGCGATTTCATATTCCTTCATGCCCCGGTAGCCGAGAACTTCGATCTCGCCGCCACTCATGCCGTCCGCCGGGAAGGGCTCCTTGTCGGTGCCGCGCGGCTTTTCCGCGATAAACATGGACAAGCCCTTGTAGCCGGGTTCATCCGGGTTGGTGCGGGCCAGCAGGGTCATGATATCGGCACGGACCGGATGGGTAATCCAGGTCTTGTTGCCGGACACCTTCCAGACGTCGCCATCCTTCACGGCGCGGGTCTTCAGCGAGGCAAGGTCCGAGCCGGTATTGGGTTCGGTGAAGACGGCAGTCGGCAGGATCTCGCCGGATGCGATTTTCGGCAGCCAGTGCTGCTTCTGCTCTTCCGTTCCGCCGCACAGAATGAGTTCCGCCGCGATTTCGGACCGGGTGCCGAGCGACCCGACGCCGATATAGGCGCGGGACAGTTCTTCGGAGACGACGCACATGGCTTCCTTGCCAAGTCCGAGGCCACCATATTCTTCCGGTATGGTGAGGCCAAAGACGCCGAGCTCGGACATCTGCTCGATAATCTCAAGCGGAATATATTCGTTTTTCAGATGCCACTCGTGCGCGTTGGGCACGACGTTGTCTTCCGCAAAGCGGCGCATCTCGTTGCGGATCTGCTCCATGGTCTCGTCCAGACCTGGGTCGCCGAAGGTGGAATGGCCCGCTTGATCGCGGATCAGGCGGGTGATCTCGCTGCGGATTTCCGGACGGCTGCCTGTATCGATCAGCGACAGGATCTCTGCTGTCTGGAAGCCAAGAGCTTCTTCGGAAGACACGCCAAGATCCGCCAGGCGAACGATTTCACCCTGGTTCATCGGAATGCCGCCAAAGATCTGCGCAAGGTACTCCGCAAATCCGAGCTGGACGATGTAGTCCTCAAGAGCGCCGTAGCGACCTTCCGCGGTCAGACGTTTCGCGTAGGCATCCAATTGGCGCAGAGACTCCACATAGGTTGCGAACCAGGCCAGTCCGTGGGTTGCCCTTTGCTCTTCTTCCATCAGACGGGAGGAGATGCGCCCATCCTCGCTCACGCGGTCGCGCACCCGCTGCGCTGCAAGATTGAGCAGATGATCGAGCGTTGCGACGGCGGCTTCCGTTCGCTCGGTAAGGCTTGCGGGTGTTTCTGCGGCCGAAAGGGCTGCGGTGGACATGGCGATCTCCGTTTTCATTTGTTGCGCAGCAGCGCTTCTTGTTGAAGCTATGTTGCGTTGCACACTCTCATTTGTCGAGCGTGAATTTATAGACCTTTTGGCGGATGCGGTTTTCACTACCCAGGCTTGACGAATTGTGTCAGCACAGGCCACATCTTGGGTCATGAGCGCCAGACAGACAGTTCTCGTGATCTACGCCGTCCTGAAAGACGCCATCGGTCACTTCGCCCGGGATGACGGCTTTGCAATGGCCAGTCACGTGGCGCTGTCGGGGTTGCTGGCGATATTTCCCCTGCTGATCTTCATCGCCTCGCTGGCGGCCTTTCTCGGCATGACCGGTGCTGCCGACACGGTGTCGGAACTGCTGTTCGATGCCTGGCCGGCAAGCGTTGCATCGCCTGTCGTGCGGGAAATCCAGAATGTCCTGACCATTCGCCGCGGCGACCTTGTGACTTTCGGCGCCGTTGCCGCTCTGTGGTTTTCCTCCAACGGGGTGGAGGCGCTGCGCACCGCGCTCAACCGGGCCTACCGGCAGCATGAAAACCGCTCCATCGTGCTGTTGCGGCTGCAATCGATCGGGCTTGTGCTGCTGGGTGCCGGCATTCTGCTTGCCTACACGTTTCTGGTGGTTCTGGCGCCGCTCGCCCTCGAGGGGCTGAAGGTCTTCATGCCGCAGGTCGAAACTTTCCTGCTGTCAATCAACGTTGCCCGATACACATTGGCCGGATCGCTGCTGATCATCGGCCTTTTCATCACCCACTGGCTGCTGCCGGCGGGGCATCGCACTTTCCGCGACCTGTGGCCCGGAGTGCTCGCCACACTGTTCATGTGGATCATCGCCGGCAGTGCCTTCGGTGCCTATCTCGCCAGCTTCGCCAATTACGTCTCCACCTATGGCGGTCTGGCCGGGATCATGACCGCGCTGATCTTTCTTTATATCTGCGCGCTCGTGTTCATTCTGGGAGGTGAACTCAACGCCGCAATCTCCCGCCAACGGCGCTACTGGCGCCGCCGTCAGGAACAGCTTGCGCTGGCGCTGGACACCGAAGCCTGACCGGATTTTCCGAAAGACGGCTTCCGGAGACCAGCCCTAGCTCCTTGCTGGCTTCTTGCGGATGGTCAAGACGGCGCTTATGACCAGAACCATGCCGCCGATCTGAACCGGCGTCAGGGATTCACCGAACAGGAAATAGCTTTCCACCGCTGTTGCCACCGGCACCAGATAAAAAAGGCTTGCGACCTGGGAGACGGCGCCCTCGCGGATCAGCAGCATCAGGAGCAGGATCGCGCCGACGGACAAGACCAGCACGAGCCAGGCCATCGCAAAGATCAGCTCACCTGACCAGGTGATCTGCCAGCTTTCGGTCAGGCTCAGCGGAATGGTGACAAACAACGCGCCGACGTACTGCCAGACAGTTGCCGCCATGAGGTCGGTGTGCTGTACGAAACGCTTCTGATAGACCGTTCCCAGGCTGATAGCCGCAACGGAGATGAGGACCACGAATATCGTCACCGGCGTGATGCCCGATCCGGCAAGGTCGAGTTTCGGACCAAGAACGAATGCAAGACCAATCGCTCCGATGGCCATGGCGAGCCAGTGTCTGCGGGAAATGGTTTCGCCAAGCAAAGCCACCGCGATGAGTGCGGTCAGCACGGGCTGAAGGCCGACAATGATCGAGGACGCTCCAGCCGGCATGCCCTGTTTGATCGCCCAGAACACACCGCCGAGATAGATGCCGTGAACCAGCATGCCGGTGAAGATGCAATGGGCAATGGCAGCTGGATCTTTCGGCCAGGACTTCGACAGGAACATCGCCAGCAGAATCAGCACCGGCAGGACAGCAACGAAGCGGACCGTCAAAAACACCATCGGATCGATGTAGGGCGCGCCGAGTTTAGAACCGACGAAGCCCGTAGACCACAGCAAAACAAAAATGGCCGGTGCGGCTCTGGCGAGGAGATTCACTTGCAGCCTCAATGACAAAGACGAAGATGACGCAAGGTTATATTGCGCCGAGTCGGTGGGGTTACACGCATGTTAACCGTAAGTTGGCATTTATAGTCAAATATACGGCGCAAACATGAGTGTTCGAACGTTCTGTCGTGAAAGAAACACAGGCGAGAAACACGAACACTTCTAGATCGATCAACTCATGGATGTAAACATCGACCCCGATGGTACATCCGTTGATCCAGGGGACATACGCTGGTGGCCTTCAGATCTCAATCACCTTTTCGGATCTTCGCGAATTTGTCAGTCAAAGCCAGAATTCTGGCCTTGAGCCTTTTCACCATTGTTGGGCTTCTTGCGATCGGCGGTGTCTTCTTCTGGAGCCAGGGTGAGCTCAATTCGGCCTTTGCGCGCATGAGCAGCAGTTCGACACTGGCCGGACAGGTCAGTACACTGTCGGAAAGCGCCGCGGCGCTGCGCTCCATTGAAGAGCGCTACCACAGCACGCCATCCGTCGAGACGTTCCAGAGTTTCAACGCCAAGCTTGAAGAAGCCAGTGCGGTTCTGGAGACGATCGCAACCAATCCGGCAGCAGCTGCCTACGCTTCGGAAATCGCCGACGTCAAGGATACGCTGGAAGGCACGAGAGGTGCTTTCGAGATGCTGGACACTGCCCAGCAGAAGATCGGGTATGACTCTACGCAGGGTTACCTGGCGGGGCTCAACGAATATGCAGGGGCGGTCAAGCATCGCCTGTCGGAAGAGATGAAATTTGGCGGCGGGCCGGATTTCGAAAAGCTGGCCCGCGCCATTCTGGCAGTTCAGCTGGCGGAACGGGAGTTCACGCTCAACAATACCGAGGCGGCGCTGGAGGTATTCCAGGGCGAGTTCAACGATTTCGAAAAGCTCTTGAAGAAAGTCTACATCTCCGACGCCATCAAGGCGGAGCTGGCCGACAACATGGCCAAATACAAGACGACCTTCGACGATTATACAGTCGCCAAGACAGAGCGGGCCGAGCATTCGGAACTGCTGGAAAACCTGTTTGAACTTGTTCCGCCGCACATCGCTTCCCTCAGCAAAGCCGCCAACACCATTCAGAGTGAAGCCGCCGGTCAGCTCGAGATGGCCCGGTCGATCGCAACCTATGCAATCGGCGGGGCTATCGTGGTTCTGCTTCTGCTGCTTCCGACCATCGCGCTTGTGATCGGTCAATCGGTGGCGCGCCCGCTGGCGCGTCTGCAGTCGGCCATGGAAGCCCTTGCCAGCGGCCAGACCGACCTCGACCTGCCGGACGACAGCGGCAGCACCGAGCTTGCTTCCATGAGCCGCACGGTTCAGGTCTTTCGTGACAACGCGGTTGAACGGGCCGAACTTGCGGCCTCACAGGATCAGGAAAACCGGCGGCGCGAAGAACGCGTTGCCCGTCTCGATACACTGATCGGCCGGTTCGAGGGAACCGTGTCCGCGGCACTCGACAGTCTTGACCGAGCCAATGGCGAGCTGCGGCAGACGTCCCAGTCGATGGAACAGTCGGCCGACGATGTTGCCAACCAGTCCGGGGAAGCAGCCGAAGCGGTGCGCACCGCGGCGGAAAACGTCACCTCCGCAGCTCATTCCGCGGAAGAGCTTGCCGCATCCATCGCCGAGATCGCCGGCCAGGCCAACAAGTCGACGGAAGTGGCTCAGCAGGCGGTTCGGAGTGCGTCTTCAACGGTTGCCACCATGCAGGAACTTTCCAGTGCGGCAGACCGGATCGGCGAAGTCATGGGGCTGATCCGAGACATTGCCAACCAAACCAATCTACTGGCGCTGAACGCGACCATCGAGGCTGCCCGCGCAGGCGAAGCGGGCAAGGGGTTTGCGGTGGTTGCTGCGGAAGTGAAGCAGCTTGCCGACCAGACCTCGAAAGCCACTGAGGATATCGCGACCCAGATCGAGGCCATCCAGGGGTCTTCCGGTCAGGCGGTCCAGGCGATCGAGGACGTCAACCGGATCATCTCCGACATGGAGGGCCTCGCCTCGGCTGTGGCGTCGGCCGTGCAGCAGCAGGACGAAGCTGTTCAGGCGATCTCGCACAACGTTTCCAGTGCCTCGGCGCGGTCCGAACAAGGGGTGTCGAGCATGGAGGCCGTCGGTTCGGCTGCCGAGCTTGCACGGTCCAACGGTTCCGAAGTGGAGCACCTCGCAGAATCGCTTGGCGAGCAGGGCGCGTTGATCCGACAGGAAGTTGCCGAGTTCCTGCAGGGCGTGCGCAGCGCCTGATCCCGAACCGGACCGCTTGAAACAAAGAAAATCGAAAAAACGCCGTGTCTGCACCGACGCGGCGTTTCGCCATTCTGGCGGCCTGCGTTTCTTCGTGCTAGCCATGCACACAAACGATCGGCCGGCACACCATCCGCCGGACCGGCCAAGCGCAAAGAGGGCGAAGCGGAATGCAGGAAGACATCGTCATCATCGGAGCAGGACAAGCCGGAGCCCAGGTTGCCCAATCCCTGCGGCAGGGCGGATTTGAAGGCCCGCTGCGGCTGATCGGCGATGAACCGCATCCTCCTTATCAAAGACCGCCGCTTTCCAAGAAGTTCCTGGCCGGCGAGATCGGCGCCGAAGGCTTGTGGCTGCGCCCGCCGGCTTTCTTCACCACCAACAATATCGATCACATTCCCAATACCAGAGTGATTGCGATCGACCGTGGCGCGAAGCGCCTGACGCTGGCAAACGGCGATACGCTGCCGTATGGCAAGCTGGTTCTGGCAACGGGCACCAATGCCCGGCTGCTGACGCTGGAGGGTGCCGACAAGAAAGGCGTGGTCACGCTGCGCTCGATTGCCGATGTCGACGTGATCCGGGACATTCTGCAAAAGAGCAGCAGTGTCGCCATCATCGGGGCAGGGTACATCGGTCTTGAAGTCGCTGCCGTCGCCAAAAGCCTGGGCAAGTCGGTCACCGTCATCGAGGCGCAGGATCGCCCGATGAAACGCGTGGTCAGCCAGGCGGTATCCGACTATTTCTCCGGCCTGCACAAGGCCCGCGGCATCGAATTGCGCCTGAACACGGGCATCGAGGCAATCGAGGGTGGTGACAGTGTCACCGGTGTCCGGCTGTCGACAGGAGAGACGGTTCCGGCGGAACTGGTTCTGGTTGCCGTCGGCGCAGAGCCCAATGATCACCTGGCCGCAGAGGCGGGCCTGGAGGTCGACAACGGGATCCTGGTGGATGGGTGCGGCCAGACCAGCGACCCTGACATCTTCGCTGCGGGTGATTGTACGCGTTTCTATTCCAACCGCTATCAGCGGTCCGTGCGCATGGAAAGCGTCCAGAACGCCATCGACCAGGCAAAGGCGGTTGCCCAGGCGCTGCTGGGTCAGGAAGTCGATTACGACCCGTTGCCGTGGTTCTGGTCCGATCAGTACGACATCAAGCTGCAGATCGCCGGTCTGTCGGAAGGGTATGACGACACAAAGGTCGTGGGTTCGACCGACGACAGCAAGTTCTATGTCGCCTACCTGCACGATGGCCGGCTTATCGCCGTCGACAGCATCAATTCACCGCGCTCTCACATGATGGCCCGCCGGGTGATCGGCGAGCCGTGGCGCGACGATCTACTGCCGGAAGCCTGAGCCAAAGGTTCTCTTGAAGTAAGTGAAGCCGGCGGGCGTTCGGGCAAAGCGCTTCGAATGCCCGGCGTTGGCATCTGCTGTTATTCGACCTTGCCGAATTTCTCCATGAAATAGGCGGTCATTTCCTTGTTGCGGTCGTACTGGTGCACGATGGCGTAAGGCTGCTTGTCAAAGGTTTTGACCAGCCCGTCCTCGAACACCGGCACGGTTTCCCGCGGCATGCAGAACCCTGGCGCGTCCGGACCGACGTTGGCACTGACCGCGTGCAGCAGCCAGGGAACCTGCCAGTTCACCTTCTCGGCCTTTTCCTTCCAGCCGCAAAAGGTCAGCAGCTGGTTAAAGGCGGCCTGATCACCGCTGCGTTTGGTCTGGTCGAAGTAATAGACCGCCAGCATGAAATCCATCATCGCCTCGTAGCGGCCGGCGAAATAGCCAGCGCAGCACACGGGAACCCTGGCCACACGGTCATAGGCATGGCGGCCGTAGGTTTTCAGGACGTTCCGGCGGTTCCAGGGGTCTTCATGGGTGATGCTTTCCTCACCGATGAGGAGATCCTTGCCCGGAGCAAGGTTCTCTTCCATCCAGGCGAACGGGTCAGACTGGAAGATGACGTCCCGGGCATCCGAGAACGCGACGAAGCGTACAGGTTCGCCAAGCGCATCGAGATGCTGTTTCACCAGGTGACTGGCATGGAAGAAGCGCCGGTCGTAGATCTTGTCCTTGAAGCGCAGCACGCGCTTGTTCCAGGTCCAGCGCCTGTCGGTGTAAAGCTTGCCACCATCGGTATGGTCGGCGATTTCTTCCCGAAGCTGCGAATAGGAGTAGCGCTTCTTGCCGGCGTCATGATCGAAGGTGATGACGAGCGAGCCCATGTGCTTCATGTAGTCAACAAGGGCTTCGCTGACATTGTAAGCAACCGCGACCGTCCGGCCGCGATACCCCGTTGCCTTCAGGGAATTGTACCAGGCAGCCATGTGTTTCGGCTCATAGCCCGACACCGCCGTGACGATGACATCGTTGGCTGCTGACATTTCGGCTGACATGCGCGCTCCGGCTCGGTTCATACAGGCCCCGCCGTCCGACCGGCCGGGTTTCGGCCTGCTACCTATCCCAATCCGCGCCGGGGGGCCAGATCGCGGGGAAACTTTCTGGCATTCCAGATGTTGGTCCGCGTCAGCAGCCAGCGTTCTGAAGGATGAGCCGGGTCACTTCCTTGGGTAGTTCCAGATGCAGCATGTGGCCGGTTCGTTCGAAAATGTGCGTGGCAACGACACCCGGCAGCTTGTGGGCCTGGCGCGTCGGCAGGACACGATCCTGTGTGCCCCAGAGGACCTTGATCGGCATGGGCAGGGCTGCCAGTTCGTCGCGCGGCAGGGTCTTTTGAACGCTGCCGTCGATGATCTCGTCCGCGATTGCCTCCAGTGTTGCGGCCGCGCCCGGGCGCGCGCGGCTTTCGGCAGCCGTTCTGGCGAGGAATTTCGGCAGTTTGAACTCCCAGCCGAAGAACTGCTCCAGCAGGGTTTCCATGGTGTCGGCATCCGTTGCAGCCGCATAGCGACGCAGCAGGCGGTGATTGATTTCGGAGCCGAAGCCGCCAGGTGCCAGCAGGGTGAGGCTGGCCACCAGATCAGGATTGCGCAGGGCAATCAGCGCGGCCACTGCGCCGCCCATGGAGTGGCCTACCAGATGGACCTTCGTCAGCTCGAGCGCCTCCAGGGACTGCCCGACAGCCTTTGCGGAAACCCCAGCGTTGCCGATCCGCGGCCAGTCCAGCGCCTCGCCGTGCCCCGGCAGGTCGAACGCTATGGAGCGTTTCTTCGAGGCCAGTGCCGTCTGGATGTTGAGCCAGGTTTGCCGGTCGCCGCCGAAGCCGTGCAGCAGCACGACCGGAGCACCGTTGTCAGGGCCGGTGGCTTCCTGGTCTCTGAAAGGCAGATGGGAAGGGGCGTCGGGACGTAGATCGGTCATGTCGGTCTTTGCTTGTCGGTGGGCTGAGGAAATACCTGCCGGACGGGAGGCGTTCAGAAAAGCCGGTCCAGGGTAAACAAGGGCTGGGGGTCGGTGAAGCCGTTGAGTTCGAACGACCCGGCCGGTTTTGATCTTTCGCTGGCGAAGCGGGCGACGTCTTCGGTCATCAGAACGTCGGCGCCGACGGTCTTGGTCAGGCTTTCGATCCGTGCAGCCGCATGGACCGTCTGGCCGATCACCGAAAAGGTGAGCCGGTGCGGAACGCCAATATTGCCGAACATGACGGAGCCGACGGACAGGGCGATGCCCGCCTTGAGAACGTGTGGCAGCGCCGGGTCGGAGTTGATCGCCTTCAGACGGTTCCGGCTTTCATCCGCAGCCGACAGGGCCTGTGCGACCGCCTTGTCCAGGCTTTGCGCGCCTATGGGAAAGACGCCCAGAACGGCGTCGCCGATAAAATCGAGCACTTCGCCGCCTTTTGCCAGGATAGCACCGGCTGTCGCGTCGAAATAGGTATTCAGAAACGAAAGGTAGGCATCGGGACCAAGCAGTTCCGCAATCGCGGTCGAATTGCGCATGTCGCTGAAATAGATCACCGCATCGACGGTCTGGCCGTCACCATGGCGGATCTGGCCGCTGAGCACCTTGTTGCCGGCGATCTTGCCGAGATACGTCTCTGCAATTGTCTGGTTGATCTGCCCCTGAATGGTGGCGCGCGCGGCCAGGGCAAAGCGTTTTTGAATGTAGCGGATTGCGGTCAGGGCATCGTCGGAGAAGCCGTCGGTTTCCCGCGTTGCCCAGCTGATCACGATGCCGGAGGTGGCAATCTGGTCCTTGATGGTCGGCAGGTCGAATTCGGTCGCTATGACGATGTAATCGGAGTACCCGCTCTCCTTCAGCCGAACGAGCAAGGGAAACTCGAGCGGTGCATTGGCATTCGTGAGGCGCCGTCGCAGGACGGATTCCTGGTTGACCAGCACGGCACGTACGGGGCTTTGCAGCCACTCGTCTGTTTCTTCGGCATTGTGGGCAATCTGCTCGCGCTGGATTTCGGTGCCGTTTTCCCAGATGGCGGCTTCCGCCTCGATCAGGGGATGAAGGGTCGACCAGCCGATCATGGCGCGGTCCACAGGAACCTCGCATGCGCGCAGGCGCTCGCACATTTCTCCGAACATGGACCCCAGATCGGGCGAGCCAAGAGACTGGTCGATCAACCAGTCTTCCACGCCGTCGATTTCCGCCATACTGATCATGGCGCCAAGTTAGTGTTGTTTTCGTCCGGTTTCCAGACGGCTTGTACCAGCGTTTGCGATTAATTCGCCTGTTCGAAAACCACCTTGCCAGGCGGGACGATGACCCAGTTAACCGTGACGTCGGGAATGCTGCCGGCGGTCTGGTAGGCGAACGTTCGCGACCCTTCGCGGACAGCATCCGGATAATAGCGGCGGATTTCCTCAATCGGTGTTTCCCGGTCGCCTCGCCAGACGATCATCAGACCCTTCTCCTGGACATCCTTCGGGTCAATCCAGGGGCTGAGGGTCCGGTCATGCAGATAAAACATCGACGGGCGGCTGGCGGCCTGTGTGGTGACGTTGGCTGCCGACCACATATCGCCGGCCACATAGGCAAGATCGGTGCCCATGCGCTCCTTCCAGACGCGTGCCATGTCTTCGGCGATCGCCTTGCCGGGATAGTGGAGCCGGGTCTGCTTGTGTTTCCAGTGCGGCTCCAGAACAGCCTGTCCGAACAGGATGCCCAGAAAAATTGCTTGGATGGCGACGGCGGCAACGAGGGCGCGGGCGGGAAAGGGCCAGAGTTGCGGTAGTGCCAGAAACCGCACCGCCAGGATGCCGGACAGCACGAATATGGGCGTGCCCCACATGTGTTCGAACTCGTTGCCGGTAACGGCTGATGCAAGCAGGACCACGGCAAGCGGCAGGACGGCAAACCAGAGCAGAAAGCGGTCGGAAGGTGTGGCAAGGGGCGTGGCCGCTTCGCGCCTGCGCAGTCGAACCTGTTTCAGGCCGTGCCAGCCAAGACCGGCTAGAACCACAAGAAACAAGCCGGCGTGATTGCCAATCTGAGCTGCCAGGAAGTTCAGCGGATTGAACAGATGGTCGACAAAACCGTCTGCCGGATTGCTGCGGCTGGCGGCGTAGCGCAACGTCAGGAAATCCGTTTCCAGAAGCCATGCCGCGTGTGGCACCAGCAGGGCAAGGCAGACGGCTATCGTCACCCAGGGGCCCGGGCGCAGGATGTGCCGCCGGGCATCGGCAAAGACCAGCGCGTAAAGCCCGATTGCACCGATCAGGAGCAGCACGAAATATTTCGTGTAAAGGCCAAAGGCGGCGAGGGCTCCAAGCAGGACCCAGTCGAGCAGGAGGCCTTTGTCCACTGCCCGGTGAAACAGCAGCATCATGCCTGCCCAGATGGGGATCTGCAGGATGTTCGGGTTGAATTCCGGCAGGGGCAGCGTGAAGTAGAAGGTGACGCTGGTCAGCACGAGAGACCAGAAGGCCTGCTGGCCGGAAAGTCCGAGACGGCGAGCGAGCCGCCAGATGAACAGATAGCCAAGGGCAACTGAAAGCGCGCTCAGCCAGTACCCGCCACTGACGCCTCCCGTGAGACGATAGGTGAGTTCCAGAAGCCAGGCCTGCATCGGCGGATGTTTGGTATAGCCGAGCTGAAGTTCCCTGCCCCAGGCAAAGCCTTCAACCACGTCAAGTGGCGGGTTGGGAAAGGTCAGGGCCGGTATCAGGGCATAAAGCAGGCAGAGGCCGCCAGCGTAATAAAGGGCCGCCCTTGAAGGAGCGTTTTCGATCAGACGTATCAAGGGTCAGGTCTCGGCTGGATGATGCGAGAAGGCCCAGAGCCGGGCTCCGGCAAAGGAAAGGGCTGGCACGATCGCGATGGAAAACAGGAGGCCGATGAGATCCGGCCAGGGGGTCAGCGTCAGCCACAGGGCCAGAACGGTGGTGTTCAGCAGGAAGCCGGAGACGGCAATCACCAGGAACCGCACCATGCTTCTGATTGCGGTGCCCTTTCGGCGCAGGTGGGAGAAGCTCCAGAAATAGTGACCGGTGAAAGAGACGCAGAAGGCGACCAGGAAACCGCAGACATTGGCTGGATAGGCCGGAAGCATTCCAGATTGCAGCAGGCTGCCCGCTACAATGGCATGGGTGAGCGTCGCCAGCACGCCGATCACGGCGAATTTGCCGGCGGCAGCGGTTTCCGTCTTCAGCCTGCGGTGGCGAAATTCAGGCGCCATTGGCGGCGTCGTCCGTTTGCTCTGCGGGTTGAGGTGTGTTGCCGCCTTCGATGACATCCTGAACGATGAAGACCGGCCGCTGTTTCGCTTCGTTGAAAAGCCGCGCCACATATTCGCCGATCATGCCGATCGACAGCAGTTGCACACCCGAGAAGAACAGAAGCGCGACCATCAGCGATGCGTAGCCCGGGAGATCGATGCCTTCGATGAGGACGCGTAATGTCAGATAAAGCGCATAGGTGAAGGCGCCGACAGAGATCAGGGCGCCGCCATAGAACCAGACCCGTAGCGGCAGCGTTGTGAAGCCCGTGAGGCCGTCCAGCGCAAAGTTCCAGAGCTTCCAGTAATTGAACTTGCCAGCCCCCGCCATGCGAGGAGGGCGCTCATAGGGCAGTGCCATGGCCGGAAACCCGACCCAGGCAAAAAGGCCCTTCATGAAGCGATTGCGTTCCGGCAGGCGCAGCAATGCATCGATAACGCAGCGGTCGATCAGACGGAAGTCACCGGCGTTCGCTGGCATGTCGATATTGGCCAGGCGGTTGAACAGACTGTAGAACATGCCCGCCGTGGACCGCTTCATGAGCGTGTC
Organism: Labrenzia sp. THAF191a; assembly: GCF_009363335.1. Taxonomy (GTDB): domain Bacteria; phylum Pseudomonadota; class Alphaproteobacteria; order Rhizobiales; family Stappiaceae; genus Roseibium; species Roseibium algicola. The sequence continues at coordinate 2,009,326 of NZ_CP045333.1, forward strand.
GGAAGACCGGTCGACCCTGAGGCCGTAGACGACATCATAGCCCGCGCGCCATCCGTCCAGCATCTGCAGAATGAGCTCCGGCGGGTCCTGCAGGTCGGCGTCGATGATGACACCGATGTCTCCTTTCGCTGCCTCGAGCCCTGCGGAAAGTGCAGCTTCCTTGCCGAAATTGCGGGAGAGGCCCAGAAGTCGTCCGGGCAGGCCGTTTGAAAGCTGCTCGGACAGGATATCCGCGGTCCTGTCACGGCTGCCGTCATCGATGAAAACATATTCATAACGAAGGCCGCTTCGCTCGAGCACCGGCCGGGTTGCCTGCAGGAAGTGGAGGATGACTTCCTCTTCGTCAAAGACCGGTACGATGACGCTGAGCAGCGGCGCCTGCGGGCGGGCGTTTTCCCGCCGGGTGACATAGACAGTGTTAGCCGCTTTGGTGTGCATGAACATTCGTTAGCCGGTTGAAGTCGGCGGCAACCTGCCGGAATTTCACGAAAAAGGCCAGCCCTTTGACGAGGCTGGCCTTCTTGATGGTCAATTGTTCCGATTGCCGTCAGACAAGCACGCCGTGGCAGTGCTTGAACTTCTTGCCGGAGCCGCAAGGGCAGGCCTCGTTACGGCCGACCTTGCCCCAGGTAGCAGGGTCTTCCGGGTCACGCTGTGCCGGAGGTACCGGAAGCTGGGCGTCCGCCATGGCCATCTCGTCTTCCCCGGTCAAGGGATTGATGTGATGAGCATGCATTTCCGGCTCGGCCGGCATCTGCGGTGCCTGGTCCGTTACCAGTTCGACCCGCATCAGCTGCGCGGTGGTCATCTGGCGCAGTTGCGTCAGCATGGATTCAAACAGCGTGAACGCTTCGGTCTTGTACTCCTGCAGCGGGTCGCGCTGGGCGTAACCACGGAACCCGACGACAGACCGCAGGTGATCGAGATTGGCCAGGTGCTCGCGCCACAGGTTGTCGAGCGTCTGCAGCAGCACGGCCTTTTCGACCTGACGCATGATGTCCGGGCTGTATTTGGCGACCTTCTGCGCCATGCCGGCATCGGCCGCCTTGCGCAGGCGGTCCTTGACCTCTTCGTCGGCGATACCTTCCTCGGCCGCCCAATCTTTGATCGGCAGATCCAGGTTCAGATACTTGCGGACTTCTTCCTGAAGGCCCTCGGTATCCCACTGCTCCGGGTAGGCGCGCTCGGGAATATGTGCGGACACAAGATCGTCGATCACGTCGTGACGCATGTCGGAAACCGCGTCCTGGATCGCTTCGCTGTCCATCAGCTCGATACGCTGATCGAAGACCACCTTGCGCTGGTCGTTCATCACGTCATCGAATTTCAGCAGGTTCTTACGGATGTCGAAGTTGCGCGCCTCGACCTTCTGCTGAGCTTTTTCAAGTGCCTTGTTGATCCACGGGTGGATGATAGCTTCGCCTTCTTCCAGTCCGAGTTTCTGCAGCATGGAATCCATGCGCTCAGACCCGAAGATGCGCATCAGGTCATCCTGCAGGGACAGGAAAAACTTGGAATGGCCCGGGTCGCCCTGGCGGCCGGAACGGCCACGCAGCTGGTTGTCGATGCGGCGGCTCTCGTGACGCTCTGTGCCGATGACATAAAGACCGCCGGCAGCAAGCGCCTTCTGCTTCATGTCCTCGACTTCGGCGCGGATCTGCGCTTCCCTGGCGCTGCGCTCTTCACCTTCCGGCATGTCGCCCAGTTCCATGGCGATCTGCATGTCGGCGTTGCCGCCGAGCTGAATGTCCGTACCACGGCCGGCCATGTTGGTGGCAATGGTCACGGCACCCGGCAGACCAGCCTGGGCAACGATGAAAGCTTCCTGCTCGTGGTAGCGCGCGTTGAGAACCGCGAAGACCTTGGTCTTGCCGCCTTCGTTCTTCTGCGCGGCGGCAAAGGCAGCCGGATCGCTGAGATCGATCTGCTTGTAGCCATGCTTCTTGAGCATCTCGGCAAGATATTCGGACTTCTCGATCGACGTGGTGCCGACCAGGATCGGCTGGGCACGCTGCTTGCAGTCGTCGATCAGCTTGACGATGGCCTGGAATTTTTCCTGAACGGTCCGGTAGACCTCGTCGTCGTCATCGATACGCTTGACGGAAACGTTGGTCGGAATCTCGACCACTTCCAGCTTGTAGATGTCGGCGAATTCGTCGGCTTCGGTGGACGCGGTGCCGGTCATGCCGGCCAGCTTGCCGTACATGCGGAAGTAGTTCTGAAACGTGATGGAGGCCAGCGTCTGGTTTTCCGGCTGGATGCGCACTTTTTCGCGGGCTTCCAGGGCCTGGTGCAGGCCTTCGGAGAAACGGCGACCCGGCATCATGCGGCCGGTGAACTCGTCGATGATGACCACTTCGTCATTGCGGACGATGTAGTCCTTGTCGCGCTGAAACAGCTTGTGCGCCTTCAGCGCCTGCTGCAGATGGTGCACGATGGCGACGTTCTCGACATCGTAGAGCGAATCGCCTTTCAGCAGGCCGGCTTCGCCCAGCAGCTTTTCCAGCTTTTCGTTACCGGCTTCGGTGAAGGTGGTCGAACGCTGTTTTTCGTCGAGCTCGTAATCTTCTTCAGTCAGATGCGGAATGAAGGCGTCGACCGAATTGTAGAACTCGGAGCGGTCTTCAAGCGGACCGGAAATGATCAGAGGCGTACGGGCTTCGTCGATCAGGATCGAATCCACTTCATCGACGATGGCATAGGCATGTCCGCGCTGAACCATGGACTGGCGGTCATGCTTCATGTTGTCGCGGAGATAATCGAATCCGAATTCGTTGTTCGTGCCGTAGGTGACGTCAGCGGCGTAGGCTGCCCGGCGTTCTTCGTCGCTCAGGCCGTGGGTGATACAGCCGACGCTGAGGCCGAGGAATTTGTAGACCTGACCCATCCAGTCGCTGTCGCGCTGTGCCAGGTAGTCGTTGACGGTAACGACGTGAACGCCGTTTCCGGTCAGGGCGTTGAGATAGACCGGGGCGGTTGCCACAAGCGTCTTGCCCTCACCGGTGCGCATTTCTGCAATCTGTCCGGAATTGAGGACCATGCCGCCGATGAGCTGCACGTCGTAGTGCCGCTGACCGAGTGCCCTGCGGGCCGCTTCGCGGACGGTGGCGAAGGCGGGAACCAAGAGGTCATCGACGCTTGCGCCGTTTTTCAGCTGGTTTCGGAACTCGTCGGTCTTGGCTCTGAGAGCGTCGTCCGAAAGAGCCTGGATTTCAGACTCCAGGGCATTGATCTGTTCGACCTTTGCCCGAAATGTCTTCACCTTCCGGTCGTTCGCCGAACCGAAAATCTTACGTGCTAAAGCGCCAAGGCCAGCCATGTGGCGGTCCTTCCCTACCGGGCGGCGCCAACTGGCAAAGAGGCGCCTGCCCATGAAATCGTCTCAATTGCTGTCCACTTTGCCGCCTGGCGCAGAGCGCTGGCCGGCATTCGCGGCCGAAAAGATGCCTTCCCGGCGCTACGGCCAGGACGCCCGACAGATAAGAGGGGGCTGAATGCTTGTCAACGCCGCAGGAATGCGCAATGTAGCCACGCCCCTGCAAGACAGGGGAAAGAAAGATTACTGTTCCGATACGTAAAGGACTACTCATGTTCCGAATTTCGATGCGCAGGCCGGCTCAGGCGCTTGCCGTTTCTCTCCTGGCGCTGTCGCTCGGATCCACCGTTCTGTCCGCTGCAGAACCGGACGATGTGGTCGCGAAAGTTGGCGACACGGAAATCACCGAAGCTGATCTCGCCTTTGCTGCGCAGGACCTTGGCAAGGAATTGCAGCGGTTCCCGCCGGCACAGTGGCGCAAGCTTCTTCTGGACGTCATGGTCGACATGGAACTGATGGCGCATGCCGCTCGTGAAGATGGCCTGGACAAGGATCCGGACTTCGAGCGCCAGCTCGACTTCCTGAAACTGCGTGCCTTGCGGAATGCTTACCTTGCCCAGAAAATCGACGGTGCGGTGACCGACGAAGAGGTTCAGGCGGCATACGACAAGGAATTCGCCGACTTCGAAGGTCCGGAAGAAATCAACGCCCGTCACATCCTGGTGAAGGAAAAGGCTGAAGCTGAAGCCCTTATCGCTGAACTGGACGGCGGCGCGGACTTCGCTGAACTGGCCCGCGAAAAATCTACTGGTCCGTCCGGTCCCAATGGCGGCAGCCTGGGGTACTTCGTCAAGGGGCAGATGGTTCCACCGTTCGAGGCTGCGGCCTTTGCGCTGGAGCCGGGCACCTACACCAAGGAGCCTGTCGAAACCCAGTTCGGCTGGCATGTGATCAAGCTCGAAGACAAGCGTCGTCAGGAAAAGCCGGCGTTCGAGGAAGTCGCAAACGGTCTGCGCCAGCAGCTGATGCGCGAGCGCTATGACGCCCGCATGGCCGAGCTGAAGGATCAGGTTGCAGTCGAGATCCTCGATGAAGCCCTTGCCAAGTCCGAAGAAGAAGGTGCTGCTGCCGAAGACGGTGCGGCCAAGACCGAATAAGGCAAACGCTGCCTGAAACCAGAAAGCCCGGCAGTCAGACTGCCGGGCTTTTTTGCAGCCCTTGTGCACCAAGCCCAAAAAGGCTTGAAAAGGCTTGCCTTTGTCCCATGCTTACGGCAAGAGCATCCAGTGTTCAGGCGAGCGCTGACAAGGTGCTCGCACGCATTTGAATGGATCAATGTCCGGACGGTCAAACGATCTCGATTGAGCGCCCGTTGATCCGGAACTTTGTATCATCTGACCGGGACCGCCTTGATGTCGACCACCGTATCTCCCCTTGCACCCAAGTCCTATCCCGAGATGCCGGAGATCGAGGGTGTTCAGTTTGCGACCGCCTCTGCCGGGATCAAGTACAAGGGCCGGACCGACGTCCTGCTGGCAACGGTTGCCGAGGGAACGGCCGTCGCAGGGGTCTTCACCCGTTCCAAGTGTTCTTCCGCGCCGGTTGACTGGTGCAAGGCTCGGGTCGGTGGCGGCAAGGCCCGCGCGCTCCTGGTCAATTCCGGCAATGCCAATGCCTTTACCGGCAAGAAGGGCAAGGCAGCTGTTGAACTGTCTGCTGAAATCGTCTCCAGGGAGCTTGGCTGCAGCGAGGGTGAAATCTTCCTGGCATCAACCGGCGTGATCGGCGAACCGCTTCCGGCGGACAAGTTTTCCGGTGTCATCGGAGAATTGAAGGCCAACCAGGGCAGCGCGAGCTGGCTGGATGCGGCCAAGGCGATCATGACGACAGACACCTATCCGAAGGTCTCCACTGCAAGCGTTGAACTGGATGGTGTTACCGTGACAATCAACGGCATTGCCAAGGGCGCGGGAATGATTGCGCCGGACATGGCCACCATGCTGTCGTTCATCTATACCGACGCTCCGATCGCTCCGGCTGTTCTCCAGGCTCTGCTCAGCGGGGAAGTCGACGGCAGCTTTAACGCGGTGACCGTCGACAGCGATACGTCCACCTCCGATACGGTGCTTCTGTTCGCGACCGGTGCAGCCGGCAAAAAGGGCGTGGAGAGCGTTGCCTCGCTCGATGATCCGCGCGTCGACGTGCTGAGGGCCGCTCTTGGCGACGTCATGCTGGACCTTTCCCATCAGATCGTCCGCGACGGCGAAGGCGCACGCAAATTCGTGGAAGTGCGGGTTGAAGGTGCCGAAAGCGACGGGTCCGCAAAGCGGATCGCGCTGTCGATTGCCAATTCGCCGCTGGTCAAGACGGCAATCGCCGGCGAAGACGCCAACTGGGGCCGCGTCGTCATGGCCGTCGGCAAGGCTGGTGAACCGGCCGACCGCGACAAGCTTGCCATCTGGTTCGGCGATGTGCGGGTGGCCGTGGAAGGTGAGCGCGATCCAGACTACAGCGAAGCGGCCGCCTCTGCCGTGATGGAGCAGGAAGACATTGTCATCCGGGTCGATCTCGGTCTCGGCAGCGGCCAGGCGGCGGTCTGGACCTGTGATCTCACCAAGGAATATGTCGCCATTAATGGCGACTACCGGAGCTGAGTTTCCCTAGCAGTTCTGACGGTACTGCCCGCAAACGTGCTTAACCGCGCGTTAATTCAGCGTTTCAGGATTGGACAATCTGCCAATGACCAAGATCGTGCTCGTCGCAGCTTGCGCCCTTGTGGATGCGGATGGTCGCATTCTTCTGGCGCAGCGGCCTGAAGGCAAATCCATGGCCGGACTGTGGGAATTCCCCGGCGGCAAGGTCGAGCAAGGCGAGCGTCCCGAGGAGACGCTGATACGCGAGCTGGAGGAAGAGCTCGGCATTGAAGTTAACGAAGCGTGTCTGGCGCCACTTACTTTTGCCAGCCACTCTTACGAAGATTTTCACCTACTTATGCCATTGTTCATTTGCCGCAGGTGGAATGGAACTCCACTCGGCAAGGAAGGCCAGGCGTTGAAATGGGTGCGGGCTGTCAGGCTGAGGGATTATCCGATGCCTGCCGCTGATGAACCTCTGATACCCCATCTCCTGGATGCCGTCTAAGCCCGTTTGTTCAAACCCCCGGGGGGCACATGCCGTTTCGATTTCAGTCCGTCGCAGACCGCATGTTGCAGGCCTTTCGCCGGGGAAGAGCTTTCGGAGATGACGAGCACGGCGCGACCATGATCGAATACGGTCTGATTGTCGGTTTCATCAGCATCGTCGTCCTGGTCGCCATGACCGCTATCGGTACTGCCATGCGCACCGATATCTTCGGAACAATTTCGACTGCCCTGCAAGGTGTGCTCGGTTCCAGCTGATCCTGGCCGTTCGGCTACCTCTAGTCGCCTATTTTCCGTTCCTGAACGCCAAGCGCGTCTGCGAGCCGTGTCTTGGCCGAGCCGGGGCGCAACGGTTTCTGCTGGCTTTCATGCGGCGCCCAGCCTGACAGCGTTACCAGTGAAAATGTCGCTCGGATCCTGCCGTCCGCATCGGCGTGGTTCTGCGCATAAAGTTCGGCCGCACGCAGCAATACCTGTCGAGATAGCGGCTTTCTGCTGCGGTCTTTCAACACGGATGTTGCACCCATGGCCCTGAGATCCGCCAACAGTGCGAACATCGTGTCGTAGCGCACCGTCAGACTGTCCAGATCCGTGACCGGCAGCGCAAAGCCTGCCCTTTGAAGCAGGCTGCCGAGGTCGCGCGTGTCGGCAAACGGCAGCACCCTTGCAGCCGCGCCGCCTTTTACTTCCAGCTCAGCCCGCGTGAGGCTGTCGCGTAGCTCGCTCAAGGTGCCGGCTCCGGGCAACGTCGCCAGAAACAGACCGTCCGGTTTCAAGGCGCGGCGGAGCTGTACCAGTGTTCCCGGCAGGTCGTTGACGAATTGGAGGTTGAGAGCGGAGACGATCAGATCCACCGATTGGTCGCCAAAAGGGATCAGGGCGTCATCGAAGACAAGGTCGGGGGCAGCAAGGCTCGGGTCGGCAGCAAACAGATCCGCGCGCAACACGAGGTCAGCCTTGCCGGACTGCCGGATTGCTTCGCTCACGTGAGCGCAGTGTCCGCCGAGATCGACAGCTACCGGAAACCGCCGATTGACCAGCAGCAGGCGGTCCTGCAGATCTTCGCTGACGGCTTTCAGCAGAAAGTCCGCACCCGGTTTGGCAGCCATCAGCGCCCGCAGGCGGCAGGTGCGGAAGAAGGAGCGGTCGAAGAGATCTGGTTGTGCGGTCACGGCAATCCCGGTTGTCATCGAACTTACCGCGGTCACATATGGTATCCGCCCGCCAAGGTCAAAGGCGCAAGGGTCGCGCCAGGCGGCTTGTGGAACAGGTTTCCAGAAAGTTCAGGCCGGTTCCTGCTTGTTTGGGCTGGCCAGATATGTGTTTTCGGTGCCAAGGTATTCCTCAGTTTGAAGGGGCATTCCTGTCGGGTGCCATTGGGGAGCGGTTTTGCGAAGCCTTGCGATGAACATTGCCGGCCTGCCGGAAGTCGCGGCGCGATTTGCGCTCGATTTCGTGCTGCCGCAGCGCTGCTTCAGCTGCGATGCGCGGGTGTCCGAGCAGACGGGATTGTGCGCGGAATGCTGGTCCCGGATGCCGTTCCTGGAGCGGCCCTGGTGTCAGCGGCTCGGTATTCCTTTCTCGTATGATGTCGGCGACGGTGCCTGGAGCCCGCAGGCGATCGCCTCGCCGCCTGTGTTCGACAGATTGCGGGCGGTGGCCTTTTATGATGGTCCTGCCCGGCAGATGGTGCATGCGCTGAAGTTTTCCGGGCGGCGGGAACTTGCCCGTCCGATGGCACGCTGGATGGCGCGTTCCGGCAACGAACTTCTGAGCAGGGACAGCCTGCTGGTGCCGGTGCCGCTGCACTGGATGCGACTGCTGCAGCGCCGGTTCAACCAGGCGGCTGATCTGGCGAAGGAAGTGGCCCGCGAATGCGGTGGCCAGTTCGAACCGCAGGTCCTCAAGCGGCAAAAGCGTACACGCCGGCAAGTTGGCCTGTCAGCCAAGGACCGCCACAAGAATGTCCGCTCGGCTTTCAAGGTCGATGGTGGCCGGGCCGATCTGGTTCAGGGACGTCACGTTGTGTTGATCGATGATGTGCTGACGACCGGATCAACGGTGTCGGCCTGCTGTAAATGCCTGCTTTCTTCAGGGGCAGCTTCCGTCGACGTGCTCACATTCGCGCAAGTCGACCCTGCTTTGCGCTCGGGCAACACGGTCTGATCCCGACAGTCTTCCTCTTGAGTTTTCGCCGCGCGCTCGCATATAACGCCCGGATTTGGTGCGCGGCGGTGCGGAAAAGCGTGCAGCTGCCAAAAAAAAGGAAAAGACCTGATGGCTGAAGTGGTGATCTATACGCGCCAGCTCTGCGGCTTCTGCACGGCGGCCAAGCGGCTGCTGGACAAGAAGGGCGTTGCCTACACGGAACACGATGCCACGTTCGATCCAGGCCTGCGCAAGGAGATGGTGCAGAAGGCCAATGGTCACTCAACGTTTCCGCAGGTCTTCGTCGGCAAAACCCATGTGGGCGGCTGCGACGATCTTCACGATCTGGAACGTGCAGGTAAACTGGACGCATTGCTCGCGTCCTGATTTACTGAACGAACAACCTTACCTACCAGGACGGAGACAGCGGTCGGATGACCTCATTCACGGCAGCATGCATTCAGCTGCGCAGCGGCAAGACGATTTCGGACAACGCCGATGCTGCGGAAAACCTGATCCGGGCAGCGGCAAAGGACGGCGCGCAATTCGTTCAAACGCCTGAAATGTCCAATGTTCTGGTACGCAGCCGCGAAGAACTGCTGGAGCGGATTTCCGATGCCGAAGACGACCTGTTCCTGAAAAGAGCGCGTGCGCTTGCAGCCGAGCTGGGCATCTATCTGCATCTGGGGTCGCTGGCCGTGCTTGCCGGCAACGGCAAGGTCGCCAACCGTGCCTTTCTGATCGGGCCTGACGGCAAGATCCTTGCGACCTACGACAAGATCCACATGTTCGACGTGGACCTGCCAAATGGCGAAAGCTGGCGCGAGTCCGCAACCTATGAACCTGGAACGCAGACGGTCATCGCGGATCTGCCCTTTGCCAAGGTCGGCATGGCTGTCTGTTACGATATAAGATTTCCGGCGATTTTCCGTACCCAGGCTCGTCAGGGTGCACAGGTTCTGACGGGGCCGGCAGCCTTTACCCGCCAGACCGGGCAGGCGCATTGGCACGTACTGCAGCGCTCCCGTGCCATTGAAAACGGTGCCTACGTGATTTCGGCTGCACAAGGCGGTACGCATGAAGACGGGCGTGAAACCTATGGTCACAGCCTGATTGTCGACCCCTGGGGTGCCGTTATCGCCGAGATCGATAATGATGACCCCGGCTACGTTCTCGCCGAGATCGACACCCAGAAGGTTGCCGATGCGCGGGCGCGCATCCCCGCGATCGCCAACGAGCGGGATTTCGTCAGCTGTCACGCGGATGGTCTGAAGGAGATTTCGGCGTGATCAAATACACGCTCGTTTGCGACAGTGCACATTCCTTCGAAGGCTGGTTCCGCAATTCCGATGATTTCGACGCGCAGTGTGCGCGAAAACTGGTTGTCTGCCCGATCTGCGGAGCAACCAGCGTTCAGAAAGGTTTGATGGCGCCGGCAGTTTCAACCGCACGCAAGCGGGAAGTGCTTGTCGGTGCCGCGCAGGCGGAAATGCAGTCGGTGGCCGCAGCCGCTGCCAACAAGGCCGATGCGCCGACGGCCGCTGCCTCGACCGAAATGCGCCCGTCCGCCCTGTTGCCGCAGGATGTGCAGCAGAAGGAAATCCTCGAAGCTCTTCGGCTGGTGCGTGCGCGTATCGTCGAAAGTTCGGAAAACGTCGGTCAGAATTTTGCGGCGGAAGCCCGCAAGATCCACTATGGCGAAGCTGAAGAACGCAGCATCTATGGCGAGACAACGCCCAAGGATGTCGAGGCATTGCTTGACGAGGGCATCCAGGTGTTCGCACTTCCTGAACTGCCTGACGACAAGAACTGAGTTCAGGCGACTTTCAGCTTGAAGTTCGTGGCGTACCCAGGAAAGGGCCGGGAGCTTCGCGTCCGGGTTGCCGGCCTCTGCAATTTCCCTGCAATCGCGGTTTCTCAGCCGTTTCGACGGAAGTTCAGGTTACCGGGAAGGAGGCGTTTCTCTTTCGGTAGTCTCAGATGAAGATCACGTAGAAGAAGATATATTGCGTTTATGTAGTAGGTTTGTTCCGAAAAATTTCTTACGTAGTGTTAATCATTGTTAATTATTTTGGATATTTAAAATTTACATCGACTTGGGAACTTTCTCGGGTTGTCGGTGTTGAATATTGAAACAAACATTTATAATCATGATGCTGTGCCGAGGTTCCCGATGTCGATGACTGAGATGAACATGCCCGATACGATACGTGTGATGGTGGCGGAAGATGAGCCGCTGATCGCCTGGATGCTGGAAGATATCCTGTCTGGCATGGGTTTGCAGGTTGTCGGGCCATTCGCGACCGTTGCCGAGGCACGTTCCTGCATGTCTTCCGAGCCGCCAGAGCTGGCGCTTCTGGATGTCGATCTGGCCGATGGCGTTGTCTATCCGCTGGCTGACACGCTGCATGCTCAGAAAGTGCCGATCATCTTCCATACCGGTAATACGGACAAGGTGGACCTGAAGAATCGCTATGGAGGGGCTGAAGTCGTTCCGAAGCCGTCCAACCCCAAGCGGTTGCAGATTGCCGTGGAAGCGGCCCGGACGCTGCTCAAACGGGCGTAAGCGCCCCTTCAGAGCGCGCTTTGCTGATCGGTTTGGGTTCTGGCGTCTTCCTGGCTTCCGAACTGTGCTACGCCGCAACGGCTTCATCGGGAGCTGGTGGAGCCAGGCGCCTGGAATTTTTCCATGACAGCCAAAATGAAAACCTGCTTCAGCCCGGGCGGATGAAGCAGGTTAATCGGTATAGGGCCGGTCAGGCGAGGATGTCAGGATTTCGCGGAAGACGGCTTGCGCCGCGCCTGTGCCGGTTTCAGCGCAGCCTTGGTTTCTTCCAGGCTTTCTTCTGCAGCCTTGCTCATCTCGTTGACGCTTTCCATCGCCGTTTCATTGAGCTCCTCAACCACGGCGGCGCTTTCAGAAAAGCTGTCACGGAAGAGGGCGGCCTGCTTCTCGAAATGGTCCTGATATTCGCTCGCCATTCTGGAATAGAAATCCTGCAGGGTTGCCATGGTTTCTTCCGGCGCAGCGCACTGGCTGAGGGACTTGGCGCATTCCATGTCCTGGTGCAGCCGGTGGCTGACGAAATTCATGTGGTCATCAAACGCCTTTTCGGCATGGGTCCACATGGTCTTGCCCACTTTCTGGAAGCTTGCGATGGCCTTGGCTTCAATTCGGTCTTCGCGCTCGGCAAACGCCCAGTTGGAAAAGGCAGGCATTGGCCATTCGGTCGGTGCCGGCCATTCCGGCAGCTTGGGCCATTCGGCCATCATGGCGCTGAAGTCGAAGGCACCTGTATTGCTTTTCGTCGGCATGAAAGATCCTCCGGTTGTTCGTGTGACGTCCTGCGGCTGGCCATGGCGTTCTTCGCCGGCTTGCCGTCCCCGGACCTGCGCATTCTGTCATTGCCAGCGCAGGGCCCCGCTCCAAAGGTGACGTAACTGTACCTTTGCATCAAGGCCAAGCTTTGACACGGATCAAATCGCATACCGATTCTTACGTAAAAGGCATTTGTGCCGCAGGTTTGTGCAGCCGATTTGCGGGCTTAAGGGAGATTGAGAAAATCGCGCAGTGTCGCCGTTACCTTTTCAGGGGCTTCAAGAGGTGACAGGTGGCCGCTGCCCTGGATCACCGCCAATTCGCTTTGGGGAATGTGGTCGTGGATTTCCTGCGAGATTTCAACCGGTGTGAGCCGGTCGCCATCACCGACCAGCACAAGCGTGGGGCATGCGATTTCGCCGAGACGGGGGCGGGAATCGATGCGGTTGATAAGCGCGGTCTGCTGGCGGATGAAGGCCTCGGGCCCGGTTTCCTGAGCCATCTCGACGACGATTGCCTTCAGCTCTTCGTCTTCTTCGCGCTTTTCATGAACGAACCCGGGGTAAAGCAGATGGGGCACCTTGGAAAAGCCCTTCTTGCGGGTCAGGTCGATGAGGAACTGCCGGCGCTCCGACTGGTCGGGCGTATCCGGCCGGGAGTTGGTGTCCAGAAGAGCAAGCTTGCCGACCCGCTCCGGCGCTTCGCGCATGATTTCCATGGCGACATAGCCGCCCATGGACAGGGCGATCAGCGAAAACCGCTCCGGTGCTTTTTCCAGGATGCTGGCGGCGATCGCCTTGATGCTGTCATGTTCGCGGTGGTTTGCCACCATGATCGGTCGGTCGGCAAAGGCAACTATCTGCGGGGCGTAGAGCGCTTCGGTACACAGAAGGCCCGGTACGAACAGGATCGGATCGCTCATCAGCTGTTTTTCGCCCGTTCCGCCAGCAGCATGTAGTTCACGTCCATGTCGCGCGATCTGGCCCAGGTGTCTGTCAGCGGGTTGTAGGTGACGCCGCAACGATCGATCATGGTGAGCCCCGCGGTCTGAAGCGGGCCTTCGATTTCGGAAGGGCGGACCAGCTTTTCGTAGGAATGGGTGCCCTTCGGCAGCCAGCGCAGCACGTATTCGGCACCGACGATGGCAAGTGCATAGGCTTTCAGCGTGCGATTGATGGTCGCGACGAACATCAGCCCACCCGGACGGACCATTTGCGCGGTGGCCTCCAGGAACAGCGGTACATCGGCGACGTGCTCGACCACTTCCATGTTGAACACAACGTCAAAGGTCTCCCCCGCCGCTGCCAATGCTTCCGCGGTTTCTGCCCTGTAGTCGATTTCGAGGCCGGAAGTCTTCATGTGAAGGCGGGCGATCTCGATGTTGATTTCGGACGGGTCCGCGCCGACCACATCGGCACCAAGCCGTGCCATCGGTTCGCTCAACAGGCCGCCGCCACAGCCGATATCGAGGCAGCGCAGCCCCTTGAATGCGTCCGTGGTCTTCGGGTCGCGGCCGAAATGCCGGCAGACATGGTCCTTGATGTAGCCCAGCCGCACCGGGCTGAACTTGTGCAATGGCTTGAACTTGCCCGTCGGGTCCCACCACTCTTCTGCCATGGCGGAAAAGCGCGCGACTTCCTCGCTGTCGATCGTGCTTCTGGTTTCCTGAGCCCTGCCAGTCATCGGACGGTCCTTTCAAGAGCGTGAAGCGGCTTGGCGCTTCGCCTGGTCATTCAACGGTTCGAAGTCGTTCCAAGGTCTGAGACTATTTGTCAAGACACCCAGTTGCAGCAAAGGAACGCAGCCTGTATGCATGTGCGCCGATCCCAGAGGCGCAACAGCGCTTCCAGACACGACTATAAAGAATACGAGTGGTATGGCCCGACTGGTTTTAAAATTTGGCGGGACTTCGGTTGCCGATCTCGATCGCATCCGTAACGTCGCCCGCCATGTCAAACGGGAAGTGGACGCCGGCCATCAGGTCGCGGTGGTAGTTTCGGCCATGGCCGGACAGACCAACAAGCTGGTGGAGTTTTGCCGTGAGGCATCACCGCTCCACGATGCCCGCGAATATGATGCCGTGGTTGCTTCCGGCGAGCAGGTGACGTCCGGTCTCCTGGCCATCGTGCTGCAGGACATGGGTGTCAACGCCCGGTCGTGGCAAGGCTGGCAGGTGCCGATCAAGACCGACGAGAACCACGGCGCGGCCCGCATCCGCGACATCGAGGGAGGCTTCCTGAGCGAGCGTCTCGAGCAGGGCCAGGTGGCCGTGCTCGCGGGCTTCCAGGGTGTGGCGCCGGACAACCGGATCGCGACCCTGGGTCGCGGCGGGTCCGACACCAGCGCCGTTGCCATCGCCGCTGCCATCAAGGCCGACCGCTGTGATATCTATACCGATGTCGACGGCGTCTACACCACCGATCCGCGCATCGTGCCCAAGGCGCAGCGTCTTGACCGGGTGTCTTTCGAGGAAATGCTCGAAATGGCCTCGCTCGGCGCCAAGGTGCTCCAGGTGCGCTCCGTGGAAATGGCCATGGTTCATGGCGTCAGAACATTCGTGCGCTCCAGCTTTGACGATCCGGATGCGCCCCAGGTCGGCGAGAACGGCCTTCCGATTGGAACTCTTATTTGCGACGAGGATGAACTCGTGGAACAGCAGGTTGTCACCGGCATCGCCTACGCCAAGGACGAAGCCCAGATCTCTCTTCGTGACGTTGCCGACAAGCCGGGTGTCGCCGAATCCGTGTTCGGTCCGCTGGCGGATGCCAACATCAACGTCGACATGATCGTCCAGAACATTTCGCCGGATGGCAAGACCACCGACATCACCTTCACAGTTCCCGAGGGCGATTTCGAACGCGCCAACAAGGTGCTGGAAGACAATCGCGGCGTCATCGGTTTCCAGAACCTTGAGGGCGCCCGTGACGTGGTGAAAGTCTCCGTCATCGGCATCGGCATGCGCTCGCATGCAGGCATCGCGGCCCAGTGTTTCCGCGGCCTCGCGTCCAAGGGTATCAACATCCGGGCCATCACCACATCCGAGATCAAGATCTCTGTGCTTATTGATTCAGCATATGCAGAACTTGCGGTGCGGACTCTGCATTCGCTATACGGGTTGGACGGATAGTTCATCCGGGAGGCAGGCCCCTGTAGAAAAGGGGCCTGTTTGAAGCGGGATCAACGGGGGCGCTATGCGCAGCAACCTAGCCGGACCGCGCCTTCTGCTCCGTCGGCTTCGCGAAGTCATGGCGGAGCCGATCACGGCGCAGGAGCGACTCGACAAGATCGTGGTGTTGATCGCCTCGAACGTCGTCGCGGAAGTCTGTTCCGTTTATATCCTGCGCGCCGATGGTGTTCTCGAACTCTATGCGACCGAAGGTCTGAAGAGCGAAGCGGTCCACAATGCCTCGCTGCGCGTCGGCCAGGGTCTTGTCGGCCTGATCGCGGCCGAAGCCCGGCCGCTGAACCTGCCCAACGCCAGTGCCCACCCGGGCTTTGCCTATCTGCCGGAAACGGGTGAAGAGGCCTATAATTCCTTCCTCGGTGTGCCGATCCTGAGGGCCGGCCGGACACTTGGCGTGCTTGTCGTCCAGAACAAGTCTCACCGGACCTATCTGGAAGACGAAGTCGAAGCGCTGCAGACGACGGCCATGGTGATCGCCGAAATGGTGGCCGCCGGCGAACTGGAAGCCATTTCCCAGAAGGCCACCGGTCTGGATCTTTCCCGGCCGATCACCTCCAACGGTGTTGGCCTTGCCGAAGGTGTCGGCCTCGGTCATGTGGTTCTGCATGAACCGCGTGTCGTCGTCACGAACCTGATCGCTGAAGATACGGACCGGGAAAAGGGGCGCCTGGAAGCTGCCATCAACCGGCTGCGGCTTTCGATCGACGATCTGCTGGCCAGCGGAGAGATCGCGGCCATCGGCGAGCACCGCGAGGTGCTGGAAGCCTACCGCATGTTTGCTTACGACCGCGGCTGGATCCGGAAGATCGAGGAAGCGATCCGCAACGGCCTGACCGCCGAGGCTGCCGTCGAAAAGGTCCAGAGTGACACGCGCGCCCGGATGCTGCGCCAGACCGATCCGTATCTGCGTGAGCGCCTGCACGACCTCGACGACCTTGCCCACAGGCTTATCCGCGAACTCATGGGCCGCGAACACGGCCCGGGCCTGGATGAACTGCCCCAGGATGCGATCGTCGTTGGCCGCAACATGGGTGCGGCGGAACTGCTGGACTACGGCCGCGACCGCATTCGCGGCCTGGTGCTGGAAGAGGGCGGTCCGACAAGCCACGTGACCATCGTTGCCAGGGCGCTCGGTATCCCGACGGTCGGACTCGTGGATGATATCGTCAGCCTGGCCGATGGCGGCGACGCGATCATCGTGGATGGCGACACCGGCGAAGTGCACTTGCGCCCGGCCGCCGATCTGGAAAATGCCTACGCGGAAAAAGTCCGCTTCCGTGCGCGGCGACAGGCCCAGTACCGGCGCCTGCGCAACAAGCCGTCCGTCACGCGGGACGGCGTCGACATCTCGCTTCAGATGAATGCGGGTCTTCTCGTCGACCTGCCGCACCTGGATGAGGCTGGCGCAGCCGGGGTAGGCCTGTTCCGCACCGAACTGCAGTTCATGGTGGCGTCTTCGTTCCCGCGCATGCGGGAGCAGCAGTCCCAGTACAGCCAGGTTCTCGATGCGGCGGCGGGCCGGCCGGTTACGTTCCGCTCGCTCGATATCGGCGGTGACAAGGTGCTGCCGTATCTACGCTCGATCCAGGAGGAAAACCCGGCGATGGGCTGGCGCGCACTGCGCCTCGGCCTTGATCGGCCGGGCCTGCTCAGAACCCAGATCCGAGCTTTGCTGCATGCGGCCGCTGGCCGGGACCTGAAACTGATGTTCCCGATGGTCGCCGTGGTCGATGAATTCCTGCAGGCCAAATCGTTGGTGGACAAGGAAGTCAAACACCTGCGCCGCCACGGTCACGCCACGCCGGAAAACATCCGCCTGGGCGTGATGGTGGAAGTGCCTTCGCTGCTGTTCCAACTGGAAGAGCTGATGGGCCATGTCGACTTCGTGTCTGTCGGTTCCAACGATCTGTTCCAGTTCTTCTGTGCGGTCGACCGGGGCAACACGCGTGTTGCCGACAGGTTCGACACATTGGGCGTCGGCTTCCTACGGGCCTTGAAATCCATCGTGGATGCCGCAAATAAGGCTCATGTGCCCGTGACCCTTTGCGGAGAGCTTGCAGGCCGTCCGCTTGAAGGCATGGCGCTGATCGGCCTGGGATTCAGGGACCTTTCCATGGCGCCCGCGTCTCTTGGGCCGGTGAAAGCCATGCTTCGGACCCTCGATGCCGGCCGCCTGTCCGCCAGGTTGCTGCCGCGACTGGAGCCGGGACACGATGACAGCAACATACGGGAAGTGTTGAAGCGCTTTGCCGCCGAAACCGATGTTGCCCTTTAGCGCTAACGGGCGTAACTCACCGTCAAAGCGATAATTTCTGGAGAATCAGCGCGTATGCTGGCGCGTCACAAACTTGATACCCTGCTGGACCGGTTCGCTGAACTCGAACACATGATGTCCGCCAATCCGGATCCGGGCGCTTATGTAAAGCTGTCGCGGGAATATGCCGGACTGGAGCCGTTGGTCGGCAAAATCCGTGCATTGATCAAGGCGGAACAGGATCTGGCCGGTGCAAAGTCACTGGTGCAGGATCCGTCCTCCGACGCGGAAATGCGCGAGCTTGCCGAGATGGAGCGCGACGAGCTGGAAGAGCGCGTCGAAGAACTGGCCCAGGATGTACGCATCGGGCTGTTGCCGAAGGACGAGGCGGACTCCAACGATGCCATCCTGGAAGTGCGGGCGGGGACCGGCGGCGACGAGGCGGCTCTCTTTGCCGGTGATCTCTTCCGCATGTACCAGCGTTATGCCGAACTTCAGGGCTGGAAGGTGGAAATCCTGTCTGCCAGCGAAGGTGAAGTCGGCGGCTACAAGGAAGTGATCGCGTCCGTTTCCGGCGACAACGTTTTTGCCAAGATGAAATTCGAGTCCGGTGTTCACCGGGTGCAACGGGTGCCAGCGACCGAGTCGGGCGGACGTATTCATACGTCGGCGGCAACCGTTGCCGTGCTGCCTCAGGCGGAGGACGTCGATATCGACGTTCAGGAGAGCGACTTGAGGATCGACACCTATCGCGCATCGGGCGCAGGTGGTCAGCACGTCAACACGACCGATTCTGCCGTGCGCATCACGCACTTGCCGACGGGTATCGTCGTCGCCGTTCAGGATGAACGCTCGCAGCACAAGAACAAGGCGCGAGCCATGCAGCTTCTGCGGGCGCGCATCTATGACGAGGAGCGCGAGCGGGCTGCGAGCGAGCGGACCGAGGCCCGGCGCCTACAGGTCGGGTCCGGCGACCGATCGGAGCGTATCCGCACCTACAACTACCCGCAGGGCCGCGTGACAGATCATCGTATCGGCTTGACGCTCTACAAGCTGGAGCAGATCCTTTCCGGGGAAGCACTCGGCGAGGTCATCGAGCCGTTGATCCTGGACCACCAGGCCAATCTTCTGGCAACCGAAGAGGCCTGAGGTGACCATCGGCCAGCTTTACCGGTCCGTGCGCGACCGGTTTCGGGTGGCCGGTTTGCCGACACCGGAACTGGATGCAAGGCTTCTGGTCAGCGCGGCGCTCGAGCTGCCCCTGTCGGATCTTGTCTTTCGAGAACAGGAAGAGGCAGCACCTGGTGCGGCCGAACTTGCAGAGGCCCATGCGCGGAAACGCCTGGAAGGCATGCCCGTCGGCCGGATACTCGGAGAACGAGATTTCTACGGTCGGCGATTTTGTTTGAACGAGGCAACGCTGGAGCCCCGGCCGGACACTGAAACCCTGATCGATGCCGTTCTGGAAAGATGTGCTCCTGAAGAAGCACCGTTTATCTGCGATATCGGCACGGGCACGGGAGCGATCGCCGTCACGTTGCTGGCCGAGTTGCCCCGAAGCCGGATGATCGCGGTGGACCTCTCGGAACAGGCGCTTGAATGTGCTGCAGGCAACGCCTCTCTGCACGGCGTGGAAGACCGGTTTCTTCCCGTGCGGGCGGACTATACCTCCGCCCTGCGGCCGGAAAGCGGCTTCGACTGGGTCGTCAGCAACCCGCCCTATATCCGCAGCGCTGTCCTCGCCGAGTTATCGCGCGAAGTGATTCAGCATGACCCGAAGCTTGCTCTTGACGGCGGCGAGGACGGCCTGACAGCCTATGTTCGTATTGTCACGGATGCGGTGAAGCTGCTGCGCCCGGGCGGTTGGATTGCTCTCGAAATCGGCTTCGATCAAGGAGAGGAGCTGAAAAAACAGCTGCGTCATCATGGCTTTGTAGAGATTGAAATCATTAAAGATCTTTCCGGAAACGACCGTGTCGTGGTGGGGCGCAGGCTCTAATTTTGCGGATTTGATCCAAAGGCGAAAAAGCACTTGGAAATCGCAACGGAAACGGGTACGTTCCTCTTGCCGAGACCGGAAATGTTATCAGCGTTTAGCGGGGCATGCGCATCCGGCAGCTGGGAACCGGCGCAACTTCAGCGTTTTGGAAACCGTTGCAAATCGGACTATCCGGTGTTTCGGACTGTCGAAGAAAAAGACAATCGCGTTGGCCAGCGGCCTTTAGCGCGCTGCGTATGTTTTCAATGACAGCCGCTAACCAGCATTGTTGGTTTCGGCAGGTATTTCGTGTCGGTTTTAGGCAATTCCGATGTTGGGTCAGCGTCAAGCTGACCGCCGTTCCTTAAGAGAAAACGGCAGGATGAGACCAGGTAATCAAAGCAATAAGCGTATGCGCGGACGGGGCCGCAAGGGCCCAAATCCGTTAACCCGGACTTACGAATCAAACGGTCCTGATGTGAAAATCCGCGGTACTGCGATGCACGTTGCAGAGAAGTACCAGCAGCTTGCACGGGATGCCCAGGCATCCGGCGACCGGGTGATGTCCGAGAACTATAACCAGCATGCGGAGCACTATCTGCGCATTGTGGCTGCCGCGCAGCCGCAACAGCAGCCGATGGCGCATGCCTCTTCCCGCAACGAAGCCGAAGACGGTTTCGAAGCCGCGGCAACGAATGGCTCAGGCCACTCCAATGGTACAGAACGGCCTTCCCAGGACGTGTCCTCCTCGGACAACGACCTGATGGATGCCGACAGCCCGCAGCCTTTCATCGACGACATGCCTGTCATCGATCAAGAAGGTAAGGTCAACGGCGCTTCCCAGAAGGCAGAGAAAGCCGAAGCCGGCGACGACGAAGCGGACGAAAAGCCGCGCCGCCGCCCCCGGACACCTCGTGCGCGCACGCCGCGCCGGGCTTCCGGTGATCAGGCTGACGCAGGCCAGGCTACGGCGGAAGCCGCGGACGGTGCTGAAGCTTCCGGCGGTTCCGACGAAGCGGATCAGCCGAAACCGCGCCGCCGGGTTGCGCGCCCGCGCCGTGCCAAGGCAGCTGAAGAGGCTCCGGCCGAGGCACCTGCCGGAGAATGATCCGGTAGATAGTCAGCCTCGATAAAGCTGAAACAGATAAAACGGCGTCCATGATGGGCGCCGTTTTTTGTTTGCCTTGCAGACATCCGTTCCGGACGGCACAGAATAAGATGCCGCAGGGGCTTTTGTGGTGAATATGCAACACTATATTAGAGGAGCAGCACTGCAAAAGGCTGTGCGGATGCCCGTATCAGGGGTCCGTATTCCAGATCGTTCCCCACGCTTCGGGTGGTGCGGACGGGTAGGAGGTAACTTATGAACTTTGAAAAATACACTGAGCGTGCGCGCGGTTTTGTTCAGTCCGCTCAGACCTTTGCCTTGGGGCGGGGCCATCAGCAATTCGCACCTGAACACATCCTGAAGGTTCTTCTGGATGATCCCGAAGGCATGGCCAGTGGCCTGATCGACCGTGCCGGCGGCAACGCCAAGGCATTGAAGGGCGATCTTGAAGGCCTTCTGGACAAGATGCCGAAAGTTTCCGGTGGTTCCGGACAGCTTTACATGGGCCAGGCAACCGCACGCCTGTTCGAGCAAGCCGAGAAGATCGCCGACAAGGCCGGAGACAGTTTCGTCACCGTGGAGCGGCTTCTGCTCGCCCTTGCCATGGACAGCGACAGCGAAACCGGCAAGCTGATGAAGCGGCACGGCATTACGCCAAACGGACTGAACGAGGCGATCAACCAGCTTCGCCAGGGCCGGACGGCCGATACCGCAACTGCCGAAAACCAGTATGACGCGCTGAAGAAATTCGCTCGGGATCTGACCCAGGTTGCCCGGGAAGGCAAACTCGACCCGGTGATCGGCCGTGACGAGGAAATCCGCCGGACCATCCAGGTCCTGTCGCGCCGTACCAAGAACAACCCGGTTCTGATTGGTGAACCAGGGGTCGGCAAGACTGCGATTGCCGAGGGCCTTGCGCTGCGCATCGTCAATGGCGATGTACCGGAATCACTCAAGGACAAGCAGCTTCTTGCGCTCGACATGGGCTCGCTGATTGCCGGTGCGAAATACCGGGGTGAGTTCGAGGAGCGACTGAAGGGTGTTCTGTCCGAAGTTCAGGCGGCCGCGGGCAAGGTAATCCTGTTCATCGACGAGATGCACACGCTGGTTGGCGCCGGCAAGGCGGATGGGGCCATGGATGCCTCCAACCTCTTGAAACCTGCTCTGGCGCGCGGCGAGCTGCACTGTGTCGGTGCGACGACGCTGGACGAATATCGCAAGCACGTTGAAAAGGATGCCGCTCTGGCGCGCCGGTTCCAGCCGGTGTTCGTGAGTGAGCCGACGGTCGAGGACACGGTTTCGATCCTTCGCGGGATCAAGGAGAAGTACGAACTCCATCACGGGGTCCGTATCACCGACAGTGCCATCGTCTCGGCAGCGTCTCTTTCCAACCGCTACATCACCGACCGGTTCCTGCCGGACAAGGCAATCGATCTTGTGGACGAAGCCGCCAGCCGGCTGCGGATGCAGGTCGACAGCAAGCCGGAGGAACTGGACGAACTGGATCGCCGGATCATCCAGCTCAAGATCGAGCGCGAAGCCCTGAAGGCAGAAAGCGACGAAGCTTCCAAGGATCGTCTGTCCAGGCTCGAGAAGGAGCTGACGGATCTGGAAGAAAAGTCGCAGGCACTCAGCAACCGCTGGCTGGGCGAGAAGGAAAAGCTGAACCTTGAACAGAAGATCAAGGAACAGCTGGAACAGGCCCGCATCGACCTGGAAATCGCGCAGCGTCGCGGTGATCTGGCCAAGGCTGGTGAGCTTGCCTACGGCGTGGTTCCGGAGCTGGAACGCAAACTCGCCGAAGCGGAAGCTTCAGAGGATGCCGATGCCATGGTCGATGAAGCCGTTACGCCGGCTCACATTGCCCAGGTCGTTTCGAAGTGGACCGGTATTCCGGTCGACAAGATGCTGGAAGGCGAGCGCGAAAAGCTGCTTCAGATGGAAGACATGCTGGCGAACCGGGTCATCGGCCAGGCAGAAGCCATTCATGCGGTTTCCACTGCAGTGCGCCGGTCGCGTGCCGGCCTTCAGGATCCGAACCGGCCGATCGGCTCGTTCATGTTCCTCGGGCCGACCGGTGTCGGCAAGACCGAGCTGACGAAGGCACTTGCGTCGTTCCTCTTTGACGACGACAGCGCGATGGTGCGGATCGACATGTCGGAATACATGGAGAAGCACTCCGTTTCCCGTCTGATCGGCGCGCCTCCCGGCTATGTCGGATACGAGGAAGGTGGTGCGTTGACGGAAGCCGTTCGGCGGCGCCCGTATCAGGTCGTGCTTTTCGATGAAATCGAAAAGGCGCATAGCGACGTGTTCAACGTGCTGTTGCAGGTGCTGGACGACGGTCGCCTGACCGATGGTCAGGGCCGGACGGTCGACTTCCGCAACACACTGATCATCATGACCTCGAACCTGGGGGCCGAGTATCTGGTCAACCAGCCGGAAGGTCAGGATACGGATGCGGTTCGCGACGAGGTGATGAGTGCCGTGCGGGGTCATTTCCGACCGGAGTTCCTGAACCGGCTCGACGAGATCGTGCTGTTCCATCGCCTGCAGCGGGCGCAGATGGCCGATATTGTCAAGATCCAGCTGGAGCGCCTGCGGGCTCTCCTCAGCGATCGCAAGATCACGCTGAAACTGGACGACGGCGCTCTCGGTTGGCTGGCGCAGAAGGGATACGACCCGGCCTACGGAGCCAGGCCGCTGAAACGGGTGATCCAGAAGGACGTTCAGGATCCTCTCGCCGAAAAACTGCTTGCCGGCGAAATCCTCGACGGCCAGACGGTGGATGTCACGGCTGGGTCAGACCGCCTGATGTTCCAGGTGGAAGGCTCGGAAAGCGCAGCCGCCTGATCTGAGGCAAGCTGAAAGAAATGAAAAGGAAACCCGCGGAAGGTCACTTCCGCGGGTTTTTCGTTTGTGCCTCGATTGGCCCGGGCATTTGCGTTTTGTCAAACGGGCCCGCGAAAAGCTGTGGTATTCATATATTCATAAATATGAAACAATTGCCGCGCTTCGGTGAAACCCGGGGCGGCGGATCCGATCAAGGAGACTCAAATGACAGTCGACCGTGCAGTCATGATGTTTGCAGGTGCCATGGTGCTCTTGTCCCTGGCGCTGGGATTTTACGTTTCGCCCTACTGGTATCTGCTCAACGCCTTTGTCGGCTTGAACCTGATGCAGGCATCCGTCACCGGCTTTTGTCCGGCAGCAATCATTTTCAAGAAGCTCGGCATGAAACCGGGAGTGGCCTTCTCGTAAGGTAGAGGACAAGATGAGCCGCGGTATCTTCATTTTCTTCCTGTTGACGCTGGCTGCAGCGTCGGGTGCCGCGCCGGTGGCTCGAGCCGGCGAATTTCTGGCCGAGCCGATCACCGTACCGGAAACCAAGGCGGTATTTGCCGAGGTCAAAAGCCGGACGGTCGTTCCAGCCCGCGCCCGCATTGGCGGAACCATAAAGACAATTTCCGTGCGCGAGGGCGATGTCGTGACGGCTGACCAGGTCATTGCCCTGGTCGTTGACGAGAAAATTGCACTCGAGCTGGGGGCTGCAGAAGCCCGGATCGAGGTTCTGCGTTCCCAGCTTCACAATGCCCGCACCGAATTGGAGCGTGTGGAGCAACTGGTTGCCCGTGGCAGCGCGGCACAAAGCCGGCTGGACCAGGTGCGCACACAATTCGATGTGGTCACCAACCAGACCGTTGCGGCGGAAGCGGAGATGGCGGTCGTACGCCAGCGCGCCAGCGAAGGCGAAATCCTGGCCCCCAATGCCGGACGCGTTCTGACGGTGCCGGTCACGGAAGGCTCGGTCATTCTGCCGGGAGAGGAGGTCGCCCGGATTGCCAGCGGCCGCTACTTCCTGCGTCTCTCCATCCCGGAACGTCATGCCGCCCAAATAACCTCAGGGGAGAAAGTCCTGCTGGGTGGACGTGGTCTTGACCCCAAGACCGCGGCTGCGGAGACCGGGAGCACCGCAACCCGGCAAACCTTCGGAACGATCGTGAAGGTCTATCCCGAAATTACCGAAGGCCGGGTGACGGCGGATGTCGACGTCGATGGCCTGGGAGACTATTTCGTCAACGAACGCACCCTTGTTCATGTGCCCGTCGGCGAGCGTCAGGTCATTGCGGTGCCGGAAGCTGCTCTCTCGATCCGGCATGGTGTCGATTATGTGCAGGTTGTCGTTCCGGCTGGCTCCCAGGATGTCGCCGTGGTTCCAGGCGCAAATGTTCTTCACGACGGGACGGTTCTGGTCGAAATCCTGACAGGACTGCATGCCGGTGATCGGGTGTTGGTGCCATGAAGCTCGGTTTTGCCGGATGGCTGACCCGATCCTTCATCGGGTCACCGCTCACCCCGCTGTTCCTGATGGCTTCCCTTGCCCTCGGGCTGATTGCTCTTGTTGCCCTGCCACGTGAAGAAGAACCGCAAATCTCCGTGCCGATGGTCGATATTCATGTGGAAGCCAACGGCCTCAATGCGGATGATGCGGTCAAACTGGTGACGGAACCGCTGGAGACGATCGTCAAGGCGATCGATGGTGTCGAGCATATCTATTCCCAGACCCAGGACGACCGTGTGCTGGTAACGGCACGGTTTCTCGTCGGGACCGACGCGGACGCTGCCATCTTGCGCGTGCACGAAAAGATCCGCGCCAACATGGACCGGATCCCCGTCGGCATTCCGGAGCCATTGATTGTTGGCCGGGGTATTGATGATGTCGCCATTGTCGTCGTTACGCTGACGCCGACACCGGGGGGCG
The DNA here is from genome assembly GCF_009363335.1 of Labrenzia sp. THAF191a. Taxonomy (GTDB): domain Bacteria; phylum Pseudomonadota; class Alphaproteobacteria; order Rhizobiales; family Stappiaceae; genus Roseibium; species Roseibium algicola. Next base: position 2,034,535 of record NZ_CP045333.1, read on the forward strand.
CCGAGCGGTGGACGGCAAACGGGTTGACCCGGATCGCGCGTGAACTTCAGACCGAAATCGCCAAGCTCTCGGACATCGGTCTCACGTTCATCGTCGGGGAGTAGCCGGAAGCCATTCGCGTTGAACCTGACCCGGAAAAACTGTCGCTTTACGGCATCACGCTGCAGCAGCTGGCTGCCAAGATCGAGGGCGCCAACAAGTCCTTCCGCGCAGGCTATGTCCGCGAAGCCGGAGAGCAGCGCGTTCTGGTCGCCGGGGAGACGTTGCAATCGGCCGAAGAGATCGGAAATCTCTTCCTGACCGCCCGTGATGCCCGGCCCGTTTATGTGCGTGATGTCGCCCGCATCGACCTTGCCACTCAACCGGCAGAGCACAGGGTCGCCCATATTCGCAAGCAAGATGGAGCATTGACCTTGGCGCCGGCGGTGTCGCTGGCCATTGCCAAACGACCGGGCACCAATGCGGTGGTGATTTCCGATGAAATCGTCTCACGGCTAGAAGCAATTCGCGGAGATCTCTTTCCCGAAGGCGTGGATATGGAGATCACCCGGAACTACGGTGAGACCGCCAATGAAAAAGCCAATGAACTGCTGTTCCATCTTGGGCTTGCGACAGTCTCCATTGTCGTCCTGATCGCACTGGCGATCGGCTGGCGCGAAGCGCTGGTGACACTGGTGGTGATCCCGACGACGATCCTGCTCACGCTCTTTGCAGCCTACCTGATGGGCTACACCATCAACCGTGTCAGCCTGTTTGCCCTGATTTTTTCCATCGGCATCCTGGTGGACGACGCCATCGTGGTTATCGAGAACATCGCCCGGCACTGGGGCATGGCGGATGATCGCAGCCGGACGCAAGCCGCGGTGGAGGCGGTGGCGGAAGTCGGCAACCCGACCATCATCGCAACGCTGACGGTCATCGTCGCCCTTTTGCCGATGCTGTTCGTTTCAGGCTTGATGGGCTCCTATATGGCGCCGATTCCCGCCAATGCGTCGGCAGCGATGCTGTTTTCGTTCTTTGTTGCCGTGATGCTGACACCCTGGCTGATGATGAAATTCGCTGGCCGCGGCGGAGGCCATTCCCATGCGCCTGCGGCCCATGGCGGGGCTCTGGGGCGTGTTTACGCGAAACTCGCCAGACTGTTGATCGGTTCGCGCCTGCGCGCCTGGGGCTTTCTGCTGATCGTCGGCGTCTGCACCATCGGTTCGCTTGCGCTGTTCTATACCACCGACGTTACCGTGAAACTGCTTCCATTCGACAACAAGGCGGAGCTGCAGGTGCTTGCCGATCTGCCGGAAGGGTCTTCTGTCGAGGACACGGACAGGGTTCTTCAGGAGATTGTCGCCCGTTTGGGAGAGGTGCCTGAAATCCTGTCGTTCCAGACCTATGCCGGCACTGCCTCGCCTTTCAATTTCAACGGACTGGTTCGCCACTACTATCTGCGGGCACTGCCTGAACAGGGTGACGTGCAGATCAATCTCACCGAGAAGGGGGAGCGGGACCGGACCAGTCATGACATCGCGCTGGATATCCGGGAGATGCTGACAGGTCTCGACCTTCCCGCCGGTACCGTGTTGAAGGTGGTGGAGCCGCCCCCGGGGCCGCCGGTGCTGGCGACGCTGCTTGCGGAAATCTATGGGCCCGACGCCGATACCAGGCGCGCGGTTGCAAGCAAGGTTCGCCAGGCCTTCGAGGACGTGCCGTTCATCGTGGACGTGGATGATTCCTTTGGAACCCAGGCCGACCGGGTGCGCATCGCCATCGATCAGGACCGGCTTGAATATCACCGGGTCGAGCAGGGAGATGTCTTCGACACCGTCCGGCGTCTCTATGGTGGAACGGAGGTCGGTTATTCGCATCGAGGCCGGGCGCGTTATCCGATTCCGATCCGAATCCATCTAGCCAGGGGCGACATGGTGATCGGTGAAGCGGTGCTTGCAACGCCGGTGCCGGCCAATGCATTGCCCGGAAGCCGGGGCGTGATCGAGCTTGGCGACGTGGTGACGGTTCGCAGGGAAAAGACATCCTTTCCGGTGTTCCGCCACAACGGGCGTGCGGTTGAAATGGTAACCGGTGAACTGGCCGGTGCGTTCGAAGCACCGGTTTACGGGATGCTGGCTGTTGGACAAAAGATCCAGGACATGGATTGGGGACCTGACGGCGAACCGGTGATCTCGTTCCATGGTCAGCCCGAAGACGAAACGCGGCCAACCCTCCTTTGGGATGGCGAGTGGGAAGTTACATGGGTGACTTTCCGGGACATGGGAGGTGCCTTCATGGTGGCGATCCTGGGCATCTACTTCCTTGTGGTGGCCCAGTTCGGTTCCTTCAAACTGCCGCTCGTAATCCTGACGCCAATTCCGCTGACGCTGATCGGCATCATGCTGGGGCACTGGCTGTTTGCTGCGCCATTCACGGCGACATCGATGATCGGCTTCATTGCGCTTGCCGGCATCATCGTGCGCAACTCCATATTGCTGGTCGATTTCATCCAGCATTCGCGCACGCCCGACAAGCCGCTTCTGGACGTTCTGCTGGAAGCCGGGGCAATCCGCTTCAAGCCGATCCTGTTGACAGCGCTTGCCGCCATGATCGGTGCAGCAGTTATCCTCACCGACCCGATATTTCAGGGGCTGGCGATCTCGCTGCTCTTCGGTCTGGCATCGTCGACGATCCTGACGGTTCTGGTGATCCCGGCGATCTACATGGCTCTGCGCCGCGGGAAGGCACGACAAAAGGAAGTGTCGGAAGCTGGATGAGCGGCAGGTTGATTGTCGCCGGCGTCAAGCTGGTGCTGATCCCTCAGGCGGGGATTGAATGATCGAAGCCTGTCTGGAATGCGGACATGAACAAGTTCGGCCGGGGCACCAAGGCCCCGGCCGAACTTTGTTTTTCATGAGTGTCAGTTGATGGCAGCGATCCGCGACGGCTTGCGGACACGATCCAGCAAGGTGTCGACGCGGTAGCGCTCGGTTTCGAACGCTGTGCGCATTTCACCATCCAGCGTGCGGCCCTTCGGCAGCTTGATACGCATCGGATCCATGTAACGGCCGTTGACGAGCACTTCATAGTGCAGGTGCGGGCCTGTCGACAGGCCGGTGGAGCCGACATATCCGATGATCTGGCCCTGGGTGACCTTGGATCCTTCACGGATGCCGCTGCCAAAACCACTCATGTGGTTATAGGTCGTGGTGTAGCCGTTCGTGTGCTGCAGCTCGATACGGCGGCCATAGCCGGAGCTCCAGCCGGCCTTGACGATTGTGCCGTTCCCGGCCGCCATGATCGGCGTTCCGCGCGAAGCAGACCAGTCCACACCGCGGTGCATCTTGGTGTAGCCATGGATCGGGTGGCGACGCATGCCGAAACCGGAGCGGAACTTGCCGCCATTGAGCGGCTTGCGGATAAGAAACTTCTTGGCGCTCTGACCGGTGTCATCATAGAAATCGGTCACGCCATCGTCAGGCGTGCGGAACCGGTAGAATTCCCGTGTGGTGTTGCCGGTGTTGAGCGCGGCATACAGGATCTTCGGCGGGCTGTTGTCGTCGCCGTCGGTGAAGAACAGCTCAAGGGCGTCGCCCGGCTGGACCCGCGCATTGAAGTCGACGTCAAAGGAGAACATGCGCACCAGATCGTTGATGATCTCTTCAGGCATGTCCTGTTCGAGAGCCGTCTGGTAAAGGCTGTCGTAGATTGCCGGGGTCGGGCCGCCATAGGAAACGCGGTCGGCTTCTTCAAAGGCATCAGCAAGGAACGTGCTCGGTTCCTTGGCTTCGATATAGGCGCCGCTGTCCGAGCGGGCGACCGTAGCGCGGTGCTCCGTGTTCTCATAAAGGCTGACGCGTTCAGGACGCATCCGCTCCAGATCGTCCGGCGACGGTGCATAGGCGATCCGCAATCTTTGTCCTTCAGTCAGGTCCGAAATGCCGAACAGGCTTGAGAAGGCGGTCGAGATTGCAAGTGCTTCATCTTCGGTCGCGTCATAATCCATCATGACGTCGACCAGATCCTGGTCCTTGGTTACGGGAACGATGCTTTCGTCCATCCCGGCAAAGCGGATGTCCTCGTCCTGTTTGGACACGAAGGAAACGTTTTCCGGCGTGATGCGCACGGCGTAGCGTTCCAGGTCGGGCTGCAGGGCGAGATTGAAATCGAAGCGGCCCGGATCAACCAGGGATTTCGCCGCCATTTCGACAGCGTCAATAGAAAGAGTGCGCGCGGTTTCGCGAACGGCAAGCTCAACTTCGGTTTCGGAGGGTGTCCGGTCGAGGTCTATGTCCCCGCTGGAAGACGGGAAGGGGGCAAGTGAAATGCTGACTTCGCTTTCCAGCTTTGCACCATAAATGGAATCGGCTGGAAGCGGAGTGCCGGTTTCGGCAACACTGATGCCGCCATCATCGTCGTTATTGTCAGCGAACATGTTCAACGGATTGAACGGGGGAATGCGCTCCGCGAGTTCCGGATCCTTGCGGGTCGCAAGCGTTGCGCTGACGAAGACATGCGGCTGGACACGAATGTGATCCCTGTCACCTTCGCGGGTGACCACATTAACGTCGATGACATGCTTGCTGGAATATTCGGCTGCGGTGCGAAGGACGCGATCGCCCTTGGCGCCGCCGCTCGACAGGGCAAAGCCGTTCACAAATGCACCGGACGAGGGCGCGGCTTCCACACTGTATTGACCGTCGAGTGCCGCCATGAGGGCTCCACCCATCAAAACAAGTGATGTGACGCCTGTTAGGACGGTACCTGCAAACCAGCGCAAAGACACCTGCCGACGGTCGGACATGCCACTGCGGCCTTCGTAGCCGCGCAGCGGCGGCTCTTCACCTAACTCTATGCGTAGGGTCTGCGCGCTATGGAAGGGCCCCAAATGCATTAATACCTGTCCGGTCCTTTTAAGCTATCGCGTCAATCCGAGGCCCGCAGCCCCGGGCCACGGCCAGTATGTTTCAGCGGCGCTAAACATAACAGATCCTGCTACATGCAGTGTTTGATTTAAATCGTCAATTGTTTCTGCACGGATGCCCACGAGGCGAACCGCTTCGAGATGGTGGGTTACGAGCAGAATTTGTCGGTTCTGTGGTCGCAATAGGGCTAGGTGTCTTCTTTATAAGGGGGCTCATACGGGAGGCTGTGGGCACTCCCGTATTCCCGGAGCAAAAAAGACAAAAGGAAATCGAAAAAATTCCCGGGAGAAGACGAGGCTCCGGGACTAAATCGATGATTTAGATAAGGGAATCCGTACGTTTCAGCTTGTGTGAATCTTTTTTGACAAAGAGTGTTGACTCATCTTCAGGCCATGCGTATAACGCCCTCCATCGACGGCGGCGCCGCCAACACGGCGCTCCTCGCTGTTGGTTCTACCAAACAACTTTGCCGCAGCGACCTGGCAACAGGGAAGTGGTTCGGCGTCTTTGGTTGAAGGCTTTAAAGCCGCATTTGCTGACTGGCGAATGGTTCTTTGAC